>NZ_JBHJWQ010000002.1:169238-315795 GCF_042266885.1 Streptomyces sp. NPDC056061 | reverse complement strand
CGGCCGTGACCGAGGCCGAGGTCGTCGAGGCGCCGCCGGCGCGTCCGCGTCGTCGTGCCGTGCGCAAGGCGACGGCTCCGGCGGGTGCGCCGAAGGCTGCCGAGACTGTCGAAGCCGTTGAGGCCGTGGTCGAGCCGGTGGTGGCGGAGGCCGTGACCGAGGCCGAGGTCGTCGAGGCGCCGCCGGCGCGTCCGCGTCGTCGTGCCGTGCGCAAGGCGACGGCTCCGGCGGGTGCGCCGAAGGCCGCCGAGGCCGTCGAAGCCGTCGAGGCCGTGGAACCCGCCCGCGCAGTCGAGAGCGCCGAGGAGGAGGCCCCCGTGGCGGCCGCCGAGTCCGCGCCGCGCGGACGCACCCGGCGCAGGGCATCGGCCCCGGCGGGCGCCCCGCAGCCCGCCGCGGCGGTGACCGAGCCCGCCGCGCCCACGGCGGAAGCCGCCGCCGAGGATGCCGAGGAGGAGGCCGCTGAGGCAGCGGCCGAGGCCGAGACCGCTCCGGAGCCGGAGGCCGCGCCGTCGGCGCGTCCGCGTCGTCGTGCCGTGCGCAAGGCGACCGCTCCCGCGGGCGCCCCGAAGGCCGCGGAGACCCCCCGGACCGACGAGGCCGTCACCGAGACCGCGGAGGGCCGCACCGAGTCCGGTACGCCGGAGCCGGCCGAGGCCGAGGAAGCCGCACCGCACGGCCGTCGGCGTCGTCGTGCCACCGCTCCCGCGGGCCGGCCCGAGTTCACCGCCCAGGACGAGGAGCCGGCGCGCAAGGGCCGTCGCGCGGCTCGGCCCGCCGTCGCCGTGTTCCAGGCACCGGTCTTCACCGAGCCCATGTTCCAGACGCCGGAGACCGCCGCTGCCGCTGCCGCCGCTTCGCGTCACACGGAGACCGTGGAGACCGCGGAGGCCGAGGAGGAGACGGCCGAGGCGCAGCCGGCCGCCGTCGAGTCCGCGCCGCAGACCGGTTCGCGTCGCCGTCGCCGCCGCCGCGGTGAGGCCGCCGAGGCCGTCGAGGCGGAGCAGGCGGCCCCGGTGGTCGAGGAGCACGTCGAGCACGAGGCCGAGCACGAGGTCGAGGAGCACGTCGAGCACGAGGCAGAGCACGAGGGCGAGGAGACCGACGAGTACGGGGACCGCCCCGCACGCCGTCGCCGCCGCGGAGGCCGCCGCCGCCGTCGGGGCGAGAATAACGAGGGTGACGAGACCCTGGAGCAGCACGGCGAGGAGGCCGGCACCGAGCCCGCCGACCACGCCGAGGACGAGCACGAGGGCGCCCCGGAGACCGAGGAGGAGGGGGACGCGGAGCACGAGGCGTCCGCCTCCGGCACGAGCAGCAGCCGCCGTCGTCGTCGCCGCCGTCGCCGCAGCGGTGACGCGACCGCCGACATCGAGGCCGGCACGGACGACCCGGAGCGCACGGTCGTCAAGGTCCGCGAGCCCCGCAAGAAGGAGGAGCGGGAGCCGGGCACGGGCTTCGACGAGGTCCAGTCCATCAAGGGCTCGACCCGGATGGAGGCGAAGAAGCAGCGCCGTCGCGAGGGGCGCGAGCAGGGCCGCCGCCGCGTGCCGATCATCACCGAGGCCGAGTTCCTGGCCCGCCGCGAGGCGGTGGAGCGGGTCATGGTCGTCCGCCAGAGCGGCGAGCGCACCCAGATCGGCGTTCTCGAGGACAACGTGCTCGTCGAGCACTACGTCAACAAGGAGCAGGCGACCAGCTACGTCGGCAACGTCTACCTGGGCAAGGTGCAGAACGTACTGCCGTCCATGGAGGCCGCCTTCGTCGACATCGGCAAGGGCCGCAACGCCGTGCTCTACGCGGGCGAGGTGAACTTCGAGGCGCTCGGCATGGCCCATGGCCCGCGCCGCATCGAGACCGCGCTCAAGTCCGGCCAGTCCGTCCTCGTCCAGGTGACCAAGGACCCGATCGGCCACAAGGGCGCCCGTCTGACCAGCCAGGTCTCGCTGCCCGGCCGTTACCTGGTCTATGTGCCCGAGGGCTCGATGACCGGCATCAGCCGCAAGCTGCCCGACACCGAGCGGGCCCGGCTGAAGACCATCCTGAAGAAGATCGTTCCCGAGGACGCGGGCGTCATCGTCCGCACCGCGGCGGAGGGCGCGAGCGAGGACGAGCTGCGCCGCGACGTCGAGCGCCTCCAGCAGCAGTGGGAGGAGATCCGGAAGAAGTCCAGGAGCACCGGCAGTTCCAACGCGCCGACGCTGCTCTACGGTGAGCCGGACATGACCGTCCGGGTCGTCCGCGACATCTTCAACGAGGACTTCTCCAAGGTCATCGTCAGCGGCGACGAGGCGTGGGACACCATCCACGGCTATGTCTCGCAGGTGGCACCGGACCTGACGGGCCGTCTGTCGCGCTGGACCTCCGAGGTCGACATCTTCGCGACGTACCGGATCGACGAGCAGCTGATGAAGGCGCTGGACCGCAAGGTCTATCTGCCGAGCGGCGGCTCGCTGGTGATCGACAAGACCGAGGCGATGGTCGTCGTCGACGTCAACACCGGCAAGTTCACCGGGCAGGGCGGCAACCTTGAGGAGACCGTCACCAAGAACAACCTGGAGGCGGCCGAGGAGATCGTGCGTCAGCTGCGGCTGCGCGACCTCGGTGGCATCGTGGTCGTCGACTTCATCGACATGGTGCTGGAGTCCAACCGGGACCTGGTGCTGCGGCGTCTGCTGGAGTGCCTGGGACGCGACCGTACGAAGCACCAGGTCGCCGAGGTGACCTCGCTGGGTCTGGTCCAGATGACCCGCAAGCGGGTGGGCCAGGGGCTGCTGGAGTCCTTCTCCGAGTCCTGTGTCCACTGCAACGGACGCGGTGTGATCGTGCACATGGAGCAGCCGACGTCGGCCGGTGGCGGCGGCAACGGCAAGCGCTCCAAGAAGCGCGGCCGCGGCGCGGGCCACGACCACGAGCACGTGGCGGAGATCGTGGCGGAGACCGCCGCGACCGAGGCCGCTGTCGAGACCGAGGCCGAGGTCGCTGCCGAGGTGGCCGCCCCGGTGGCGCTGCCCGAGCCGGAGTTCGCCCCGGACGAGGAGCTGTACAGCAGCGCCGCCGAGGCCGAGGAGGCTGCCTCGCGCGGCCGTGGCCGCCGCCGCGCGACCCGCAAGGCGTCGGCACCCGCCGGTGCCCCGAAGGCCGCGGCGGCTCCCGCCCCGACGGCCGAGCCGGAGCCGGTCGTGGCCGCGGAGACCGAGCCGGTGGTGGAGGCCGAGCCGGCCGCTGCCGAGGCCCCCGCGGTCGAGGCCCCGCAGGCACGCACGCGTCGGCGGGCGACCCGGAAGGCGACCGCCCCGGCGGGCTCGCCGGCCCCGGCCGAGCCGGTCGAGGACGTGGCGACGGTGGTGGTCCCGGCCGCCGCCGAGGCCCCGGTGGCCGAGGCCGCACAGCCCGAGGCGGCGACGGAGGAGGTCGTCCCCGAGGCGGCTCCGCCGCGCGTCCGCCGCCGGGTGACCCGCAAGGTCACCGCCCCCGCTGGTTCGCCGACGGGTGCGGGTGCGGCGGAGGTCGTCGTGGTGACCGGTTCCACCGGGGCGGAGTCCGACGCCGCCCCGGCGCCCGCCGCCGAGCCGAGCGGGGCCGTCGAGTCCCCGGCGGCGCCGGAGGACGAGGCGCCGGCAGCCGAGGCACCGGCCAAGAAGGCGGCCCGCAAGACCGCCAAGAAGGCCACGGCCAAGAAGGCGGCCACGAAGAAGGCCACGACCACGGCCAAGAAGACCGTCGCCAAGAAGACGACGGCCAAGAAGGCCACGGCCAAGAAGACGACGGCGAAGAAGGCGGCGGCGAAGAAGACGGTCGCGGCCGAGCAGTCGGCGCAGCCCTCCGTGTCGGTCGACACCGAGAGCTGACCCGGGGCCGTCGGACCCTGTCGGAAGAGGCGCGAGCCCGTGCGCGGGCCCGCGCCTCTTCGGTGGGTGAGAGGCGGGTGACAGGCAGGTGTCGGGCGAGTGTCCGGTGGGTGCGGGGCGTGTGGACGGTGCCTCATCGGCCCTGACCTGAACGAAACTTGCTGTGAAAATCCTGATAATGTGACGCGGCTGACGTCGAATAGGGCATTCCTGAGCGTGCTCACGAGGATGCTCATCGGTACGGCGGCCCGCTTTCGGCAGGACGGACCACCCTCCGCAACTCAGGTGTGACACTCCCTGGGTCAAAGGGTGATTTGAACGCAATATATTGATACAGAATCGGCAATGCGCCGAGGCGGCGGAACCACGTGCCGGTATCGCACGTCCTTGGAGTCGCCGGTAACAGCTCTTGCGGTGTTCAAGGAGGATGTCCATGTCGAGCGACCCCAGGGAAACCATCCCTGCTGCCCGGCCGGCGATCGGTGACGAAGAGATCGAGGCCGTGGTGCGCGTGATGCGCAGCGGTCGCGTCGTGCAGGGCCCGGAGGTCGCGGCCTTCGAGGAGGGCTTCTCGGAACTCGTCGCCGGACGCCACTGCGTCGCGGTGAATTCCGGTACCTCCGCGCTGCACCTGCTGCTGCTCGCCCTCGGGATCGGCCCCGGTGACGAGGTCATCGTCCCGTCGTTCTCCTTCGCGGCCTCCGCCAACGCCGTCCGGCTGGTCGGTGCCGACGTGGTCTTCGCCGACATCGAGCCCGGCAGCTTCGGTCTGGACCCGGCCGCCGTCGAGGCGGCCATCACGCCCCGCACGGCGGCGATCATGCCGGTGCACCTGTACGGTCACCCGGCGGCGATGGACAGGATCATGGCCATCGCCGAGAAGCACAAGCTCTCCGTGGTCGAGGACGCCTGCCAGGCGCACGCCGCCGCGCTGAACGGCACCCCGGTCGGCAGCTTCGGCGCCGGCGGAACGTTCAGCTTCTACCCCACCAAGAACATGCACTCCCTTGAAGGCGGCATGATCTCCACGGCCGACGCCGAGATCGCCCGCACCCTGAGGCTGCTGCGCAACCAGGGCATGGAGCAGCGGTACGCCAACGAGATCGTCGGCGCCAACATGCGCATGACGGACGTGGCCGCGGCCGTCGGTCGTGTCCAGCTGACCAAGCTGGCCGGCTGGACCGAGCGCCGCCAGGCGAACGCCGCCTTCCTCGACGCCCACATCACCGCCCCGAACGTCACGACGCCGCCGGTCGCCGAGGGCGCCCGGCACGTCTACCACCAGTACACGATCCGGGTGCGGGGCGACCGCGACGCCGCGATGGCCGCGCTCACCGAGGCGGGCATCGGCAACGCCGTCTACTACCCGACCCCGATCCACCGGCTCAAGCCGTACTGGGAGCCGGACCAGAAGGCCGGCCGGACCTGGGACCTGCCCGAGACCGAGCGCGCCGCGGCCGAGGTCGTCTCGCTGCCGGTCCACCCGGCCCTCGGCCAGGGCGACCTGGAGCGAATCGCCGACGCCGTGAACGCACTGGGGGAGAACCTGTGACCACCGCACAGCTGCGGGCCGGGCTCGTCGGCCTGGGCTCCATGGGCCGCCACCACGCCCGCGTCCTCGCCGGGCTCGACGGCGTGACCCTCGTCGGCGTCGTCGACCCGATGGGCGACAAGAACGGCTGGGCGCAGGGCGCCCCCGTGCTGTCCACCGTCGACGAGCTCATCGCGCTCGGCGTCGACTACGCGGTCGTGGCCTGCCCCACCGCGCTGCACGAGCAGGTCGGCCTCCAACTTGCCGAGGCCGGTGTCTGCGCGCTGATCGAGAAGCCGGTCGCCGACACCGTCGAGGGCGCCCGCCGCCTCGTCGACGCCTTCGAGTCGCGCGGCCTGGTCGCCGGCGTCGGCCACATCGAGCGCTGCAACCCGGCGCTGCGCTCGCTGCGCACGCGCCTGGAGGCCGGCGAACTCGGCGACGTGTACCAGGTCGTCACCCGTCGCCAGGGTCCGTTCCCGCACCGGATAGCCGATGTCGGCGTGGTCAAGGACCTCGCCACCCACGACATCGACCTGACCGGCTGGGTGACGGGCCAGACCTACACGTCCATCGCCGCCCACACCGTCTCGAAGTCCGGCCGCCCGCACGAGGACATGGTCTCCGCCGTGGGACAGCTCTCCGACGGAACCATGGTCAACCACCTGGTGAACTGGCTGAGCCCGCTCAAGGAGCGCTTCACCTCGGTCACCGGCGAGCGCGGCACCTTCATCGCCGACACCCTCACCGCGGACCTCACCTTCCACTCCAACGCCGCCGTGGCCACCGAGTGGGAGGCGCTCCAGGCATTCCGGGGCGTCTCCGAGGGGGACATGATCCGCTACGCGATCCCGAAGCGCGAGCCGCTGCTCGTCGAGCACGAGCTGTTCCGGGACGCGGTACTGGGCGTCTCCAAGGACATCTGCACGCTGGCGGAGGGGCTGCGTACGGTGGAAGTGGCCGCCGCGATACTCGAGTCGGCCAGGACAGGACGCACCATCACGACTTCCACAGGGGAGCCCGTCGCAGATGGCGCATGAGCGCGGCACGAGGCCGCTCCCCCGACGGATGGGCACATCCGTCGAGAGCTGCACCGAGGTGACCGAGTGACCGGCAATCCCGATCCCTCTCCTGCTCCCGATGTCACGGTTGTCGTGGCCGTGTACAACACCATGCCCTACCTGACCGAGTGTCTGAACTCGCTGGTGGGACAGTCGATCGGGCTCGACCGGATCGAAGTCGTGGCGGTCGACGACGGCTCGACGGACGAAAGCGGTGCCGAACTCGACCGGTTCGCCGAGCGGTACCCCGGCACGGTCAAGGTCGTCCACCAGACCAATTCCGGTGGCCCTGCGATGCCCAGCAACCGGGCGCTGGAACTGGCCACCGGCAGATACGTCTACTTCATCGGTTCCGACGACTACCTGGGCGAGGAGGCGCTGGAACGACTGGTGTCCTGCGCCGACGCCAACGGTTCCGATGTGGTCGTCGGCAAGATGGTCGGTACCAACGGCCGCTATGTGCGCCAGTCGCTCTACAAGACCAGCGACTTGGACGTCAGCCTCTACGGTCCCGAACTGCCCTTCGCCCTGGCCAACACCAAGCTGTTCCGGCGCGACATGGTGGAGAAGCACAAGTTGCGCTTCTCCGAGGACCTGCCGGTCGGCAGCGACCAGCCCTTCACCATCGAGGCGTGCGTCCGGGCCCGCCGGATATCCGTGGTCGCCGACTACACCTGCTACTACGCGGTGAAGCGCGGGGACTCCAGCAACATCACCTACCGTGCCAATCACCTCTCGCGGCTGCGCTGCACCGGTGTCATCATGGATCACGCGGCCGGGCTGATCGAGGCAGGGCCGAAGCGGGACGCCGTTCTCAAGCGCCATTTCACCTGGGAGCTCTCCAAGCTCATCCAGGACGATTTCGTGGATCTCGACGACGGGACGAAGCGCGAGATCTGCGCCGGCATAGCGCGGCTTGCCGACTCCTATCTGACGGACCCGTTGAGCGACGGGCTTCCGGTCAAGCTGCGGGCACGGCTCCGGCTGGCCCAGCACGGTGCCGTGGACGCACTCTGCCGGGCCATCAGCGACGAGGCGGAACACGGGGCACCCCCCTTCCACCTGGAGAACGGCCGGGCCTTCGCCCGGTACCCCGGATTTCGCGACGCTGCGCTGGAACTGCCCGACCGCTGTTTCGAACTGGTCGGGGAGAGGGTCCCCGGGCGCCTGGCGGACCGGACACGGCTGATCGAGGCGGAATGGGTTCAGGCCGGTGACCGACTCTCACTCGCACTGACGGCGAGTGTGGGTGTCGTCGGTGAGACCGGCTCCCTGGTGGTGCGTCTCGTCGAGGGCGCCATGCCCAAGAGTGCCGACAAGGCTCGTGCCCGCCGACTGCCGGACGGCCACCAACTGCCGTCCGTCACCGGAGAGTTCGCCCGCGAGGTCATGCCCGACGGTGACGGCACCCTGCTGCGGGCCCTGATCCCCCTGGAGCCGCGCAAGGCCAAACGCGGCCTCCGCGTCTTCGTGGACGTGGCCGGGGACACGTACGAGATCCCGGTGCGGGGAGACGGCTTGCCCATGCCGCTGGCTCGTTGCTGGCACGGCGAGAAGAAGCCGTGCCGGGCGGCGGCACAGCTCAACCCCAAGGGGCGCGTGGTCATCAGCACCGGCCCGCTCCATCTGCTCCAGAAGCCGCTGGCCTCGCGGCTGCGATCCCGACTGATCCGCGTCATGCGCTCCAAGAGGAAGTAACCATGAACATCTGTGTAGTCGCCCTCGGCAAGATCGGTCTGCCGCTCGCCGTGCAGTTCGCGGCCAAGGGCCACCGGGTGATCGGTGCCGACGTCAACGAGAAGGTCGTGGAGCTGGTCAACGCCGGCGTCGAGCCGTTCCCCGGCGAGCACGACCTCGACATCAAGCTCAAGGAGACCGTCGAGGCCGGGCTGCTGAGCGCCACGACGGACACGGCGGCGGCGGTGGCCGAGTCCGAGGCCGTCGTGGTCGTCGTCCCGCTCTTCGTGGACGCCGAGGGAACGCCCGACTTCGGCTGGATGGACTCCGCGACCAGGGCGATCGCCGCCGGTCTCAAGCCCGGCACGCTGGTCAGCTACGAGACCACACTGCCGGTCGGCACCACCCGCACCCGCTGGGCTCCGATGCTCGAAGAGGGTTCCGGCCTCAAGCCGGGCGAGGACTTCCATCTGGTGTTCTCCCCGGAACGCGTGCTCACCGGCCGGGTCTTCGCGGATCTGCGCCGGTACCCGAAGCTGGTCGGCGGGATTGACGAGGCATCCACCGCGCACGGCGTCGCGTTCTACGAGTCGGTCCTGGACTTCGACGACCGCACCGACCTTCCGCGGGCCAACGGCGTCTGGGACCTGGGTACTTCGGAGGCTTCCGAGCTCGCCAAGCTCGCCGAGACGACCTATCGGGACGTCAACATCGGCCTGGCGAACCAGTTCGCCCGCTTCGCCGACCAGCAGAACATCGACGTCCTCAAGGTCATCGAGGCCTGCAACTCGCAGCCGTACAGCCACATCCACCAGCCGGGCATCGCCGTCGGCGGCCACTGCATCCCGATCTACCCGCGGATGTACCTGTGGAACGACCCCTCGGCGACCGTGGTGCGTTCGGCGCGAGAGGCCAACGCGGCAATGCCCGAGTACGCGGTCGACCTGCTGGCCGCCGCCTACGGCGACCTGGACGGGGTGGGCGTGCTGGTGCTGGGTGCGGCCTACCGCGGCGGCGTGAAGGAGACGGCGTTCTCCGGTGTCTTCGCGACCGTCGAGGCGCTGAAGGCGCGTGGCGCGGTGCCGTTCGTCTCCGACCCGATGTACACGTCCGAGGAACTCGCCGCGCACGGCCTCGTCCCGCACGAGGGCCAGACCGTCACCGCCGCGATCCTCCAGGCCGACCACGCCGAGTACCGCGAGCTGGCCGCCGTCGACCTCCCGGACGTCCGGGTCCTTGTCGACGGCCGTCGCACCACGGACCCGGCCCGCTGGGAAGGCGTCCGCCGCGTCGTCATCGGCGGCTGACCGATGACCTGGCTGATCACAGGCGGAGCGGGCTACATCGGCTCGCACGTGACGAAGGCGATGGCCGATGCCGGCCGCCGGGTCGTCGTCCTGGACGACCTGAGCACGGGCACTGCCGACCGGCTGCCGGACGGCGTGCCGCTGGAGGTCGGCTCGGTCCTGGACCGCGACCTGCTGGACCGGGTGATCCGGCAGTACGACATCGGCGGGATTCTCCACATCGCGGGAAAGAAGCAGGTCGCGGAGTCCGTCGAGAAGCCGTTGTTCTACTACCGCGAGAACGTCGACGGACTGCGGGTGGTACTCGACGCGGCGGTCGCGGCAGGCGTGGGCCGCTTCCTCTTCTCGTCCTCCGCGGCCGTGTACGGAATGCCGGACGTGGACCTGGTCACCGAAGAGACGCCGTGCCTGCCCATGAGCCCCTACGGGGAGACGAAGCTGGCCGGGGAGTGGCTGGTGTCGGCCACGGGCCGGGCCCATGCCATGGCCACGGTGTCGCTGCGCTATTTCAACGTGGCGGGGGCGGTATCGCCCGAACTGGGCGACGACGGCATCTTCAACCTGGTGCCCATGGTGTTCGAGAGGCTCACTGCTGGCCAGGCTCCGCTCGTCTTCGGTGATGACTACACCACGCCGGACGGCACGTGCGTCCGTGACTACATTCACGTCGAGGATGTCGCGACGGCCCATGTGGCCGCCGTGGCACGGCTGGAGGACGATCCGTCGGCCTCGCTCGTGCTGAACATCGGTCGCGGTGAGGGCGTGTCGGTCCATGACATGGTGACCGCGATCCGGAAGATCACCGGTCACGAGGACGTGGAGCCCGAGGCGCGGGCGCGGCGGGCGGGCGATCCCGCGAGGGTGGTCGCTTCCGCCGAGCTCATCCACCGGGAGCTGGGCTGGACCGCCCGGCACGACATCCGGGCGATGGTGGCATCGGCCTGGGCCGGATGGTGTCTCCGCCATCCCGAGGCGTCGGCCTGACCGTTCGGGAACAGGGCGAAGGGCCCCTCCCCCCCACGAACTCGATGTGGGGGAGGGGCCCTTCGCCTCATGCGGGGGTCCGGTTCCCGACCGGACCGGGAACCGGATCGGCTCAGCCCCGGTCGAGGAACACCTCGTCGAAGTGGTTCTGCACGACGGACCAGTCCCACGTCGAGACCGCGTGGTCGGAGGCCGCCCGACCGGCACTCTCCCAGGCGCTCTCGGTGGCGGTCACCTCCAGAACGCGTTCCGCCGCTTCCTCGGGGGACGCCACGACCCATCCCTTGGGGTAGAGCGTGCGCGCGCTGTTGGCCTGACCGGAGTAGAACGGCCAGTCGCGGACCACGGGGACCGCGGCACTTGCGGCGCCCTCCATCAGACCCACGTGGCAGCCCTCGCGCACCGAGGAACTGAGGATCACGCCGATGTCCGTCAACGCGGCGGGCACATCGTCCGTGGGTCCGAGCCGCACCACCGCTCCGGACTCGACGAGCGGTTCCAGCTCCTTCTCGAACTGCTTCCGGTAGTCCTTCGTGGCCCTGCTCGTCTTGGGGTCCATGTCGTTGCCCACCAGCAGCAGCCGGTAGCGCTCGTCCTGCTTGCGCAGGCGCTTCAGCACATCCACGGCCCACAGCGGGTCCTTCGCCACCTGGCTGACACCGATCAGACCGAGATTGAAGCGGGCCTCGGCGGACTTCGGGCGGACGAAGCCCGAGAGCTCCATGGCGTTGTCCAGGATGTGCATGCGCGGCGCGTCGTCGCCCCGCAGCTGGGGAACGAGGGACTTCACCAGGTCCTGGACATGAGGAGCGACGAAGACGAGATCATCGATCCGTGAGAAATCGGTCATGTGGGGCCAGCGGGTGAACGCCTCGTAGCTGTGCAGCCGTACCACGATCTTGGTGTCGCCGGGATCGATGGTGGTGAGCATCGCCGCCGGTCCGACCGACCAGTCGAGGAACACGACGTCGGCCCAGTCCAGATGAGGACGCATCAGCCGTTCGACATCCGCCTGGTAGGTGGATGTGCCGTCGGCCAGCCGGTCCTCCAGGACGCGCCGTCCGGCCCAGGCTATCTGCTTGAGCTGCCTCTGCGCGGCGAGGTCCAGGAACCGGAACTCGACCTGAGGATGGTTGCCGTAGCGGGCGAGGATGTGGTGCAGGAAGTTGACGTTGGCGCTGGTGGTCACCAGAAGGCGCAGCGGCCGGTCGGCGGGGACGGGGGCCGGCGGCTGCTTCCTGCCCCGCGGCCGGGAGACCGCGCGGAATGCCTCGGAGCGGCGCAGACGCGCCATGAACTTCTGCGCGTCCTCCGCGATCGGCGAACTCAGCTGGTCGATGTGCAGGACACGGTGGAAGTGCAGCGACAGGGCCCGGTTCAGGGCCTCGGACGCGGCCTCGTGGTCGCCCTTGGCATACCGCTCGTCGGCGTGCAACAGATGTGCGTCGACGGCCTTGCCGAGGTCGCGCGGGCTGATGCCCTTGGCGATCTCGGTCATCACGCCTTCGTGGAAGAGGTCGGCCCTCAGCGCGAGATCGGGGATCTTCGAAGCGGCGGAGGTGAGAGCTATGGCCGCACCACTGGTGCGTCCGGCCCACTGCATGCCCTCTGCCACGTAGCGGGAAGTGGCGGCCCGCACGTTGTCCGGGATGCCCGGCACGACCGTGGCGGAACGCCACAGCCTGGCGCCGACGGCGGAGCGCATCACGGGCCGGGCGGTGGCGGCACGCATCACGGTGGCGGGGACGCCGTCGAGGGAGCGGCGTACGTCGCGGGCCACGACACCGAGCGGCGGGAGGAGGTTCTGACGGGCGCCGCCCGCCGACTGGCGCAGCTTGTCCAGCGCCTTGAGCGCCGGGGCGAAACCGAAGTGCGCCTCCGCCGTGGTGTTGTACTGGGCCAGGCGCCACACGGTGTAGACAGCACCGGGGTCCAGCGCCACGAACACCTGCGCCTTGCGGGCGTGCTGTCGCAGCCACCGGTCCCGGCTCGACTGCATCCACGCCCGCATGCCGGCGGGCGACTTCTTGGCCTTGCGGCGCATGACGGAACTGCGTGCGGCCAGATTGTGCGGCAGCTGGTGCAGGCCGTTCAGTCCCACCTGCGAGAGTTCTTCCGCGATCGGTGCCATCCGGAACGTTCCGGCCAGGTACACATTCGCGCCGCGGTCGCGGAACGTACGCACGGAGTCGGTGAGCACACCGAGCTGTGGTCTGCTGGTGGCGATGAGCAGGACGTCGGTCACGACGCGGGTCCTCCCGGAACGAACGACGTTTGGGCGAGGGATGCCGTGCCCGCCGAGTCGGTTTCTGCGGCTCGGTCCGTGGCCAACTGTTCGATCAGTTCCTTGACGGCGACGGTCATGAGCGATTCGCGGGTGAACTGGTCGGCGTGGGTCATCGCCTCGGCGTGGACCTCTTCGTTCGTGTCCGCCGCCATGTGCGCGGCTCGGACGAACGACTGGGCCAGGGCTTCCTCGTCGAGACCGACGGCGCCGGTCCACAGGGGGTGGCCGTCGAGAACGTTCGACGCGTCGTGCTCGACGACGTGCGCCGACACGATCGGCAGGCCGGTGGCCATGTACTCGTACACCTTGCCGGAGGTCACATAGCGTCCGCCGATCAGGATGAGGACCATCGCGTCCCAGCGGGCATAGATGGAGGCGACTTCCGCCTTGGCGGCGGGGCCGCCGAAGTGGACGTCGTCGGCCTCCGCCTGCTTGAGGATCTCCACGTGGCGGTTGCTGCCTCGGCTGGATCCCGCACCGATGTGGCCACGGACCTCGAACCGGGCGTTGGCCAGCAACGGCTCCTGCTCACGTGCCGCACGCCAGGCGTTGAGCACGGTCTCCAGGTGCTGGGCCGTGAAGTTCACGGTGCCCAGGTATCCGAAGACGAGACCGGCGTCCGGGTCCGCCCGGTGCACCCGGTTGGGAGAGCTGTCGGCGTCGTAGCCGTTGCGCACGACACGGACGCGGTCGGCGAAATCCGGGTAGCGCGTCCGGTAGTGCTCCGCGATCGGGTCGTTGACCACCCAGAGCGACACCGCGTGGTCGAGGATCTTCTGTTCCCAGCGACCGAGTTCCGAGTCGCGGGAAAACGCCTCGATGCCCTCGACCACGTCGATGGACCATCCGTCACGGAAGTCGACCGCGTACGGAACCCGGGCCTCCTCCCACAGCTTCCAGGCCGCGGCGAGGTTCACGTACGGGACGCAGCTGGCCAGCAGGAGATCCGCGGGGTGGTCCCGGTGGATGTCCAGAACCGCCTGCTCCAGGTCCCCGCGCCACGAGCCGAAGGTCGGCTCGGGGAAGTGGGCCATCTGGCGTCTGCGCAGATCGTTCATCCACGCCACCGGCTGGAGGGCCCGCGCCTCGTCGAAGAGGCGGATGTCCGTCTCCAGGTCCTCGCGGGCGATGGGCAGTTCGACAATCTTGACTCGCGGGTCGACCTGCTCGAGGAGCGTGAGGTCGACACCCGAGTCCCGCTCCCACGACTCCTGGGCGATGGTGACGACAGTCACGTCCCAGCCAGCGTTGGTGAACTGATTGGCGGTTTCACGCATGCGGTAGGCGCAACTCTTCGCCGCCGGCGGAAAGCCGATGGCCAGGTAGACCACATGAGGCCGCTCGGCCGCCGTGGGCAGCGCAAAACGGGGGGACACTGACATGATGGGTGACGCTAGCACGGTGACATGTACGGATGAGCGCCGTATCCGGCGCCGCACAGGTCATGCCTGCTGGCTGCCCCCTTTCCATTCTTCCAGGATGCGGACAACGTTCTCTGCGGCATGTCCGTCGCCGTACGGGGTTCCGGGATCAGCCGCCGGTGCGGCGCGCGTCACCGTGGCTGCCCACGCCGCCGGGTCCATGGTGTGCGGGTCCGGGACCAGGATGTTCCAGCCCGTCCGTACGGTCTCCACCCACTCCGTCTCGGGGCGGATCGTTGTGGTGATGCGCTTGAGGAGAAACGCTTCTTTCTGCAGGCCCCCGGAGTCCGTCACCACGCCCGAGGAAGCCAGCACGGCGGCGATCAGGCCCGCGTACGGGAGCGGCTCGCCGACGTGCACGGAGCCGCGGCCGAGTTCGATTCCGTGCGCTTCGGCGCGGGCGACCAGCCGCGGGTGCGCCAGCAGGGCGACCGGCAGGGGCAGTGCGGCCAGCGAGTCGATGATCGCGGCGAGCCGCTCGGGGTCGTCGGTGTTGTCGGGCCGGTGCAGCGTGGCCAGCAGGAAGGGCTTCGCCGCGTCGATGCCCTCGGGCAGCGCGGGTGCCGGATGGGCGCCCGCGGCGACACCGTCCCGGATGCGGAGGCAGATGTCGACCATGACGTCGCCCGCCAACTCGCTGCGCTCGGCAAGTCCTTCGGCCGCGAGGTGGCGCATGGCCTCGTCCGTCGGGGCCAGGAGCAGATCGGCGCAGTGGTCGGTCAGAACACGGTTGTGCTCCTCGGGCATCCGGCGGTTGAAGGACCGCAGTCCCGCTTCGAGGTGCGCGACGGGGAGATGCATCTTCACGGCCGACAGGGCACCGGCGATGGTGGAGTTGGTGTCCCCGTAGACCAGGACCCAGTCGGGCTTCTCGCGCTCCAGTACCGGGTCGAGCGCGGCGAGCACCGAACCGGTCTGCACGCCGTGGCTGCCCGAGCCGATCCCCAGATGGACGTCGGGTGCGGGGATGCCGAGGCCGTCGAAGAAGACATCGGACAGGTTCGCGTCATAGTGCTGTCCGGTGTGCACGATGACGTGCTCGTGCTTCGTACCTGCGAAGGCGGCCGAGATCGGTGCGAGCTTCACCAGTTGGGGACGGGCGCCGACGATGCTGATGACTTTCACAAAGCACTCTTCTTCTGGTTCAGGTCACAGATGGGGTGAGTCAGGCAATGGTATGTAATTGCCGGGGTGCGGGTGCGCCCGGCCGGTCCTGCGAACGGTTTCGGCGCCCGGTCCCGTCCGTTTCGGCGACGAGAGTCCGGGGGAACCGGTGGCCGGGGCGCCGGCCACGGGTGGGTGCGCTCAACGCGCGGTCAGTACGCCGTCCTTCTCCTCGTAAGCGGCACCGGTCCGGGGGCACTCCCAGGTACCGGGCGCGTCCTCGCGCTCGACCAGGCGGACCCCGCTGTGGCCGACCCAGCCGATCCGCCGGGCCGGCACGCCGACGACGAGGGCGAAGTCCGGCACGTCCTTGGTGACCACGGCACCCGCGGCAACCATGGCCCATCGGCCGATCCGCACGGGGGCGACGCAGACCGAACGGGCTCCGAGGGACGCGCCCTCCTCCACCCTGACGCCGACGGCCTCCCAGTCGCCGCCGCGCTTCTGGGTGCCGTCGGGGGCGACCGACCGCGGGTTGTGGTCGTTGGTGAGGACCACGGCGGGGCCGATGAAGACTCCGTCGCCGAGTTCCGCGGGCTCGTAGACCAGGGCGTAGTTCTGGATCTTGACGTTGTCCCCGATCCGGACCCCGGTGCCGACGTAGGCCCCGCGACCGATCACGCATGCCTGCCCGAGTCGGGCGCCTTCTCGGATCTGGGCGAGTTCCCAGACGCTGCTGCCTTCGCCGATTTCGGCGGATTCGTCGACCTGGGCGGTGGGCTGAACCCTGTACTTCACGTCTTTGCGCCTTCCGGGAGCTGATTCGCCCGGAAGCATAGAGCTCCCCGGCCCACCGTTCGTCGAACAATGCGACGGTCGGATGAACAGTGAGACGGCCAGATTACGCTTCGGGTTGCACGGGGCGCGGCAGCGCCGGTGCGGGGCCGGTCCGGTCCGGCGCCCGCGTCGTCCGCGACGGCGCCTTCGGCGGTCCCGGGCGGGCGGACGGGTACTCGGCCCGGTTTGACCCCCTCGGACCCCGGCCCGTACTCTTGGCCGTCGGCGTGTTCATGTGCGCCTGCCCTCCTGAGCACATCCCTCCCGGTGGCACGTCCCCGGGGGAGGCCGTTCGTCCTTCCGGACCGTCACGGGCCCCGGCCCGTGCGAGTGGCTGGCATCAGGGGATCCGTTCCGAGCGAGAGAGAGATCCGCGTGTACGCCATCGTGCGCAGCGGTGGCCGTCAGCACAAGGTTGCTGTCGGTGACATCGTTGAGGTTGACAAGATTTCCACTGCCAAGGTTGGCGACACGGTCGAGCTCTCGACCCTGCTCGTGGTCGACGGCGACGCCGTGACCAGCGACCCGTGGGTGCTGGCCGGGATCAAGGTCCAGGCCGAGGTCGTGGACCACCACAAGGGCGCGAAGATCGACATCCTTCGCTACAAGAACAAGACCGGCTACCGCCGCCGCCAGGGTCACCGTCAGCAGTACACGGCGATCAAGGTCACCGGTATCCCCACGGCTGCGAAGTAAGGGACTGAGGAGACATGGCACACAAGAAGGGCGCATCGTCCACCCGGAACGGTCGCGATTCCAACGCTCAGCGGCTCGGTGTGAAGCGCTTCGGCGGTCAGGCCGTCAACGCCGGTGAGATCCTGGTCCGCCAGCGCGGCACCCACTTCCACCCGGGCACGGGCGTCGGTCGCGGTGGCGACGACACGCTGTTCGCCCTCACCGCCGGTGCGGTCGAGTTCGGCACGCACCGTGGTCGCAAGGTCGTGAACATCGTTCCGATCGCCGGCTGATTTCCGGCGCTCGTCGAGCGGTTTCTGCGGAGGCGGACCTCACTTCCCCCACGGGAAGCGGGTCCGCCTTTCGCGTGTTCTCCCTGAGGATGCCTCGCGTGGTTCCCCTCCCGGGAGGCTGCCGTCCCGTGCGCGGGGCGGCGCGAGTGAGACATTTCTGTACGCATGTAACTGGAGGTACCGACCATGACCACCTTCGTGGACCGCGTCGAACTGCATGTCGCCGCGGGTAACGGAGGCCACGGCTGTGCCTCCGTACACCGCGAGAAGTTCAAGCCGCTGGGCGGCCCGGACGGCGGCAACGGCGGCCGCGGCGGCGATGTGACCCTGGTCGTCGACCAGTCCGTCACCACGCTCCTCGACTACCACCACAGCCCGCACCGCAAGGCCACCAACGGGCAGCCGGGCGCGGGGGACAATCGTTCCGGCAAGGACGGGCAGGACCTGGTCCTGCCGGTGCCCGACGGCACCGTCGTGCTGGACCGCGCAGGCAACGTACTTGCCGACCTCGTCGGCCAGGGCACCACCTTCGTGGCCGGTCAGGGCGGTCGCGGCGGCCTCGGCAACGCCGCGCTGGCCTCCGCCCGGCGCAAGGCCCCCGGCTTCGCGCTGCTCGGCGAGCCCGGCGAGGCCCGGGACATCGTGCTGGAGCTCAAGACCGTCGCCGACGTGGCGCTGGTCGGTTACCCGAGCGCCGGGAAGTCCTCGCTCATCTCCGTCCTGTCGGCGGCCAAGCCCAAGATTGCCGACTACCCGTTCACGACACTGGTCCCGAACCTCGGCGTGGTCACCGCGGGCAGCACCGTCTACACCATCGCCGACGTCCCCGGCCTGATCCCGGGCGCCAGCCAGGGCCGCGGCCTGGGCCTGGAGTTCCTGCGGCACGTGGAGCGCTGCTCGGTCCTCGTGCACGTGCTGGACACCGCGACGCTGGAGTCCGACCGCGACCCGGTATCCGACCTCGACGTGATCGAGGAGGAGCTGAAGCAGTACGGCGGTCTGGACGACCGGCCCCGCATCGTCGTCCTCAACAAGATCGACATTCCCGACGGCCAGGACCTCGCCGACATGATCCGCCCGGACCTGGAGGCGCGCGGCTACCGCGTCTTCGAGGTGTCGGCCGTCGCCCGCACCGGCCTGAAGGAGCTCTCCTACGCGCTCGCGGGCGTCATCGAGGAGGCGCGTGCGGCCAAGCCCGTCGAGGTGGCGACCCGCATCGTCATCCGTCCGAAGGCCGTCGACGACGCGGGCTTCACCGTCACCCTGGAGGAGGACGGCCTGTACCGGGTGCGCGGCGCCAAGCCGGAGCGCTGGGTGCGGCAGACCGACTTCAACAACGACGAGGCCGTGGGCTACCTGGCGGACCGGCTCAACCGCCTCGGTGTCGAGGACGAGCTGATGAAGGCCGGTGCCCGGGCGGGCGACGGCGTGGCCATCGGCGCCGAGGACAACGCGGTCGTCTTCGACTGGGAACCGACCATGGCGGCGGGCGCGGAGATGCTTGGCCGGCGGGGCGAGGACCACCGCTTCGAGGCGCCCCGTCCGGCGGCGCAGCGTCGGCGCGACCGCGAGGCGGAGCGCGACGAGGCACTGCGGGAGTTCGACGACTTCAACCCGTTCTGAGAGCTGTCCCGCAACCCCCGGCGGACCGGCGCGCGGCATCGGACGGGGCGCATCGCCGGCCGGGGCACCGGGGCATGGTCCGCGGGTTCCGGAACCGTCTTCCCGTCACCGCCGGACGGACGCGTTCCGCGCGTCCGTCCGCGCCCCGCGGGCCGGGCGGCCGCCCCGCTCGGGGGTGATTCACGCGGCTCGGTCGTGTGGTCTCGGTCACCTGTCCGTGAACCGTCCGTTCCGCTCTTTCCCCTGATCGCAGGGCAACACCAGGTTTCGGCGTGGCGTGCGCCGGTCGACGTCCACCTTGCGAGACGGTAACGGAGAGTGCAACCATCGCTGTGTCTCCCAGCCTTCGAGGTAGGTCGTCCGTGTCTGCTCAGCACATAGCCAAAGCCCGAACCACAGCAGTCGTGCTCGCCGGCGGAACCGGCCAGCGCGTGGGGCTGGCCATTCCCAAGCAGCTGCTGAAGATCGCGGGCAAGGCCGTCATCGAGCACACGCTGTCCATCTTCGAGCAGGCCGACTCGATCGACGACGTCATCGTGCTGATGGCGCCCGGCTACGTGGCCGACGTGGAGAAGATCGTCGCCAAGGCCGGGCTCACCAAGGTCACCCAGGTGATCGAGGGCGGTTCCACCCGCAACGAGACCACCGAGCGCGCCATCGCCGCCCTCGGCGAGGGCCTGGCCGAGGGCGAGGACCGCAACGTCCTCTTCCACGACGCCGTGCGCCCCCTGCTCTCACAGCGCGTCATCAAGGACTGCGTCGACGCCCTGGACCGCTATCAGGCGGTCGACGTCGCCATCCCGTCCGCGGACACGATCATCGTGACCCGTACGCACGGCGACGACGGCGAGTTCATCACCGACGTCCCCGACCGCTCCCGGCTGCGCCGCGGGCAGACGCCGCAGGCGTTCAAGCTGTCCACGATCCGCCGGGCGTACGAGGTCGCGGCGGGCGATCCGAATTTCCAGGCCACCGACGACTGCTCGGTCGTCCTGAAGTACCTCCCCGACGTGCCGATCTACGTCGTCGCGGGCGACGAGTACAACATGAAGGTCACCCAGCCGGTCGACGTCTTCATCGCGGACAAGCTCTTCCAGCTGGCCTCCACCGCCGTCCCGCAGCCGGCCGACGACGCCTCCTACCGCGAACTGCTCACCGGGAAGACCCTTGTCGTCTTCGGTGGCTCGTACGGCATCGGCGCGGACATCGCCGCGCTCGCCGAGTCCTACGGCGCCACCGTCTACGCCCTGGGCCGTTCGACCACCGGTACGCACGTGGAGAACCCGGAGGACATCGACGCGGCGCTCGCCAAGGCCCATGCCGACACCGGGCGCATCGACTACGTGGTCAACACCGCGGGCGTCCTGCGCATCGGCAAGCTGGCCGAGACGGACAACGAGACCATCCAGGAAGCGCTGAACGTCAATTACCTGGCCCCGGTCCAGATCGCCCGCGCCTCGTACCGGTACCTCGCCGAGACCCGGGGGCAGTTGCTGCTCTACACCTCCAGCAGCTACACCCGCGGCCGTGCGGAGTACAGCCTCTATTCCTCCACCAAGGCCGCCATGGTCAACCTGACCCAGGCGCTGTCGGACGAGTGGGCCGGCGAGGGCGTCCGGGTGAACTGCGTGAACCCGGAGCGCACCGCGACGCCGATGCGTACCAAGGCGTTCGGCGAGGAGCCCGCGGGCACCCTGCTCTCCTCCGAGGCGGTCGCCCGGACGTCCCTCGCCGTCCTGCTGTCCGAGATGACCGGCCACGTCATCGACGTGCGGCAGCAGGACCCGACCCGCGGTGCCTCGGAGGCGTCGGGATTCGAGCAGGCACTGGCCGCCGTCCTGGACCGACAGGCTGATGTGTAATACTGCGTGACAATCGACTATTCGGACCCCTGAAGTCGCCACGCGCGAATTCCAGGGGTCCGAATTCGTGAAGCTCAGGCTTCACAATTCCCTTGCAAGGCAAACAGTCGGCACCCTCGGAAGCGGTACTTCGTGATTTCGAAAGCCATGCGCTTGGCTAGGGTGGGCAGCGGTTCGGAGCTGGCCGCCGCTCTTCTCATGGCTCTGGGCTTCCCCTGCATAATGCTCGCGGCCCTCCTCCCCAGTCTCTGGTTCTTTGTCGGCGCCGCCGCGGTCACTTATCTGGCCGATCAGTATCTGCACCGACGCGGCAGCTATCTGATCAATCGCCTGTCCGCGATTCGCGCGGGGCTCTCGATCCGCTTCCTGGTCCGTCAGCTGCTGCTGATCCTGCTGCTCGCCCGCATGGGGTACGGCGAGGACACGCTGTTCTACGCGACCATCGCGTGCCTGTTGGCCTTCTACGCCCTCCAGGCACCGCAGAGCGCCATAGTGACGCTCATCAAGCACCGCCGCAGGCTTCCGGTCGTCACCCGCAACGTGGACCTGGAGCGGGTACGGATCCCGGACGCCCCGCGTCCGCTCCTGATGAACCGGGCCGCGGAGAAGGCGCTGCACCTGGACGTCTTCGCGATGGCGGGCGTCCTGGCCGCGGTGGGGGTCGGTGAGGCCCGGATCGCCTACGCGGGTCTGGCCGTCACCCTGGTGCTGGCGGCCTGCTACCTGCTGGCACTCCTGCCGTACCTCCGCCCGAAGCGGCAGGTGCCGTCCGACGGCAAGGTGCTGAGCGGGGTGAACGCCTGGCTGCGCGAGTACCAGCCGAACGTGGTCCTCTACTTCTCCGGTTCCAAGGAGTCGGCCTACCAGGTCAACATGTGGCTGGAGACCATGGCCCGGATCGAGGGCCGTCCGCTGATCCTGCTGCGCGAGCGCGTGATCGTGCCCCAGCTCGCCTCGGGATCGGTGCCGGTGCTCTGCGTGCCCGGTGGCGTGCACCTGATGAACCTGGACCTCTCCTCGGTGCGGGTCGCGCTGTACCCGGCCAACGTCGGCAAGAACATCCACCTGCTCCGCGTCCCGACGATGAAGCACGTCTTCATCGGCCACGGCGACAGCGACAAGCTCGCCAGCGTCAACCCGTACAGCAAGGTCTACGACGAGGTGTGGACCGCGGGCCGGGCCGGTCGCGACCGGTACGCGCTGGCGGACGTGGGGGTGCGCGACGAGGACATCGTCGAGGTGGGCCGCCCGCAGCTGGCCCCCATCGAGTCGTGGTCGGGTGCGCCGAGGAACCCGATCCCGACCGTGCTCTACGCCCCCACCTGGGAGGGCTGGGACGACAACCCGGGCAACACCTCGCTGCTGCTGGCCGGCGAGAACATCGTCAAGCGACTGCTGGGCGCCGACCAGCCGGTCCGGGTGCTCTACAAGCCGCACCCCTTCACCGGCACCCGCAGCCCCAAGGCCAAGGCCGCGCACCAGCGGATCACCGCGCTGATCCGGAAGGCCGCCGCCGAGCGGGCGACCGATCCCCGCTGGGCCGAGCAGGCGGCGGCGCTCCAGTCGGTGCGGGCCGACGCGCAGGCCGAGATGGCGCGCATCGAGGCACGCCTCGGCGAGCTGTCGAGCGGTGGTCGTGTCGCCGGGGACGAGTCCGAGCAGTCCCGCGACTCGCTGGCCGACCCGGCACGCGAGGCCGAGATCGCGCGGCTGAAGGACGAGTGGAACGCGGCCTCGTGGCGCGCGCTCGGCTGGTGGGAGCACCAGGTGGTCACGGACGCGCGGATGCGGTTGTACGACTGCTTCAACGAGTCGGACGCCATGGTCTCGGACATCTCCAGCGTGGTCTCGGACTTCATCGCGAGCGGCAAGCCCTACGCCGTCACCGACTCCGCGGGCCTGGGCGAGGACGAGTTCCGGCGGCAGAACACCGCGGTCCGCGCGGCGGTCATCCTCTCCAACGAGGCGACCGAGCTGGACGGCCTGCTCGCGGCGGTGCGGGAACCCGCGGCGGACGACCTGGCGGCCGACCGGCGCGAGCTGAAGGAATACCTCCTCGGCCCGGACGAGCCCACCTCGATCGTGCAGTTCAACATGGCCGTCGACGCGCTCGCCGCGAAGTCGGAGGCCCGGGCCGCGCGGCTGGCCAGAGACACCGGCGCACCCATGCGTGGCTGAATCCATATGGCTCGAACACGCGAGCGCGAAAGCCCGGCACGGCCTCTCGGGGCCGTGCCGGGCTTTTGTGATGAGCGTCACTTTATGGACGTGTCCTGGCGGGCAACCAACCTGTGAAGTCCACTGTCTTCTGAAGATGTGAACGACATGCCAATACCTGACGTAACCGTGATCGTCGGCGCGTATGAGGCGATGCCCTACCTCGTACGGTGCCTCGAATCGGTGGAGGCACAGACCATCGGCGCCGGCCGGATGGAGATCGTGGCGGTCGACGACGGCTCCACCGACGGCACCGGTGAGTACCTGGAGGAGTTCGCGGCCCGGTCCGCGGTCCCGACCAGGGTGGTCAGGCAGGCGAATTCCGGCGGTCCCAGCGGGCCGCGGAACGTGGGTCTCGGGCTGGCCCGGGGTCGTTATGTCTTCTTCCTCGACGCGGACGACTACTTCGGCGAGGAAGCCCTGGAGCGGATGGTCGCGATGGCCGACCGGGCGCACACCGATGTGGTGCTCGGCAAGGTGGTCGGTGTGAACCGCGGGGCGCCGCGGTCGATGTGGACGGCCACCAAGGAACGGGTCGACGTCTACAACTCCAAGGTCATCTACACGCTGAGCGCGCAGAAGCTCTTCCGGCGCGAGCTGGTGGAGCGGCTGGGGCTGAGGTTCGACGAGGGGCTCAAGACCGGCGAGGACGCGCTCTTCACCATGGAGGCGTATCTGCGGGGCGCCGGCGTTTCCGTCATATCCGACTACGTCTGCTACCACCTGGTCGGCCGGGACGACGGAAAGCAGGTCACCAAGAGCGGCACGTACCTGTGGCGCTTCGATTCCATGCGGGCCATGATGGAGCTCATCCACCGGCTCGAACCCGCCGGACCCAAGCGGGACTTCCTCATGGTCCGCCCGTTCACGGTCGGGACGCTGCAGCAGTTCGGTCCGGTTTTCCTCCGGGACTCCGAGGAGATCCGGCGCCACAAGATGGAGCTCGCGGCGCCGCTCATGGAGAAGTACTGGACCGACGGGGTGGCACGCAACATCAAGGTCGCCGAACGGCTGAGGCTCGCCGCCGTCGCACGGGGCCGGTCCGATGTGCTCGTCGACATGCTGACCTTCGTCCGGGAGAAATCCGTTCCGGAAATGGTGAGTTCACGAAAGGGTGACAAGCTCTTCCTGGCGTACCCGCACTTCCGTGACCGTTCGAGCGGACTTTCGGAATCCGATTTCGAGGTCACCGTGCCGGACTGGCACGACGGCAAGCGCATCGAACGCCCCAAGGCGGCGGCGCGAAGGGCATCCCTTTCCAGGCGCCTGGTCAGGCGTGTGCGGCGGGATGTGCGGCGCTGGAAATCGCGAATCGGATCGAACTGAACGATATTCACGCCGCACCCCGAAAATGCTTTCGCACATCGTTTAGGGGAGTCGCAGCAACGAGAATTGTGCCGTAATCCTCAGTAGAGTCGCCCAGCAGGTCGCAGCCGCGACAGGACCGACATCTCACCACGGGGACTGGTCACGTGAAGGCTCTCGTACTGTCCGGAGGGGCCGGCACCCGCCTGCGGCCCATCACGCACACCTCGGCCAAGCAACTGGTGCCGGTGGCGAACAAACCGGTGCTGTTCTACGGCCTGGAGGCCATCGCGGAGGCGGGCATCACCGAGGTCGGCATCATCGTGGGCGACACCGCGGAGGAAATCCGCGAGGCGGTCGGCGACGGCTCCCGGCTCGGTGTCGAGGTCACGTACATCCCGCAGGAGGAGCCGCTCGGCCTCGCGCACGCGGTGCTGATCGCCCGCGACTTCCTGGGCGACGACGACTTCGTGATGTACCTCGGCGACAACTTCATCGTCGGAGGCATCACCGGCCTGGTGGACGCGTTCCGTGCGGACCGGCCCGACGCGCAGATCCTGCTGACCAGGGTCGCCGATCCGAGGTCCTTCGGGGTCGCGGAACTCGATGCCGCGGGCCGGGTGGTCGGGCTGGAGGAGAAGCCGGAGAGGCCCAAGAGCGACCTGGCGCTCGTCGGCGTCTACCTCTTCACCCCCGCCGTCCACGAGGCCGTGCGCTCGATCGATCCTTCCTGGCGCGGTGAGCTGGAGATCACCCATGCCATCCAGTGGCTGATCGACCGGAGGCATGACGTCCGTTCCACCACGATCCGCGGGTACTGGAAGGACACCGGCAACGTCACCGACATGCTGGAGGTCAACCGCACCGTCCTGGAGACCGTCGTGCCCTCCCACGAGGAGGCAGAGGTCGACGAGGACAGCGAGATCATCGGCCGGGTGCGGATCGAGACCGGTGCCAAGGTCAGCGGCAGCCGCATCGTCGGGCCCGCGATCATCGGCGCCCGTTCGGTGATCAGCGGCTCGTACGTGGGCCCGTTCACGTCGATCTCCGAGGACGTCCGCATCGAGGACAGCGAGATCGAGTACTCCATCGTGCTGCGGGGCGCGTCCGTCGCGGGCGTCCGTCGCGTCGAGGCATCGCTCATCGGCCGCGACGTCGAGGTGACGCCCGCCCCTCGTTCCCCGTCCGCCCACCGACTCGTGCTCGGCGACCACAGCAAGGTGCAGATCTCCTCATGACCACACGCATCCTGGTGACCGGCGGGGCCGGCTTCATCGGCTCGCACTACGTCCGAACGGTGCTCGGCCCCGAGGGTCCCGGTGATCTCGCCGTCACGGTGCTCGACAAGCTCACCTACGCGGGCAACCCGGCCAACCTCGACGAGGTGCGCGACCACCCCGGCTTCGCGTTCGTGCGGGGCGACATCTGCGACGCGGACCTGGTCGCCGAGCTGATGGCCGCGCACGACCAGGTGGTCCACTTCGCCGCCGAGTCCCACGTGGACCGCTCGATCGACGGCGGCGCCGAGTTCGTCCGCACCAATGTCGTGGGAACCCACACCCTGGTCCACGCCGCGTACCGGGCCGGTGTCGAACCCTTCGTACACATCTCCACCGACGAGGTCTACGGCTCGATCGACGAGGGCTCCTGGCCCGAGACCGACCCGCTGGCGCCCAATTCGCCGTACTCCGCGTCCAAGGCGTCCAGCGACCTGATCGCGCTCTCGTACCACCGCACCCACGGCCTCGACGTGCGGGTGACCCGCTGCTCCAACAACTACGGGCACCACCACTTCCCCGAGAAGGTCATCCCACTCTTCGTCACCAACCTGCTGGACGGCGAGCCCGTCCCGCTGTACGGCGACGGCGCCCATGTCCGGGACTGGCTGCACATCGACGACCACGTGCGGGGCATCGAGCTGGTCCGCACCGGAGGCCGGGCCGGCGAGGTCTACAACATCGGCGGCGGCACCGAACTCTCCAACAAGGAGCTCACCGGCCTGCTGCTGGACGCCTGCGACGCCGACTGGGACACCGGCGTCACCTACGTCGAGGACCGCAAGGGCCACGACCGCCGCTACGCCGTCGACTGCGCCAAGATCCGCCGGGAGCTCGGCTACGAACCGCGCAAGGACTTCCGCACCGGCCTCGCCGAGACCGTGCAGTGGTACCGCGACAACCGCGCCTGGTGGGAGCCGCTGAAGAGGAGGGCCGCCCTGTGAACGCCGTCTGGCTGGTCACCGGGGCCGCCGGGATGCTGGGCCGGGACGTCCTGGCCCGGCTCGCCGACGAGGACGTCACCGCCGTCGCCGCGGACCGTGCCGCCGTCGACGTGGCCGATCCCGCGTCGGTGCGGGCGGCCTTCACGAGGCACCGCCCCGCCGTCGTGGTGAACTGCGCCGCCTGGACCGCGGTCGACGACGCCGAGTCCCGCGAGGAGGCCGCGCTGCGGGTCAACGGGACGGGTCCCGAGGTCCTCGCCGGGGCCTGCCGCGAACACGGCACGGTCCTCCTCCAGGTCTCCACCGACTACGTCTTCGCCGGCGACGCCGCGACGCCGTACGCCGAGGACGACCCCACCGGACCGCGCAGTGCCTACGGGCGCACGAAGCTGGCCGGCGAGCGCGCCGTGCTCGGCACCCTGCCGGACACCGGCTATGTGGTGCGCACGGCCTGGCTCTACGGGGCGGCCGGCGGCAACTTCGTCCGGACCATGATCGGGCTGGAGGGCGTCAAGGAGACCCTCGACGTGGTCGACGACCAGCGAGGGCAGCCGACCTGGACCGTCGATCTCGCCGATCGGCTGGTCCGGCTCGGGCAGGCCGCCCGCGCGGGCGCCGCGCCCGCGGGCATCTACCACGGGACCAGCGGCGGCGAGACCACCTGGTACGGCTTCACCCGGGAGATCTTCCGGCTGCTCGGCGCCGATCCGGGCCGGGTCCGCCCCACGGCCGGCGCGGCCTTCGCGAGACCGGCGCCCCGCCCCGCGTTCGGCGTGCTGGGCCACGACCGCTGGGCGGCGACCGGGATCGAACCGATCCGGGACTGGCGAGAGGCATTGCGGGAAGCGTTTCCGGCACTTCTCGCCGCACAATGATGGTGATCGTCGAATATCCGTCCGGTAAATGAGCGTGCGATCGCATGCAAAAAGTGAGTGATCGGGGTGTGCGCGGAAATGAATTCGTCCGCGACGATGCGGTGATGCGGTAATTTCTCGGGGACCAGTCGGCGCCTTCCGAAGGGCTGCTCCACGTGAACCGCCACGAATTCCTGCGACATGTGCACCGCGTCTACCGGCCCCGCAACTATTTGGAGATCGGGGTCAACGACGGCAGGAGCCTCGCCCTCTCACGCGTTCCCTCCGTCGCCGTCGATCCCGCCTTCCGCGTGGTCACGGACATCAGTTGTGATGTGCACCTGGTCAGGGCCACGAGCGACGCGTTCTTCGCCCGCAAGGACCCGCTGCTGCACCTGCGCAACGGACGCAATCCGTTCCGCGCCCTCGCCCGCCGCGACCCGCTCCGGGCGTTCGGCGGGGACCCGAAGCTGGAACTCGCCTTCATCGACGGCATGCACCTCTTCGAGTACGCCCTGCGCGACTTCATGAACGTCGAGCGGCACTCCCGCTGGTCGAGCGTGATCGTGCTGGACGACATGCTGCCGCGCGACGTCGACGAGGCGGCCCGCGACCGTCACACCACGTTCTGGACCGGCGACGTCTACAAGGTCGTCCAGGTGCTCCGCCGCTTCCGCCCCGATCTTGTCGTCGTCGAGGTCGACACGGCACCGACCGGGGTGGCCGTCGTCTTCGGTGCCGACCCGGAGAACGAGGTCCTGCGGACCGCGTACGACCGGATCGTCGAGGAGTACGTCGTATCCGACCCGCAGGACGTCCCCGAGGAGGTACTGGGGCGGAAGAACGCGGTCCGGCCCGAGACGCTGCTCCGCGCCGACTTCTGGCCGGCGCTGGCACGCGCCCGCAATCTGCGCCGGCCCCGCTCGGCTTTCGCCCCTCTGCGCAGGCGCATCGAGGCCGTGACCGGCTGACCGGCACACGGCCCCGACGGGCCGGCGGAACGGCGCGCTCGCGACCGGCGGCTCAGTCCCGGGCGCGCACCTGCGCGCAGTACGCCTCGCACGCCTCGTACGAGGGCAGCAGCCCCTGTCGCTCGGCCTCGGCCAGCGTGGGGGCCGCGGCGTCCTTGTCGGACAGCAACGGGGTGATCCCCTCCGGCCACCTGATGCCCAGTTCCGGGTCCAGCGGGTTGATGCCGTGTTCGCGGCCGGGCGCGTAGCCCTCGGAGCACAGATACACCACCGACGCGTCGTCCGTCAGGGCCATGAAGGCGTGGCCGAGCCCCTCGGCGAGGTAGACGGCGCGGTGGTCCGTGTCGTCCAGCCGGACGGCCTCCCACTGCCGGTATGTGGGGGAGCCGACCCGGATGTCCACGACGACGTCCAGGACCGCGCCCCGTACGCACGTGACGTACTTCGCCTGGCTCGGCGGCACGTCGGCGAAGTGGACGCCGCGCAGGGTACCTCGACGGGAGACGGAGAAGTTGGCCTGGGCGAGCCGCAGCGGGTGCCCGACCGCCTCGTCGAGATCCGAGGCCCGGTACCACTCATGGAAGCTGCCGCGGCTGTCCGGGAAGACCTTGGGCTCGTGCGCCCAGGCTCCTGCGATGGAGAGCTGCCGCATGCGATCACGTCCTTTTCGGGTGTGGGTGCTGGTGCTGAGGAGCGCCGTCCCGCCGGGCCCGGCGGGACGGCGGGGCCGGATCAGTCGGCGAGGAGCCGGTCGGCGAGGCGGCGCGCCCGCTTCCGGCCCCGGGCCGGCAGCCTGCGCACGACGGGGCCGCCGACCCTGCGCAGCGCCCGGCGCAGGGACGCCCTCCGGCGCCGCGCGGCGACACCGGCCATGGCCGAGTCCGGGGCCGCGGGTAGCTCCGGGGCCAGCCGGATCCGCCCGCCCCTGCCGATGGTGACCGGGCAGAGGCGCAGGGCGGGGTTCTTCTCCCCGTCCAGCCGGACGGAGAGCGTCCAGTCGCCCTCCGCGAGGCCGGGGGCGCGTTCCGGGAGGACGAGGTGGGCCCGGCCCGTCGTCGGGCGCAGCACGGCGCGCAGTGTGTGCACGGCGGAGCCGCTTCCGTCGGCCGGGCTCAGGACCAGGCGGCTGCCGGACGGCGCGGTGGCATCGGTGGTGAGGAGTTCCAGCCGGAGCTCGGGGCGACGGCCCGGCGTCCGTTGCACCGGACGCCCGTCCAGGTGGGCCGCGAGCTTCTTGCCGCGGCGGCTCACATCGAGCGTGAGGTTGCCGTTCGGGTCGGTGAAGTACGGGATGACGGCGCGGGCCGGTGAGCCGAGCGACGCGGGCAGGCAGGCGGCGTCCACCTCCGGCGTGCGATCTGCCCCCAGTCTCGCCTTGCGCACCAGGCCCAGACCGCGCATCGGTACCCAGACGTCCCAGAAGCCGCGGGGGACCCGGCTGCGGCCCCCGGTCGCCTCCGTGGACAGACGGCCGGTGCCGCGCAGGACGATTTCGCAGGTCCCGTCGCCGAGGTCGTCGATCTCGCGGGTGAACGACGCGGGGCAGGGCCATTCGACGGCGGTCTCGCGATTGCGCAGCGACAACTCGGCGGAGAATCCGTCGATGTCATCGGTGACATCGAGGAGTTCGCCCCGTGCCGACAGACCGCCGCCGTTGTCCGGATGCAGGAAGTAGCGGCCGTCCCGGCGCAGCAGTTTCACGGGTTCCCGGTCGTCGCCGTGGACCAGCCGGGCGGTGACGGCGACGGCGACGCTTCCGTCCGGCTGCCAGTCGAACTTCTCCAGTCGGGCCGATGCCTTGACGGTTCCGGCGAAGCGGGCGACCCGGAGGATGCCTTCCCGGTCGCCCTCGCGCAGCAGCGCGGACCGCACCCGCAGCAGCGGGCCGAGGCCGTCGTGCACGCCGTCCGCCATGAAGTCGAGCGCCAACGGCCTGATCGCCTCGACCATCCGGTGGAAGAAGTCGGGCTGGTACCTGACGACCGCCGGCTCGCTCAGCCTGCTCAGCATCTCGACCCGGTAGAAGCGGCGGAGCAGCAGATCCCGGAAGGGGCCCGGCTCGGTGTTCGCCACGACGACGTCCAGGACCTCGCGGAGGTTCCCGTAGTACTCGGACGGGACGATCCTGGCGGAGCCCGCGTTCTTGCCGTCGTCGCGCCGGGAGTAGTGGTAGCAGGTGTAGTTCCCGAGGATCGAGACGGCCTTCGCCGGGAAGTACGCCCGCATCATGTACAGCTGGTCCTCCAGCCGGCGCCTGCCCTCGGGGTAGGCGATGCCGTTCTCGCGGAGGAACTCGGTACGGAACATCTTGTGCGGGGTCAGGCTGTCGTACAGCGGGGCGTCGCGCAGGGTGCACTTCTCACGGTTCTTCCGGAACACGCCGTGCGGCACACCGCGGAAGTTGCTGGCCACCTTGCCGATGACGATGTCCGAGCCGTTGCGGTGCCCCATTTCGTACATGCGTCGCAGCGCATCCGGGGCCAGGTGGTCGTCCTGGTCGACGAACTGGACGTACGTGCCCCTCGCCTCGCCCACGCCGATGTTGCGGGGCTTTCCCGGCCACCCGGAGTTGGGGATGGTGATCACCCGGATGTGCGGGTGGTCCGCGGCCAGTTTTTCGAGCCGTTCGGGAGTGTCGTCCGTCGACCCGTCGTTGACGAAGAGAATTTCGAATTCGTCCGCGGGGAGGGACTGTCGCAGCAGCGAGTCGATGCAGGGGTCGATGTACTTGCCCGGGTTGTAAACGGGAATGACGACACTTACTTTGACTGACATCGCTCTTGTCCCATGTCTGGTAGGTCCCCGGAAACGGTGGTTCGGCGGGGATGGTGCGTGCGCGGCCGGGGGAAATTGGGAAACGCCGCCGTGCACCCTATCGGCTCCCGAATGAATGGGATGGTCCGATGGGTGTGCGAGTTCGCTCCGTGCGGCGGAATTCGATTGTTCGGTACGGGTCACATGACGCACAGGGCGGCGAAATCGGAATTTCGTATCAATGGTTTTATTGGCTGTGGGGCGGTCCTCGGGTGATCCGCGGTCCTCGGGTGATCCGGGCGGGCGCGGGCGGGAGGCGGACGGGGCTCCGGTCCACCGGACCGGAGGGGCCTCGGACGTCCACGGGGCGGAACGCGCGGGCGCCCGTCCTCCCGTTCGCGTAGATTGCGGGGGCCGGGCGAGGCCGAATCATTGGGGATGTACGTGTCAGGGGCAAGGCAGGGCGTCACAGAGGCCCGCAGGATCGTGGTCAAGGTCGGTTCCTCCTCCCTCACCACCGCGGCGGGCGGCCTCGACGCGGACCGCGTCGACGCGCTCGTCGACGTGCTCGCCAAGGTGCGCAGCGGTGGGGAGCGGGAGATCGTGCTCGTCTCCAGCGGCGCCATCGCGGCCGGACTGGCCCCGCTCGGCCTGCATCGCCGTCCCAAGGACCTGGCCAGGCAGCAGGCCGCGGCCAGCGTCGGCCAGGGACTGCTCGTCGCCCGGTACACCGCCTCCTTCGCCCGCTACGGCGTACGCGTCGGCCAGGTCCTGCTCACCAGCAACGACACCAGCCGCCGCGCGCATTACCGGAACGCCTGCCGCACCCTCGACCAGCTCCTGGACATGGGCGCGTTCCCGATCGTCAACGAGAACGACACCGTCGCCACGGACGAGATCCGGTTCGGCGACAACGACCGGCTCGCGGCGCTCGTCGCCCACCTGGTCCGCGCCGATCTGCTGGTGCTCCTCTCGGACGTGGACGGCCTCTACGACGGAGACCCCAGCATCCCGGGCACGTCACGGGTCGCCGAGGTGGCCGGGCCCGGGGATCTGGCGGGGGTCGTCATCGGCAGCGCGGGAAAGGCGGGTGTCGGCACCGGCGGCATGGTCACCAAGGTCGAGGCCGCCCGGATCGCCACCGCGGCCGGTGTGCCGGTCGTCCTCACGTCGGCGAGCCGCGCGGCCGACGCCCTCGCCGGACGCGACACCGGTACGTACTTCCACCGCACCGGCCGACGGTCGGCCGACCGGCTGCTCTGGCTCGCCCACGCCTCCACTCCGCAGGGCTCGCTCACCCTCGACGACGGGGCCGTGCGGGCGGTGGTCGAGCGGCACGGCTCGCTGCTGCCCGCCGGGATCTCCTCGGTCGAGGGGGAGTTCACCGCGGGCGATCCGGTGGAATTGCGCGACCTCGACGGCCGCCCCGTGGCCCGCGGACTCGTCAACTTCGATGCCAAGGAGATCCCGCAACTGCTCGGCCGATCCACGCGCGATCTGGCCCGCGAACTCGGTCCGGCCTACGAACGCGAGGTCGTACACAGGGACGATCTTGTCGTCCTGCATCGCTGACGAGACCCCCTGAAACGGTTGAAAGTCCAGCCTCAGGACGAAGACCTTCACGAAAACCACCCCATCCGGGGGCGCGGGCTGGTCAACTTTGTAGCAGGGACACAGCGGGGTACAGCACAGCAATCGCATGCACAGGAGGCGGCCGGTGAGACGAGTGCGCCCGGGGGCACCGCCCCGAGGAACGGGTGGCCGGGCCCTGACCAGTGTCGGAGCGGGCTCCGGCTTCGACGGGAGCCCATCCGCGGACCGTACGGACGACCGGACCGACGAGCCGGGGCCGGTGACGGAAACCGGTCCGGCGGCGGTGCGGGCGGAGCGCGCCCCCGAGCGCGCCCCGTCCAGACTCTGGCACGTCACGCTGAGCGTCTCGGGCGTAGAGATCCCGCTCGGCGAGGTCAGGCGCGGTCTCGAACAGCTCGCGCACGACCATCCCTTCCTGCTGACCAGCAGGTACGCCAACGACCACGCGGAAATCCGCTACTGGGAGGAGGCCCGCGACCTGCACGACGCGGCGGCGGTCGCGTTGCGGCTCTGGGGAGAGCACCGTTCCACGGCCGGGCTCCCGCCCTGGGAGATCGTCGGCCTGGAAGTCATCGACCGCGAGACGTACCACCAGCGCGTCGCCGAGGGATACGGGCCGCCCCCGGCGGCCCCGGTCGGCGTGCATCCGTACTGAGCGGCGCCGAGCCGTGCGGCGCCGCTCAGTAGTGGTCCGCCGGGCACGACGGCCGGGGGCGGTCGTCCGGCACGTCCGGTCTCCGCGGCAGTTGTCTCGCATCACGGGATACGTGACGGATGCCCGTAGCGTGCGCACTACGCTGCGGGCATGACCACGCTCTCGCCGTACGACAACATGTCCCCGGTCGCCCAGGCCGCCTACCGGGCCCGCTCCGCCGCCGCCGACATCGCGCCACTGCCCCGCGCGGCGAAGGACGATGCGCTGCTGGCCATCGCGGACGCGCTGGAAGTACGGTCGAGCGAGATCGTCGCGGCCAACGCCGAGGACGTCGCCCGCGCCCGCGAGGCCGGTACCAGCGAGTCGATCATCGACCGGCTCACCCTCACACCGGAGCGGATCCGCGCCATCGCGGCCGACGTGCGGGACGTGACGGCCCTGCCCGATCCGGTCGGCGAGGTCGTCCGCGGCTCGACCCTGCCCAACGGCATCGACCTGCGGCAGGTCCGGGTGCCGCTCGGCGTGGTCGGGATCATCTACGAGGCCCGGCCCAACGTGACGGTCGACGCGGCGGCGCTCTGCCTGAAGTCCGGCAACGCCGTGCTGCTGCGCGGTTCGTCCTCCGCCCGTTCCTCCAACGCGGCACTCGTACGCGTGCTGCGCGACGCGGTCGGGGGGTCGGGTCTCCCCGCCGACGCGGTGCAGCTGGTGCCGGGGGAGAGCCGTGAATCGGTACACGAACTCATGCGGGCCCGCGGTCTCGTCGACGTCCTCATCCCTCGCGGCGGTGCCTCACTGATCCGTACCGTGGTCGAGGAGTCCACCGTGCCGGTGATCGAGACGGGCACCGGCAACTGCCATGTCTATGTGGACGCGCGGACCGACCTCGACATGGCCGTCGACATCCTGATCAACTCCAAGGCGCAGCGCCCGAGCGTCTGCAACGCGGCCGAGACGCTGCTGGTCCACAAGGACGTCGCCGCGGACTTCCTGCCGCGTGCCCTGGACGCGCTGGCCGACGCGGGGGTCACCGTGCACGGCGACGAGCGGGTCCTCGAACACGCCGCCGGGTCCAGGGCCACCGTGGTGCCGGCGACGCCGGAGGACTGGGAGACCGAGTACCTCTCCTACGACATCGCCGCGGCCGTGGTGGATTCCCTGGACGCGGCCGTCGCGCACATCCGGCTCTGGTCCTCCGGCCACACCGAGGCGATCGTGACCACCTCGCAGGCGGCGGCCCGCCGCTTCACCCAATTGGTCGATTCCACGACGGTGGCCGTGAACGCGTCCACCCGCTTCACCGACGGCGGTCAGTTCGGCTTCGGTGCCGAGATCGGCATCTCCACGCAGAAGCTGCATGCCAGGGGCCCGATGGGGCTGCCGGAGCTGACCTCGACGAAGTACATCGTCACGGGCGACGGCCACGTGCGGTGACCGGGTGAATGCCCGGGGTCGGTGAATGTCGCCCGCTCCCTGCCCAGAACGACCGGCCGGGTCTAGTCTGGAGCTGTGCCGGACGACGTGGGGGGCAGGCCGTTCCCGGACGGCTGGGAGCCCGACGACGACCGCGGGGGCGCGGACGAGGACTTCGCCTCCGTGGTGTTCGACGAGGACTTCGTACGGGCTGCCGAGATCCACGAACCCACCGCGGTGGAGCGGCTGCTCGCCGCGGCGCAGGCGCGGGCCGAGGCCGAGGCTTCCCGGTCCCGTGCGGGCGGCGGCCCGTCGGACGACGACTACCTCGACGACGGGTACGACCGGGGCGGCGGGTTCGGGGACGACTTCCACGACGACCCGCTGAATCCTGACGGCGGCACCCACGGCAGTCCCTACGGGAGGCACGGTGGGGCCCTGCGCCCCTACCGGGGGTCGGCCCGCTGGCACCGGCCGGTGGCCTGGGTGCTCGCCGTGCTGATGGGTATCGGAATGGTCGCGCTCGCCTTCGGGGCCGTCTACCGCAACAGCTCCGGCAACCGGCAGGAGCCCGCCCCGCCGCCCGCCACCACGGGCGTGGACACGGTCCCGGGGCCGGTAAGGGATGCCGCTCCGTCGATGTCGGCCGGTCGTCTCCGACCGACGGTGTCGGCCGCGCCCGGCGGGGACCGGGCCGTGCACGCCCGGTGACCGAGCACGCCCGATGACCGAGCACGACCGTTTCCGTCGTGGCGCTGTCTCCGCCCGCGCCGCTTCTGCCTCTCTGTTTCCGCCCGCGCCGTTTCTGTCCGCACCGTCTTTGCCCGCGCCGGAGGCACCTTCCGGTGCGGGCGCGGACGGTCGGTTCCGCAGCGGCCCGCCGCAATCGCCGCGGCGCGTTCCACGAAAGCGTGCGGCCGCCGGACGGTTCTCTCACGGCCGGGCGTTTACCGCGGCCGCAAACGACCTACCCTGAAGGTGTGACCCCTCTCTCCGAGGGGGCTTCTCACCCGTCCGTTCATGGGTCGTCATGGGTGTCGTGAGCGCCCTGACCGGCGGGCCCTGTCCGAAGCCTTGGGCCGAGCAGAGCGAAGCGTCTCGGCCCCGGTCGGTGACGTGGAGTCGGGAGAAGTCATGGCAGACCGCGGAGAACCCCCAGAAGGCCCGCCCGAGAACGCTCCGGGCGGCGGTGAGGACGAGTACCGGTCGCTCGTCTTCGACGAGTCGTTCGTGCGGGCCGCCCGGCTGAAGGAGTTCTCCGCCCAGGAGCGCATCGCGGACCACACCCCTGCCGTGCGCAGTCTCCCGCCCCGAAGATTCAGGGGCGGATCCAGAGCCGCCATCGTGCTGGTCCTGCTGATCGCCCTGGCCTTCGGAACGGCCGTGTACATGGGTTTCCGCAATCCCTACCAGGCACCGGTCGGCCGCAAGGTCGAACCCCTGAGGTCGACCGTCATCCCGCTGGCACCGACCGGGACCGTACCCGGCGGAACGGCCGCCGCCCTGCTCGCGAAGAGCCCCGCCGCGCACTTCGCGACGGGTGCCGCGGGCATCAATCCTCCACCGGCCAGGGCCACGGACAACTTCTCGAACAACCAGGTGGCGGCGGCCCTCGCCACCGTCGAGTCCTACCTGGTGGCGTCGTCGCTCGACCCCGACGTCCTCACCGGTCACGCGCTGCGACCGGTGGAGAAGCTGCTGGACCCCGACCAGACGGCCCAGTTCGAACGCAGCATGAACCGGCCGGACGACGACGGGCAGCACGCACCCGCGGGCTGGGTGGTCCACTTCGACCCGACGAAGGTGGCCCTCGCCGATCCCGACATTCGCGTCCGCGGCACCCTGAGTTACAGCGAGACGGGGGCCGACAGCCTGGAGGTGGTGTCGGACCACACCTTCACGTACGTGCTCCGCCCCGCCGCCCCGGGCGCCCAACGCGCGGGAGACGCGTCGCTCTTCACCGTGCGGCGCGAGCTGCACTTCCGATTCGACCCGGAAGACCTGCGACTGCACCGGCTGGAACTGCGCTCCAGCTACGTCCAGGCCGGACCGGAGGCGTGTCCGACGGACACCGCGGGCACGCTGCGGCCCCTGCTCGCCGGTGAACGCGCCGCCCCCCGCGGCCCCGCGGGCACCGACCCGTACGACACGGGCCAGCCCACGGCAGCACTCTGCGGGACGCTGGTGGTCAGCTCCCCCCGGACTCCGGCGCATCAGGGTTCTGAGGCTCCTCCGGCCTCGTCGCGCCCGGGGAACCGTCCGTAGCGTCGGCGTTCTTCTTGCCGGCCGCGCCCCCGCCGCCCTGGCCGGTGAACTTGTCGCGGAGCTTGCCGCCCAGGTCCCCGGCGCCGCCCGCTATGTCGCCGACGAGCTTCATCAGCGGATCCTTGCTGGTCCGCACCGCGTCGGCGTAGTGCGCCGCGGACTGCCTGAAGGAGTCCGTCACCGAGGTGTCCTTGTCCTCGTCGCGACGCGGGTAGTGCCCGTCCATGATCCGCTGGTAGTCGCGGGACTCGGACCACTTCTTGAGCTCGGCCGCGCGCACCGTGGTGAACGGGTGCGAACGGGGCAGCAGATTGAGGATCTTGAGCACGGAGTCGCGCAGGTCGCCGCCCTTCTCGTACTCGTCGGCCTGGGCCAGGAAGGCGTCCACGTTCATTTCATGGAGATGATTGCCGCCCGCGATCTTCATCAGGCCGCGCATGGACGCCTGCAGGTCCTGGCCGACCAGCAGGCCCGCCCGGTCGGCCGACAACTCCGACTTGCGGAACCACTCGCGCAGCGCCGTGACGATCGCCATGATCGCCACGTTCCCCAGCGGGATCCAGGCGACCTTCATCGCGATACCGGTGAGGAACAGCAGGATCGTGCGGTACACGGCGTGGCCGGAGAGCGCGTGGCCCACCTCGTGGCCGACGACGGCCCGCATCTCCTCCTCGTCCAGCAGCTCCACCAGCCCCGTCGTCACCACGATGATCGGCTCGTCGAGACCGATGCACATGGCATTGGGCTGCGGGTCCTGGTTGACGTACATCGGCGGGACCTTCTCCAGGTCCAGGACGTAGCACGCGTCGCGCAGCATGTCGTTGAGATGGGCGAACTGCGCGTCGCTCACCCGGACGGAGTCGGAGAGGAAGAGCAGCCGCAGGCTGCGCTCGGGCAGCAGACCGCTCAGTGTCTTGAAGACGGTGTCGAAACCGCTCAGCTTGCGCAGGGCCACCAGGGCCGAGCGGTCTGCCGGGTGTTCGTAGGCCCGGGACGAGATCCTCGCGAAACGCCGCCGCTGCCTGCTCGGTACGTTCCCGCCGCTCTCGTGATTGCGTTCGGTCATGAATGGGCCCCCTGTTCGTACGAGACGTCGCTCGCCCCCTGACGGACCCCAGCGTAGGCGGTGGGGCTACGGTGTGCGGGGGGCTGTGGATAACTGAGGAGACGCCCGACATGCCGCATACCGTTGCTCTGCTCGCCGCCGCAGCCAAGGACCAGGGGCCCGGCGCCACGCTCCGCATCGTGCTGCTCGCCTCGATCGTCGGGGCCGGGCTGCTCGCCTGGTTCCTGCTCCGCGGATACCGCGGCGACGACAACAACGACGTCAACGACTGAGTCGGCGTGAGCGTGCCCGAGGTGCCCGCATACGATGTGCGCGACGTCCACCTTCAGACCCCCGATCGATAGGTCCTGCCGAAGATGAGCCTCACGAGCACCGCGCACCAGCTGGTCACCCTCGCCGCCGAGGGCGGCGAGCACGGTGGCAACCACCCGTCCCTTCAGCCGATCGTCACCGGTGGCGGTGCGTTCCTCGTGCTGATGCTCCTGCTGTGGGTCACCACCCGCTTCAATCGCGACCGCTGAAGCGGGCGCGAACACCTGTGCCAGTAGGCTCTGCACGCATGGGAGAGCAGGAAGTGCCTACCGGCAGCGGAACACGCCGTATCGGCGTGATGGGCGGGACATTCGACCCGATTCATCATGGACACCTGGTGGCGGCCAGTGAAGTGGCCGCCCAGTTCCACCTCGACGAGGTGATCTTCGTCCCGACCGGGCAGCCCTGGCAGAAGAGCCACAAGCATGTCTCACCGGCCGAGGACCGCTATCTGATGACGGTCATCGCGACGGCGTCCAACCCGCAGTTCTCGGTCAGCCGCAGCGACATCGACCGCAGCGGACCGACGTACACCATCGACACGCTGCGGGACCTGCGGGCGATGCAAGGCGACGCCGACCTCTTCTTCATCACCGGCGCGGACGCGCTCGCCCAGATCCTCACCTGGCGGGACGCCGACGAGCTCTTCTCGCTCGCGCACTTCATCGGAGTCACCCGGCCGGGACACACGCTGACGGACCCCGGGCTGCCGGAGGGCGGGGTCTCGCTGGTGGAGGTGCCCGCGCTGGCGATCTCCTCCACGGACTGCCGCGAGAGGGTCGCCAAGGGGGAACCGGTCTGGTATCTGGTGCCGGACGGTGTGGTTCGCTACATCGACAAGCGCCAGCTGTACCGCGGCGAATGAGTCAGAGGGGCACCGGTGAACGACCGACAGAACCCGTACGACCCGTATTACCAGCAGCCGCAGATCATCGGCTACGACGCATACGGGCAGCCGGTGTATCAGCAGGCCGGACAGCAGACCTACAGCACGTACGACCCGTACGCACAGCCGCAGCAGGCGCAGCAGACGCAGTACGGACAGGAGCCCCAGGACCCGCAGCAGTCCGGGCAGGACTACGGGTACGACCCCTACGCGCAGTCCGGACAGCCGCAGCCCTCGCAGCCGTCGGCATACGACCCGTACGCCCCCCAGCAGCAGGCGCAGCCCGGGTCCGGGCAGCAGATGTACGGCGGTTACGACGGCTACGGCTACGGCCACGACACAGGTCCGCAGCCCGCCGCGGTCGACACCGCCGAGCAGTGGAACGTTCCCCAGCAGGCGACGGCGCCCCCGCAGCAGGACGGTTCGTACCAGTCGCAGCGGACCGTCGCCCAGGTGTCACCGTCCGCACCGGCCCCGTCCGCACCGGCCCCGTCCGCACCGGCCCCGACCGTTCCGGAACCACGACCGGCGCCCGCGGACGAGGCCGAGCCGGAATCAGCTGTTCCGGGACAGCGCCGCTCCGACTACCGCACCGAGCAGTTCTCCTTCATCGAGGAGCCCGACGAGGACTCCGAAGACGTCATCGACTGGCTCAAGTTCACCGAGAGCCGCAGTGAGCGGCGCGAAGAGGCACGACGCCGCGGGCGCAATCGTCTGGTCGCGCTGATAGTCGTGGTGGCCCTGGTGGTCGTCGGCGGCGTCGGCTACCTCTGGTCCGCCGGAAAGCTTCCCGGGCTCTCCGGTTCGGAGAAGGACACCACGGCGTCGACGGGTCCGCAGAAGCGGGACGTCATCGTGCTCCACCTGCACGACACGAAGAAGGGCGGCACCTCCACGGCGCTGCTCGTCGACAACGTGACGACCAAACGGGGGACCACGGTCCTGCTTCCCAACTCGCTCGCGGTCGCCGACGACGACGGCGCCACGACCACCCTCGGCAAGTCCGTCGATGCCGACGGCACCACGGGAACACGTGAGGCGATCGGCACGCTGTTCGGTACGACGATCAGCGGCACCTGGCGGCTCGACACCCCCTACCTGGAAACTCTCGTCGACCTCGTCGGCAACATCGACGTCGACACCGATGTCGACGTGCCGGACGCGAAGGCCGGCGCCTCGCCGCTGGTGAAGAAGGGTGAGGCACAGACCCTGAGCGGCCGGATGGCTGTCGCGTACGCCACCTACCGGGCGCCCGACGAGGCCGAGACCAAGCAGCTCATACGGTTCGGCGAGGTGCTGCGGGGGGTGCTGCGGAAGATCTCGGGCGATCCGAAGACGGCCACCGTCACCGTGCAGGCACTGGCGCAGATCCTCGACCCGTCGCTTCCCGAGAAGGACCTCGGTGTCTCCCTGGCGAAGCTCGCGCAGCACGCGAAGGTCGGCGATTACAAGACGGAGCTGATGCCGGTGCAGGACGACGGCACGCTCACCGACGCGGCCACCGAGAGTGTCGTCAAGGACGTCCTGGGCGGCAAGGTGAAGGCCCCGGAGGCCGGTGCCACGGTGCGCGTCGGGGTCAAGAACGCCACCGGCGACAAGGACGGCGCGAATTCGGCCCGGGTCCAGTTGGTCAACGGCGGCTACGCCTTCGTCGGAGGAGGGACGGCCGGGGCCGCGGCACTGTCCGAGGTGGTCTACGAGGCTCCGGCGCAGAAGGAGGCGGCGACGCAGGTGGCCGAGACCCTCGGACTGCCGGTGAGCGCGGTGAAGCAGGGCAAGCCCGCCGCGAACGTGGACGTGTCCGTCGTGCTCGGTCAGGACTACAAGGTCAAGTGACCGGGGCCGGACCGAGCCGGTCCGGTTCCGGGTCGGACCGGTTCCGGTGGGGCTGGGGCGGGCGGTGGCCGGGGACGGTTCCGTCCGGCCCTCGACCACCCCGGCAGCCCCGGCCGATGCCGACCTCGAGGGAGAACGCGTGTTTGTGTGGGCTGTCGGCGGTCCGTGAGACCCTAGGGGGTGCTGAAGATTCCGGCCGGACCTCCGACGCCCGGCGTGTACGTCTGCGGCGTTGTCCGAACGGCCCGGCGGTTTGACCGGGGGACCGTCCCGGCGGCCCCGGTCGTACGCACCGGTGCCGCAGGCCGATCCGGCCGGGAACGTTCAGCAGCCTCCCAGAGGCCCCCAGCAACCTCCCCGAGGTTGATCCGCCCGTCGACGAAAGCCTGCTTGTGACCGCTACGGACCGCTCCATCGAGCTCATCAACACCGCCGCCCAGGCCGCCGCCGACCGGCTCGCGCACGACATCATCGCGTACGACGTCAGCGATGTGCTGTCGATCACGGATGCCTTCCTGCTGGCCTCGGCACCCAACGACCGCCAGGTCAAGTCCATCGTCGACGAGATCGAGGAGCGGATCCAGAAGGAACTCGGCGCCAAGCCGGTACGCCGCGAGGGCGACCGCGACGCCCGCTGGATCCTGCTCGACTACGTCGACATCGTCATCCACGTCCAGCACAGCGAGGAACGCGTCTTCTACGCGCTGGAGCGGCTCTGGAAGGACTGCCCCGAGATCGCGCTCCCCGAGGACGCCGTCAAGACCCGGGGCAAGGCCGAGGAGCACGCGCGGCTCACCGGCGGTACGGAAGGTGAGCAGAGCTGAGCGCCGGCGGAACCGGCAGGGGTCGCAAGATCGTTCTCTGGCGGCACGGTCAGACGGCATGGAACCTGGAGCGCCGGTTCCAGGGCTCCTTGGACATCGCCCTCACCGAGACGGGCGTGGGGCAGGCCCGACGGGCCGCCCGGCTGCTCGCCTCGCTGAAGCCGCACGCGATCGTCGCCTCGGATCTGCGACGGGCGGCCGCCACGGCGGCCGAGCTCGCCGCGATCACCAGCCTGGAGGTCGCGCACGACGCGGGACTGCGGGAGACCTACGCCGGAGCCTGGCAGGGCCTCACCCATGAGGAGATCATCGGGCAGTACGGCGAGCAGTACGCCGCGTGGAAACGCGGTGAGCCGGTGCGCCGCGGTGGCGGGGAGCTGGAGACCGAGGTCGCCGACCGGGCGGCCCCGGTCGTCCTCAAACATGCCGACAAGCTGCCCGACAGCGGCACGCTCGTCGTAGTCAGTCACGGTGGCACCATCCGCACCACCATCGGCCGACTGCTGGGCCTGGAGTCGCACCACTGGGAAGGGCTGGGCGGGCTCTCCAACTGCTGCTGGTCGGTGCTGGGTGAGGGCGCCCGCGGCTGGCGTCTGCTGGAGCACAATGCCGGCACGCTGCCCGAGCCGGTGCTCGGCGACGACACCTGAGGGCTGTTCGCCCGCCCGGTCCCGGGACGCCGGGATGCCCGGCTCCGGCTCTCGGCATCCGGTTCTCGGCGGCCTCCGGGCGGCCGGGTTCGGGAGCGTCGGGGCCCGCTCGTGGCGATGGACCGCCGGATTTCACTTTCTGGCAGGTCACAGGCTAAAGTTCTTCTTGTTCGCAGCGCGGGAGCGCAGAGAAACACGGCGAACAGCGGGGCTATAGCTCAGTTGGTAGAGCGCCTGCATGGCATGCAGGAGGTCAGGAGTTCAATTCTCCTTAGCTCCACAATCAAGGATCCCGCCCCTGTCAGGGGGCGGGATCCTTTCGTTCTGTGCTTCCCTCCGTGCTTCCCCCTGCTCCCCCTGCTCCTCTCCGTGTTCCGCCTTCCAGGGGGCGGCCCCGGGAACGGTGCCCGGGCGTCGCGGCCTGCGGTCAGTTGACACGTGGTCATCGTCGACCGTCCTCGACGCAGGCGCCCCGTACGGGAGTCGACACCCCGTGCGGGAACCGACGGGCGTCGCCGCCCGGTGCGCGCCTGCGACGCCGATGGCCGGATCCACCGACGGCCGGACGCCGGAGGCATCGGTGCCGACAGTGGCCGAGCGGCGCCAAGAGCCCCTGCCCCGGGCCGCATTCGCGCCGGGGCGCGTGTGCCGGGGCTTGCGGCACCGGTACGCGACGGGGCTCCGGAGACGTCGCACGGTCGTGCCGACGGGCCTCGGCGGCCGTCGGTGACCGCACGGACACGCGAGCGAGCCGCGCTCTTGCGAGGTCATGGCAGAATCGGAACGCCGGAGGGGGCTACGGACCGAACGGGAGGGACCGCGCGATGCCTGCGAGTCGCCACGAGGTCCCGGACCGGCCCCTCGTCCCCGAAAACCGTGCCCGCGTCCACCGTCCTGTCGGCGGCCCACCCGGTGCGGCCGGGTCTCCCGGTGGCCACGGCCCGGTCTCCCTACCGCGTACGGTCGGCGATCGAGGCCGGAGCTGATTCATGGGTGCACACAGGCGGAAGTGCGACTGGTGCGGCAGCGGCACGCCCATCGTCAGGGACATGGATCCGATCAACCCCGAGTACCAGTACTGGTGCGAGGAATGCGCGCGGGCGCTGATCATAAAGGGCGACCCCATCGAGACCTACCGGGAGCTGGAGGGGGAGCCGATCTACGGGCGGCTCCTGGAGGAGCACTGCACGCTCAAGCGCTTCTACTCCTTCGCCACCGCGTGAACCCTCGCTCCGCGGCTCTCTGCGGCCGTGCGCATCGGGCCGCGACCGGTCGGACCGGAATCGATTTGGTGGACCGGCGGGGTCACCGGTAATGTTCTCGATGTCGCCACGGGGAACCGGGCGGTGCACAACACGGGGCTATAGCTCAGTTGGTAGAGCGCCTGCATGGCATGCAGGAGGTCAGGAGTTCAATTCTCCTTAGCTCCACATCGGAGAACGAGAAGCGGGTCATCCTCACAGGGTGGCCCGCTTTCCGCATGTGCGGCTGTTCCGTTGTGCGACTCATCCGTGATGAGCCGTTCCGCAGGCATGTCAGAGGTGCCGCCACGGAGAAACGGCGCGGGCGGATGCGGCCGGGATCGGTGGCCGACGGCCGCCGCGAAGGGCATCCCGGCGCCTCTTCGCGGTTCGGCACCCGTCCACGGTTCGGTCGGGCCCGGCCCCGATCCGGGACCGTGCGGTACCCTGGCGCCATGCGTGCCGTACGCCTTCTGCTTAGCGAGCCGCGCTGATCAGTCCCGACCGGTGAGAATGCCTGGTCGGAATCGGCGCGGCGTCCCCTCCTGTGCGAGGGGATTTTTCGTTTCCGTAGACGTGTGTCCGTAGACGTGGGCGCCGGCAGATGACGATCGATGGAGCTTTGAGGATCATGAGCGAGACGAATTCCGCAGCCGAGACGGCTGCGCCGCACCGCTACACGGCGGCGATGGCCGCCGACATCGAGGCACGCTGGCAGGACTTCTGGGACGCCGAGGGAACGTACGCGGCGCCGAACCCGAGCGGTGACCTGGCGGGTGATCCGGAACTGGCCGCCAGGCCGAAGAAGTTCATCATGGACATGTTCCCGTACCCCTCCGGTGCGGGCCTGCACGTCGGTCACCCCCTGGGCTACATCGCCACCGACGTCTTCGCGCGCCACCAGCGGATGACCGGGCACAACGTCCTGCACACCCTGGGCTTCGACGCCTTCGGGCTGCCCGCGGAGCAGTACGCCGTGCAGACCGGCACGCACCCGCGGGTCTCCACCGAGGCCAACATCAAGAACATGACCGCCCAGCTGCGCCGGCTGGGACTGGGCCACGACAAGCGCCGCTCGTTCGCCACGATCGAGTCGGAGTACTACAAGTGGACCCAGTGGATCTTCCTGCAGATCTTCAACTCCTGGTACGACACCGAGGCCGACCGGGCCCGCCCGATCGACGAACTGGTCGCACAGTTCGAGAGCGGAGCCCGTCCCACCCCGGACGGCCGTGACTGGAGCGCGCTGAGCGCCGTCGAGCGCGCGGACGTCCTGAGCGGGTACCGCCTGGCGTACGCCTCCGACGCGCCGGTCAACTGGTCGCCCGGCCTGGGTACCGTGCTGGCCAACGAGGAGGTGACCGCGGACGGTCGCTCCGAGCGCGGGAACTTCCCGGTCTTCAAGGCCAAGCTGCGCCAGTGGAACATGCGCATCACGGCCTACGCCGACCGGCTGCTGAACGACCTGGACGGGCTGGACTGGCCCGAGGCCATCAAGCTGCAGCAGCGCAACTGGATCGGGCGTTCCGAGGGCGCGCGTGTCGACTTCCCGGTCGACGGAGCCGATGCCGTCACCGTCTTCACCACCCGCCAGGACACCCTGTTCGGCGCCACGTACATGGTGCTGGCACCCGAGCACGAGCTGGTCGAGCAGATCGTTCCGGCCGCCTGGCCCGAGGGCACCCACCCGGTGTGGACCGGCGGGCACGCCACCCCGGCCGACGCCGTCGCCGCCTACCGCAAGCAGGCCGCGGCCAAGTCCGACGTGGAGCGGCAGGCCGAGGCCAAGGACAAGACCGGTGTCTTCACCGGCGCGTACGCCACCAACCCGGTCAGCGGCGAGAAGGTCCCCGTCTTCATCGCCGACTATGTGCTGATGGGCTACGGCACCGGCGCGATCATGGCCGTGCCGGCGCACGACGCGCGTGACTTCGCCTTCGCGCGCGCCTTCGAGCTGCCGATGCGCTGCGTCGTCGAGCCGTCGGACGACCGCGGGACCGATCCCTCGACCTGGGACGACGCCTTCGGTTCGTACGACGCGAAGCTGGTCAACTCCGCCAACGACGAGATCTCGCTGGACGGTCTGGGCGTCGTCGAGGCCAAGGCGAAGATCACCGAGTGGCTGAAGGGGCACGGCGCCGGCGAGGGCACCGTCAACTTCCGGCTGCGCGACTGGCTGTTCAGCCGCCAGCGCTACTGGGGCGAGCCGTTCCCGATCGTCTACGACGAGGACGGCGTCGCCCACCCGCTGCCCGATTCGATGCTGCCCCTGGAGCTGCCGGAGGTCGACGACTACTCGCCGCGCACCTTCGACCCGGACGACGCGGACACCCAGCCCGAGACCCCGCTGTCCCGGAACTCCGACTGGGTCAACGTCACTCTGGACCTGGGTGACGGCAACGGCCCCAGGAAGTACCGCCGCGAGACCAACACCATGCCCAACTGGGCGGGATCCTGTTGGTACGAGCTGCGCTACCTGGACCCGAACAACGAACAGAAGCTGGTCGACCCGGCGATCGAGCAGTACTGGATGGGCCCGCGCGAGGGGCAGCCGACCGGCGGCGTCGACCTGTACGTGGGTGGTGCCGAGCATGCCGTTCTGCACCTGCTGTACGCGCGCTTCTGGTCCAAGGTGCTGCACGACCTGGGGCACATCTCGTCCGCCGAGCCGTTCCACAAGCTGTACAACCAGGGCATGATCCAGGCATACGTCTACCGGGACGGCCGGGGCATCGCGGTTCCGGCGGCCGAGGTCGAGGAGCGCGACGGAAAGTTCTTCTACCAGGGCGAGAAGGTCAGCCGCGTCCTGGGCAAGATGGGCAAGTCGCTGAAGAACGCCGTGACGCCGGACGAGATCTGCGCCGAGTACGGGGCGGACACACTGCGCCTGTACGAGATGGCGATGGGCCCGCTGGACGTGTCGCGGCCGTGGGACACACGTGCCGTCGTCGGCCAGTACCGACTGCTGCAGCGCCTGTGGCGCAACGTCGTCGACGAGGAGACCGGTGAGGTCACGGTCGTCGACACGGAGCCGGGCGAGGAGACGCTGCGTGCGCTGCACAAGGCGATCGACGGGGTTGCCAAGGACATGGCAGGGATGCGCTTCAACACGGCCATCGCCAAGGTGACCGAGCTGAACAATCACCTGACCAAGGCGGGCGGCCCGCTGCCCCGGTCCGTCGCCGAGCCGCTGGTGCTGCTGGTGGCGCCGCTGGCGCCGCACATCGCGGAGGAGCTGTGGCGTCGACTGGGTCACACCGAGTCCGTCGTGCACCAGGACTTCCCGGTCGCCGATCCCTCGTACGTGGTGGACGAGACCGTGACCTGTGTCGTACAGGTCAAGGGCAAGGTCAAGGCGCGCCTGGAGATCTCTCCGTCGATCACGGACGAGGAACTGGAGGCGCTGGCCCTGGCCGACCCGGCCGTGGTCGCGGCGCTGGACGGCGCGGGAATCCGCAAGGTGATCGTGCGTGCTCCGAAGCTGGTCAACATCGTTCCGGCGTGACGGCGTCGATCGGGTCGGCGGGGTGGTGGTCGTGACCGCGTGAGTGCGGTGACGGCGCCGATGCCGGGACGGTGACGTCCCGGCGAGGCCGCGCCGGCCCGCGCCGGTGCCGTGGCATCCGGCTCCGGCGGCGCGGGACGGCCGCCGCGTCCGTCGGCTCGACCGCTGCGTCTGTGCGAGTGGGGGCCTTCCCCTACGGGCAGGTTGGGGGTTCCGAAGGAACCCTCGGCCTGCCTTTTCCGTTTACGGTGGAGGGGCCGGCAGCCGATACGACATCCGAGGGGCGCTCATGGAAGCCGTGATCCTGATTCTGGGGTTGCTCTTTTTCGCTTTCATCGCGCTGAGCGTGTACGTGAGCGTCAAAGCCATCGGTGTGGCGAAGCGGGGTGTGGACCGCACGATCACTCAGGCACGCCGCACGGTCGAGGACGCCTCGCTGCGGGCGAAGAGCTACGGCGCCACGGGAGTGGGCGGAGAGCTGGCGCAGTTGCGGCTCTCGTTGCGTACCTCCATGCGGGCCACACAGGAGGCGTTGCGGACGGGGGTCGCCGAGGACGCCTCGCTCTCCGAGTCGCTGGACCTCTTCCGGCGCCTGAGCGCGCACGGACACGTGCTCGACGACGAGCTGAGGAGACTGGAGCGCGAGCCGGACCGGGCCACGGTCGCCTCGTTGCTCCCCGGGCTGAGGGAGCGCACGGAGCGGATCACGCACTCGGCGGATTCCTTGCGGTGGGCGGCGCGGGACCGGGCACAGCATTTCGTCGACGACGACCTCGACGCGTTGAACGCGCAGATCGACATGGAGGCCGGGGCCCTCAGGCATTGGACGGACGGATCGGACGAGTCCGCCCGTGGGCAGAACAGTCCGCAGGACGAAAGCCGGGCGCAGGGGCCCGAGCGGCGCGGCAGTCGGGAGGGGCATGGACAGGGGGACCGGGTGAGCCGGGCGATAGCGGCCCCGGACCCACGCCACCGGACCGCGTACTCGTGGCAGAAGGCGACAAGGCCCGAGACGACGAACTGACGTGTCCCGTCCCGCGGCCGACGGGCATGGCCGTCCGTGAACGGGCGGGCACAAGCCGGAACGGCCCCGGGCGTCGGGTCGGCCGGGGTCGGACTGCCACTCGGAGGGCTTGCCAGGTAACCTCCCGCTCATGTCCCGCCATGTCGCGATCGTTACCGATTCCACGGCCTACCTGCCCCCCGAGGCGCTGGAGCGGCACGGCATCACCGCGGTGCCGTTGACCGTCGTCCTCGGCGATCAGGCCCTGGAGGACGGCACAGAGCTCTCCGCTCGTTCGCTCGCGGTCGCGCTCCAGAAGCGCCGCCCCGTGACGACATCCCGTCCCGGTCCCGAGGTCTTCGCGGCCGCGTACCGGGCGGCAGCCGACGCCGGTGCCGACGGCCTCGTCTCGTTGCACCTCTCGGCGGAGATGTCGGGCACGTACGACGCCGCATTGCTCGCCGCGGCGGACGCGCCGATTCCGGTGCGGGTGGTGGACACCGGGATGGTCGCCATGGCCCTCGGATTCTGCGCCCTGACGGCGGCCGAGACGGTGCAGGCGGGCGGAAGCCTGGACGAGGCCGTCGCAGCCGCGGAGAAGCGTGCCGCGGACACGTCCGCGTACTTCTATGTCGACACGTTGGACTACCTGCGGCGCGGCGGCCGCATCGGTGCCGCGCAGGCGCTGCTGGGATCGGCACTCGCTGTGAAGCCCCTCCTCCAACTCGACGCCGGCCGTATCGAACTGCTGGAGAAGGTACGGACGGCGTCGAAGGCGATCGCCCGCCTGGAGGAGATCGTCACGGAGAGGGCGGGCGGCGGGCAGGTGGATGTCGCCGTGCATCACCTGGCGGCGCCGGAGCGGGCGGAGCGGCTCGCCGAGCGGCTGCGCGAGCGTGTGCCCGGGCTGGTCGACCTGCATGTCAGCGAGGTGGGCGCGGTGATCGGCGCGCACACCGGTCCCGGCCTGCTCGGAGCGGTGGTCTCGCCGCGCTGAGGCCGGCTCCGTCCCGGGCGTCCCGGCCGTGTGTCGGCTGCGGTGCCGGGAGGGGCACCACATCACTCCTCGGGGTGGCCGAGTTGTCCACAATCAGTCGGTTGTCCACCGGAATCGAGGTGGCTCGGCGGGTTCGGGTGAATGTGCCTACCGTCGTGAGGCATGGCTCTGCGAACACATCGTGCAACCGGCAAAAGCGGCAGCGGACCGGGGCGTGCCCGTAGCGGTCCCGGTCTCGGTCCCGGACGGCAACGACCCTCGCGCGGACGTGCGGACATCGTCGCGGCGGCTTCGCGCCGCCGGGCGGACGCGCTCATGGCAGGGGCGAGCGCGCGCGTGGAGGGGGCGGCCGGGGAGCGGGGCGCACCGTCCGCGGCGGGGAGGGGCGCCGTTCCGGGCTCCGCCGCCTACCCGGACCCGGCCATGCTCGGGGCGTCGTCACCGGCGTCGGACCTCTCCGGCTCTCGGGTTCCGCTCCCGGTACCGAACCCCGCTGCTCAGGTGTTCGAGGGCCCGGACCCTGCCGCTTCGTCGCCCCGTCGTCCGGCGACGGGACCGACAGTGACCACCGGGCCGGGGCCAGGGCCAAGTGTGTTGACGGCCGAGGCCCCCGCCACCGAATCGGCTGCATCGACCCCGCCTCCGGCTGCGGCCGCGGCACCGGGCCCGGGTTCGGGTTCGGCTGCGAGCCCCGGCGTTGCGGAGGCGGCATCCTCCGTCGCGACCCCGGTCCGGCGCCGGGCGCCGTCGGCCAGGGGCCGGGCGCGGCCCTCCGGCCCGGGGCCGGCCTCGCTTCCGCCCGCCGCATCAGCGCCTGCCTCGCACCGGGCCACGGCCCCGGCCAGCGGTTCCGGGGAGCCGGGGTGGCGGGAACGACTGATCCCGGCGGTGCGGGAACGGATTCCGGTCTGGCTCCAGCTCAGGTGCGGAATGGAGCCAAGGACCCTTGCCGCGCTGGCCGTTGTCCTGATCGCGGCCGCGGCGTTCGCGACGATGCACTTCTGGTCGGCCCGACCCCACCCCGTGCGGGCTCCCGATCTTGTCGACGAGGCCGCACACACCCGGACCACAGAGACATCGACTTCCGCGCCCGGCGGCTCCGCAGTGCCCGAGCCGTCGCCCGGACCGACGACGGTGACGGGACAGGGTGCCCACATCGTCGTCGATGTGAGCGGAAAGGTACGGAATCCGGGCATTCACCAACTGCCGTCCGGGGCAAGGGTCGCGGACGCGCTGCTGGCGGCAGGCGGGGCGCGGCCCGGTGTCGACCTCACCGGGCTGAACCGGGCACGGGTGCTCATGGACGGGGAGCAGATCGTGGTGGGTGTCCCGCCCGGCACACCCACCACCGGCAGCGGCACGCAGGGCGGTGGCACGGGCGGTGGCTCCGGGCCCGTGACCGGACCGATCAGCCTCAACAACGCGACCGTCGACCAGCTGGACACCTTGCCCGGTGTCGGACCGGTGCTCGCCCAGCACATCGTCGACTACCGCACGCAACACGGCGGGTTCCGGTCCGTCGACGAACTCCGCGAGGTCAACGGAATCGGCGACCGGCGGTTCAGCGACCTCCAACCGCTGGTGGGACCGTGAACCCGCCGGAGACCCGGCCGGCTTCGAGGCACCGGCACGGCGCGCTCGATCCGCGGCAGGAGGGCCCCGCCGACCTGCGACTGGTCCCACCGGCCATGGCGGCGTGGGCCGGAGCCGCCCTCGCACTGGGCACGCCGGGACGGTGGACGACGACGGGTGTGATGGTCTGCGTCGGTACGGCGCTGGTGCTGCTCGCGTGGTCGGGAGCGCCGTTGCCCCGCGCGTTTCGGGGAAACCGGTCCGGCCCCGGGGGTGGGCCGGCGGATGACGGGAGCGCGGCAGGCCGTCGGTGGCGGGCGCGGACCACCGTGACCGCCACCGCCACGGCACTGCTCTGTGCGGCGGCCGGGGCCGCGTCGGCAGGTCTGCACGGCGCGGACGTCCGACAGGGGCCGGTGCACGGACTGGCACGGCAATTCGCGAGGATCGAGGCGGAGGTGACAGTGACCTCCGACGCACGGCAGACCGTGCCCAGGGTGCGCGGCGACCACAGCACACCCGCCTCACTCCTCATGGACGCCGAGATCACCCGGCTGATCGGCCCCGACGGTGCGATCACGCGGCTGAGGACGCCCGTGCTGCTGATCGTCCGGCCCGACGGGGCGACGGCCCGGTGGCAGCAACTGCTTCCCTCCACGCGACTGCACATCGGCGGTCGGCTGGCACCGCCCCTGCACGAAGGGGAGCGCAATGCCGCCGTACTGCGGCCGGAGGGCAAGGGACCGCCCCGCATCATCGGACCGCCCTCGTCCGTCCACCGCACGGCAGGTGCGCTGCGCGCCGGGCTGCGGCGGGCGACCGACCGGCTCGACCCCGATGCCCGCGCACTCCTGCCCGGCCTGGTCGTCGGCGACACGTCGAGGCTCACGCCAGAACTCCACGAAGCCTTCCGGGCGACCGACCTCACCCACCTGATGGCGGTCTCCGGTGCCAATCTGGCGATCCTGCTCGCCCTTCTGATCGGGCCACCCGGCATCGCGCTGCGTGCCGAACGCCGCGGCCTGGCACCCCGCCTGGGCATCCCGTTGAGGCTGACCGCGTTGCTCGGCGGCGGGCTCACGCTCGCCTTCGTCATCGTCTGCCGTCCCGAGCCGAGCGTGCTGCGCGCTGCGGCCTGTGGGCTGATCACCCTGCTCGCCATCGGTACGGGGCGCCGCAGATCACTGATCCCCGCACTGGCCGCGGCGGTCCTGCTGCTGGTTCTGTACGACCCGTGGATGGCGCGCAGCTATGGTTTCGTCCTCTCCGTGCTGGCCACCGGTGCCCTGCTCACCATCGCCCCGCCGTGGGCCGACGCGTTGCGACGGCGTCGGGTGCCGCCCCGGATCTCCGAGGCGCTGGCGGCGGCCGCGGCGGCGCAGGCCGTGTGCGCGCCGGTGGTCGTGCTGCTCGCCTCGCAGGTCAGCCTGGTGGCGATCCCGTGCAATCTGCTGGCCGAGTTCGCGGTGGCGCCCGCCACGGTTCTCGGGTTCGCCGCGCTCGCCGTGGCGCCGGTGGCCATGCCCGCGGCAGAACTGCTCGCCGGGATCGCGGGGTGGCCCGCCGGGTGGATCGCCTCGGTGGCCCGCACCGGGGCGGGACTGCCCGGTGCGGCGATCGACTGGCCCGACGGCGGGAAGGGCGCCGTGCTGCTCGCCGGGCTGACGGCGCTGGTGCTGTTGTTCGCCCGTCGCGCGGCGCGCCACCCCTGGATCTGCACGGCTGCCGCGCTGCTGCTGGTCCTCGCGGTGCTGCGCCCGGTGCCGCTCACCCGGGTGCTGACGGGGTGGCCGCCCCCGGACTGGGCGTTCGCCATGTGCGACGTGGGTCAGGGCGACGCCCTGGTGCTGGCCGCGGGGGATGCCGCAGGTGTGGTCGTCGACACCGGCCCCGACCCGGGGCTCGTCGACCGGTGCCTGAGCGATTTGGGCATCTCCGAGGTGCCATTGCTGGTCCTCACGCACTTTCACGCGGACCACGTACGGGGGTTGCCGGGAGTATTGCGGGGCAGAGCGGTGGGGGCGATTCAGACGACGAGCCTGGACGAGCCGCCGGAACAGGTCGCGTTCGTCCGGAGAACGGCCGCCGCGTCGGGGGTCCCCCTGATCCGGACCGTCCCCGGGGAACGCCGCCGGATCGGGCCGCTCCAGTGGCAGGTCCTGTGGCCGGTGGGCGGAACGGGGGCGGCCGACGCGGCGACCGGTGCCACTTCGCCGATGTCGGGGGCCGCGCCCGTACCGCAGGATCCGAACGACGCCAGCATCACCCTGTACGTCCGGGCCGGCGGGTTGACCCTGTTGCTGCTCGGAGATCTCGAACCCCCGGCCCAACAAGGGCTGTTGCGCAGATATCCCGCCCTGCCGCCGGTGGACGTGCTCAAGGTCGCCCATCACGGTTCCGCCCATCAGGACCCGGCACTGCTGCGCAGCGTGCGTCCCGGACTCGCCCTGGTGAGTGCGGGCAAGGACAACCCGTACGGGCACCCGGCCCCACGCACGCTCGACGCGCTCGGGGCCGGCGGTGCGAGGGTGCTGCGTACCGACAAGGATGGTGCGATCGCCGTGGCGGGGACCGGACCGCGACTACGGGCGGTGGGCCGCTCGTGAACATGTGCTGCGCCGGACAGGTGGCGCGGCCCGATCCGACGCTCGCAAACGGTCGGCGGCCACGCGGTCGGGGGCCACACGGTTGGACCCCGAGCGGTCGGGGGCGAGAGGCCGGGGGCCGAGTGGTTGGGGTGCCAGTGGGCGGGACCCAGGCTGTCGAGGTCCGAGTCGTCGGGGCTCAAGCGGTCAGGCACCGAGAGGCCGGGGCCCGTGCGGTCGGGGGAGTCCGCTCCCGCATTCGCCGGGTGATCTGACGCTGGCCGCAGTGGGAGCGGTGGCCTCGGGCGCACGCGGCCGACGCACCGGTATGGCGCGGGAGCGGATGCGACACCGGAGGAACGGCCAATTCGGATCTTCGGTAACACCTCTACGCAAGCAGCTGCGAGCTGCCCTGTTTGCCTCGAACGCCACAAGAGTGGTCGAATGCATGCTCGTCGGTGGGCCGGTGCTCCGACGCGTACGTCCAGTCGTCAGGCCCCAAGGTGACTCACCCCAGGGGGTAGTGAAGAGATGTTCGGCCGCTGGTTGCGAAACAGGGAAACGACGGGCGCCGTGCGGGGCGGTGCCCTTGCCGGGCTGGACGTGCCACGCACTGCCGGAGTGCTCAGCTGTCGCGTATTCGATCCGGTCAACGAGATCGTCCAGCAGGCCGAGTTCGTGGTCACCGACAGCGCGGGCCGCAAGGTCCTCGGCGGTGAGACGGACCCCTACGGCAATGTCCTCGCCACCGTTCCGGCCGGTGAGTACCGGCTGGCCGTCACGGCCGAGGGCTTCATCCCGTTCCACGGCGCGGCGACCGTCGTCGAGGGCGGTCACGCGAGCCTGGGCGACGTGACCATGCAGATATCCGCGCCGCCGCAGCTGCCCGACCCGGGGGAATGGGAAGTGGAGCCGATGCATTCGCAGATCGGCTTCACGGCCCGGCACATCGGCATGGCACGTATCCACGGCAGGTTCAACAACTTCGCCGGTGCGGTGCGGATAGGCGACCGCATGGAGGACTCGGCCATGCACGTCGTCATCGACGCCGCTTCGATCGACACGAACGTCCAGATGCGTGACGACCACCTGCGGTCCAGCGACTTCCTTGACGTCGGCCGCTATCCGACGATGGAGTTCTTCAGCGACCGCTTCGTCCATCGCGGCGGTACCCGCTGGGGTGTGACCGGTGCGCTCACTCTGCACGGCGTCAGTCGCACGGTCACCCTGGACACCCAGTACCTCGGCCTGGGCAGCGGGTTGGAGGGCGAGACGCGCGCGGCCTGCCGGGCCACCACGGAACTGCACCGCGAGGACTTCACGCTGACCTGGCAGACCATGCTGGCCCGAGGTATCGCGGCAGTCGGCTCCAGCATCTCCATCGACCTGGACATGCAGATCGTCCCCAAGGCCTGAACGACCGGGATACCGGCCGGTGTCGAGTGGCGCCGGAGTCCGTCGAGCCCCACCTGACACGTTCCGTCGCACCCGACACGTTCCGTCGTGCTCGCCAGGGATTACGAGGCAACCCTCAGGGCGCTTCGAGCCAGCCCTCGTACTCGGCCGCGAATGCGTCGAGTGCCGCAGCGTCGAGTCGCTCCGACGGGTCCTCCACGACGACCAGCCACTGGGCGTCCTCGGCGTCGTCCTCGCCCGCCAGCGCATCACGTACGAGCTGGGGCTCTTCGACCACTCCGAAACGGTCGCCGAGCTCCTCGGCCACTTCCTCCGCGGCGTCGCGGTCGGGCAGCACCAGCACATGTCTCACATCGCTCACCTGCCCATTCTCCCGTACGACGTGCACCGGGGAGCCCGCTTTGGCGGGGGATCCGGGGAGGGAGCCCGGGGGTTTGTCAGCGGTGCGTGGGATGCTGGACGACGATGGCCACCAGAAGGAATTCGACCGACGATCCGCTCGCCCCCCTCACGCTCGCCGTGGGTCAGGAGGACCTGCTCCTGGACCGCGCCGTGGCACAGGTGGTGGCGGCGGCCCGCGCCGCGGACCCCGACACGGACGTCCGCGACCTCACCCCCGACCAACTCCAGCCCGGCACCCTCGCCGAGCTGACCAGCCCGTCGCTCTTCGCCGAGCGCAAGGTTGTGATCGTACGGAACGCGCAGGACCTCTCCGCCGACACGGTCAAGGACGTCAAGGCGTACCTGGGCGATCCGGTCGAGGAGATCACTCTCGTCCTGCTGCACGCGGGCGGGGCCAAGGGCAAGGGGCTGCTGGACGCCGCGCGCAAGACCGGGGCGCGGGAGGTCGCCTGCCCGAAGACGACCAAGCCTGCCGAGCGGCTCTCCTTCGTGCGGGCGGAGTTCCGGACGCTGGGGCGATCCGCGACGCCCGAGGCGTGCCAGGCGCTCGTCGACTCGATCGGCAGCGATCTGCGGGAGCTGGCGAGCGCGGTCTCGCAGCTCGTCGCGGACGTCGAGGGCACGATCGACGAGTCGGTCGTCGCCCGCTACTACACGGGGCGTGCGGAGGCTTCGAGTTTCACCGTCGCGGACCGCGCGGTCGAGGGGCGGGCGGCGGAGGCACTCGAAGCCCTGCGCTGGTCGTTGTCGACCGGTGTGGCGCCGGTGCTGATCACCAGCGCGCTGGCGCAGGGGGTACGGGCGATCGGCAAGCTCTCCTCGGCGCGTGGCGGACGGCCGGCGGACCTCGCCCGTGAACTGGGCATGCCGCCGTGGAAGATCGACCGGGTGCGTCAACAGATGCGCGGGTGGACACCGGACGGCGTGGCGATGGCGTTGAGGGCGGTCGCGGATGCGGACGCCGGGGTCAAGGGGGGCGGCGACGACCCGGAGTACGCGCTGGAGAAGGCCGTCGTCGCGATCGCGCGTGCGGCGCGGTCGAGGCGCTGATCGGGGAAGGCGGGGCGGGGAAGGGAAGGGACGGAGGGGAGTCGGGGAGCGCAGGGAGCCGCGGCGCTGCGCAGCGGCCGAGGCGGCGCGGGGTTCTCCGGGCTTCCCGAGTTGCCCGGAACCCGGGAAGCCCGACGGTCGGCGCGGTATGGGGACGGCGCTGCGGCGGGGGCGTTCACCGAGCGATCGGCTTCGGGCTGCCCCGGTGGCCGGTTCGTCCGCTCGTGCTGCCCGTCGGTTCTCGTCCGGTGCCCGTTCGTCACTCGGGCGGCTGCTCGCCGGTTCTCGCCCCTCCGCCCGTCTGTCGGTTCCCGCCCCGTGCTGCCTGTCACTCGGGTGGCCTGCCCGTCGGGTCTCGACCGGTGGCCGGTTCGTCCGCTCGTGCTGCCCGTCGGTTCTCGTCCGGTGATCTGTCTGTCGGCTTCCGCCCTCGTACTGCCCGCCGCTCGGACGGCCTGCCGGTCGTATCCGCCCCCGCTTCTCGTCCGATGGGCCGTCTGTCGGTTCCCGCTTTGTGCTGCCCGCTGTTTTCCGGCCCCGTGACCCGGCCGTCGGCTCTCGCCCGTCATCCGGCGGGGGCCGCGCGGGCCGGGCCGGACCGGGTGCGCCGAGGGCGCTCATGTGTCAAGGGCCCAGGGCACGCCGAAGGCCCCGACCGCGCTCCGGGGAGAGCGGGGCCGGGGCCTCCGGTTCACGCTTGGTGCGCCGCACCCGCGTGGCGAACGCAGGTTCGGTGTGCGGCGCGGGGGCCGGGCAGGGGCGGGAGAGAGGGCCCGCTGATCCGTTCCGGCAGGTGGATCTCAGACAGCTCAGCCCTGGAGGGAGGCAACCTTGGAGGCCAGCGCCGACTTCTTGTTGGCGGCGGCGTTCTTGTGGATGACACCCTTCGAGACGGCCTTGTCGAGCGCACGGGAGGCGTCGCGAGTGGCCGTGGTGGCCTTCTCGACGTCACCGGCGGCGACGGCCTCACGGGCCTTGCGGATAGCGGTCTTGAGCGAGGACTTGACGGCCTTGTTGCGCAGGCGCGCCTTCTCGTTCGTCTTGTTCCGCTTGATCTGGGACTTGATGTTCGCCACGAAAGAGCCTTTTCAGGTTCGTTGGATCTTCGATGTGTGTCCCGCGGCCCGGGAGAGTCGCGAGACACAGCTGTCAACGGTACCAGCCCCGCTCGGACCGGCCCAAACCGGTCCCCGCCCCGCAACCATGGGACGATGGAGGCTACGTATCGATCCGACCGAACCGACATCGACCCGAGACACGGCGTTCGGCGTCTCAAGAATCAGGACCCTGCGTGCCCGCGACTCCTACCAACGTGCCCGAGCCGAGCCGTACCGACCCGGCGCTGATCCGCAACTTCTGCATCATCGCGCACATCGACCACGGCAAGTCGACCCTTGCCGACCGCATGCTCCAGCTGACGGGCGTGGTCGACCAGCGGCAGATGCGTGCTCAGTACCTCGACCGGATGGACATCGAGCGCGAGCGCGGCATCACCATCAAGTCCCAGGCAGTGCGTCTGCCCTGGGCCCCTACGACGGGTGAGGACCAGGGCCGCACCCACGTCCTCAACATGATCGACACCCCGGGCCACGTGGACTTCACCTACGAGGTCTCGCGCTCGCTCGCCGCATGCGAGGGCACGATCCTGCTGGTGGACGCCGCGCAGGGGATCGAGGCCCAGACACTGGCCAACCTCTACCTGGCGATGGAGAACGACCTCACCATCGTCCCGGTGCTCAACAAGATCGACCTGCCGGCCGCGCAGCCGGAGAAGTTCTCCGAGGAGCTGGCCAACCTCATCGGCTGCCGGCCGGAGGACGTGCTCAAGGTCTCCGCGAAGACCGGTGTCGGCGTGGACGCCCTGCTCGACCGGGTGGTCAAGGACGTCCCGGCCCCGGTCGGGGTGGCGGACGCCCCGGCCCGCGCGATGATCTTCGACTCGGTCTACGACTCGTACCGCGGCGTCGTCACGTACGTCCGTGTCGTCGACGGGCAGCTCAATAAGCGCGAGCGCATCCGGATGATGTCCACCGGCGCCACCCACGAACTGCTGGAGATCGGGGTGTCCTCCCCGGAGATGACCCCGGCCGACGGCCTCGGCGTGGGCGAGGTGGGCTACATCATCACCGGTGTGAAGGACGTCCGGCAGTCCAAGGTCGGTGACACCATCACCTCCCTGAACAAGGGTGCGACCGAGGCGCTGGGCGGCTACAAGGACCCCAAGCCGATGGTGTTCTCGGGCCTGTACCCGCTGGACGGCTCGGACTACCCGGACCTGCGCGAGGCGCTCGACAAGCTCCAGCTCAACGACGCCGCCCTGGTGTACGAGCCGGAGACCTCCGCCGCGCTCGGCTTCGGCTTCCGCGTCGGTTTCCTCGGCCTGCTCCACCTCGACGTGATCCGCGAGCGGCTGGAGCGCGAGTTCGGCCTCGACCTCATCGCCACCGCGCCCAACGTGGTCTACCGCGTCGACATGGAGGACGGCACCGAGCACACCGTCACCAACCCGAGCGAATTCCCCGAGGGCAAGATCGACCAGGTGCACGAGCCCGTCGTGCGCGCCACGATCCTCGCGCCCAGCGAGTTCATCGGCGCGATCATGGAGCTCTGCCAGAGTCGTCGCGGCACCCTGCTCGGCATGGACTACCTCTCCGAGGACCGCGTCGAGATCCGCTACACCCTGCCGCTCGCCGAGATCGTCTTCGACTTCTTCGACCAGCTGAAGTCCAAGACGCGCGGGTACGCCTCCCTCGACTACGAGCCCACCGGCGAGCAGACCGCGCAGCTCGTCAAGGTCGACATCCTGCTGCACGGCGACAAGGTCGACGCGTTCTCCGCGGTCACGCACAAGGACAAGGCGTACGCCTACGGTGTGCGGCTGGTCGCCAAGCTGCGCGAGCTGATCCCGCGGCAGAACTTCGAGGTGCCGATCCAGGCGGCCATCGGCTCCCGGGTCATCGCCCGCGAGACCGTCCGCGCCATCCGCAAGGACGTTCTCGCCAAGTGCTACGGCGGTGACATCTCCCGCAAGCGGAAGCTGCTGGAGAAGCAGAAGGAGGGCAAGAAGCGGATGAAGATGGTCGGCAGCGTGGAGGTGCCGCAGGAGGCATTCATCGCCGTGCTGTCCACGGACGAGTCGGGCGGGGACGGCAAGGCCAAGAAGTAGGCGGTCGCCATGTGGCGGGCGGGTGCGAATGCCGCGCCCGCCCGCCGCGGCCCCCCATCCGCACCGCTCCGCCCGGTGTCGGCCCCGACGGGCCCCTGTGTCGCCGCACGCCGCGACACAGGGGCCCGTTTGTTATGAAGCGGCGGCCCGTTGCCTCTTACGCGGCGGACGCGGGCGCTCTACCCTGATCACGGCCTCGTGGTTACTCGCCAGTTAAACAAGTGGGGTCGAGTGCCGTCGGACGTACGCCGCAGAGCGTGCGGGACGCGCACCGCACGCACGGACGACGAGGCTCGCGGACCGAAGCGGAGAACCACGCGGACGTACGCGGAAACCGGCAAGCAGAGAAGGCACGGGAAGCCGCGCGGAGGGCGACGCGTGGCGCACGACGCGCAGGAAACGAGCAGCACACCGGCAACAACCAAGAGCAGGCCCAGCAGGAACCCGGCAAGAACCCGCAGGAAACAAGCAGCCACACATAGCCACCAGCAGCGACCAGCAGCCGGTCGTGAAGCACTGCCGCAGGCCCGGAGGATGTCGTGAGCGACACACTGACCCAGATCGAGAACCGACCGCCCTCCGTGGCGAACCTCTTCGCCGACCGCGTGGCGGCCACCCCCGACGGGGAGGCGTACCGCTACCCGGTCCCCTCGGCCACCGGCGAGGGACCCGATGACTGGAAGTCGCTGAGCTGGGCACAGGCCGCCGAGCGCGTGTACGCGATCGCGGCGGGACTCATCGGGCTGGGCGTGCTGCCGGAGCAGCGCGTCGCGCTCGCCTCCTCCACCCGCGTGGAATGGATCCTCGCCGACCTCGGCGTGATGTGCGCGGGCGCCGCGACCACCACGGTCTACCCGTCGACCAACACCGAGGAGTCGGCGTTCATCCTCGCCGACTCCGGGAGCCGGGTACTGATCGCCGAGGACGCGCAGCAACTGGCGAAGGCGCGCGAGTGCCGGGCCGACCTGCCCGAGCTCGCCCACGTCGTCGTCATCGATGCCGAGGACGCCGAGGCCGCCGAGGACGATCCCGAGGGCTGGCTGCTCACCCTGGCCGACCTGGAGGCCCGCGGTGCCGAGTACCTGGCGAAGCACCCCGAGGCGGTGAAGGAGCGGGTCGCCGCCATCACCTCGGACCAGTTGGCCACCCTCATCTACACCTCGGGCACCACCGGCCGCCCCAAGGGGGTGCGTCTGCCGCACGACAACTGGTCGTACATGGCCAAGGCCACCGTCTCGACCGGGCTGATCACCGAGCACGACGTCCAGTACCTCTGGCTGCCGCTCGCGCACGTCTTCGGCAAGGTCCTCACCTCCGGTCAGATCGAGGTCGGTCACGTCACCGCCGTGGACGGCCGGGTGGACAAGATCATCGAGAACCTTCCGGTGGTCCAGCCGACCTACATGGCCGCCGTTCCCCGGATCTTCGAGAAGGTCTACAACGGGGTCGCAGCCAAGGCACGGGCCGGCGGCGGGGCCAAGTACAAGATCTTCCAGTGGGCGGCCGGAGTGGCCCGCGAATACGCGAAGGTCTCGCAGGACAACTTCCGGCGCACCGGCACGGGGTCCGTTCCGTTCGGGCTCGGGGCCAAGCACAAGCTCGCCGACGCCCTCGTCTTCGCCAAGATCAGGGAGGCGTTCGGCGGCCGGCTGCGCGCCTGCGTCTCCGGCTCCGCCGCGCTCGCCCCCGACATCGGCTACTTCTTCGCGGGCGCAGGCATCCACATCCTGGAGGGTTACGGCCTCACCGAGTCCAGCGCCGCCTCCTTCGTCAACCCGGGCGAGGCGTACCGCACCGGCACCGTCGGCAAGCCGCTGCCCGGCACCGAGGTGCGGATCGCCGACGACGGCGAGATCCTGCTGCGCGGCCCCGGTCTGATGGAGGGCTACCACGGGCAGCCGGAGAAGACCGCCGAGGTGCTGGAGGCGGACGGCTGGTTCCACACCGGGGACATCGGCGAGCTGTCCGTGGACGGCTACCTGCGGATCACCGACCGCAAGAAGGACCTGATCAAGACGTCCGGCGGCAAGTACATCGCCCCCGCGGAGGTCGAGGGACAGTTCAAGGCGGTCTGCCCGTTCGTCTCGAACATCCTGGTGCACGGCGCGGACCGCAACTACTGCACCGCCCTGATCGCGCTCGACGAGCCCGCCATCCTCGGCTGGGCCGCCGAGAACGGCATGGGCGGGAAGTCGTACGCCGACGTGGTGGCCTCGCCGCGGACCGTCGAGCTCGTCGACGGCTACGTACGACGGCTCAACGAGGGGCTCCAGCGCTGGCAGACCATCAAGAAGTTCCGGCTGCTGCCGCGTGATCTGGACATCGAGCACGGTGAACTGACGCCCAGTCTGAAGCTGAAGCGCCCCGTCGTCGAGCGCGAGTACAAGGACCTCATCGAGGACATGTACGCGGGGGCCCGCGAGGCATAGGGGGCGTGTGTCGAAAGTCCCGCCCTCCGGGCGGACGACGCTATTTTCGGCACACGCCCTGGGCCGTGTCCGGCGGCGGCACCGGACCCCCTCGTCCGGGCCGTGCCGGGCTCGCCCGGTCCGGACGAAGGGCCCTGGGGCCGGTTCGGCCGCCGGGGCCGAACCGCCGGGGCCGGACCGCCGGGGCCCAACTGACCCGCACGGATGCACCTGGGAGGCGTGACGGGCCCCGTGAGGCCCCCGTGCCGATGGGCCTCACGGGGCGCGCTCCGGGTGCTTCCGTGCCGACCGCACGGTGCGTCAGGTCCTGATGTTCTCCGCTCACTTCGGCAACTCGCCTCTTATGGGCATGGTCAATCTGTCAGTCTGTCGGTGTCGTCAGTGACGTCCAGCGAGAAAGACAGCAACGAGAACAGCCAGAGCGAGAACAGGTCAGGAGCTGCACCGTGGGGTCCGTTCCCTTGCAGCGGGACATCGTTCAGCGTCCCGGTATCACCGTCGGCCACCCGGAGGAGCGGCCGGTCGCCCGTACGACCCTGCCCGGAAACCTTCTCGCGCCCTCCGCGGGACGCCGGTTCGTCCGGGCCGCGCTCGCCGGGTGGAGCGGGCTCGGACTGCCGACGGCCGTGGGATGCAGCGAACGCCTCGCCGACGACGCCTCGGTCGTCGTCAGCGAGCTGATCACGAACGCGGTCGTGCACGCCGGAACCAACGTCGAGCTGCTGTGCCGGCTGGAGGAGGCCACCGATGTCGAGTCCGCCGCCCTGGTGCTGGAGGTCTCCGACCACCATCCCGCGCGGGCCGTGCGCAGCGACCGCCCGGCCGAGGGCGGCCCGGCGGACGGCGCCGCCGGGTACGCCGTTCCCACCGATCCGGTCGAGTACGGCCGCGGTCTCCAGCTCGTCGGCACCCTCGCCGAGCGCTGGGGCATCACCTACCGCACCGGTCTGAAGACCGTCTGGGCCCGCCTCCCCGTCGACGACTGGAACCCGTTCCCCGAGGCGTCCGGCGAACCCGGATTCCAGCAGGGACTGCGCGCCGCCGAACTGCTCGCCCCCACCGCCCGGCGGGCCCTGCGCGACGACGCGGACTGGGCGGGCCGCGGCGCGCTGTCCTTCCTCGCCGAGGCGTCGGACCTGCTCGCCGGACAGCTCGACGAGGACATCGTGGCGGCGCTCGCCGGACAGTTACTCGTTCCCCGGCTCGCCGACTGGTGCGCGATCTGGCTGGAGCCCGAGAACGGTGGACCGGTGGCCGTCCCCCGGCTGGCCAGCGTCTGGCACCGGGACGAGACCGAGACCCCCGGCCTGCGCACGGCGCTGGAGCAGGCCCCGATCCGGCTGCCCGAACGGGTCGGCACCGGCCCGGTCTCGCTGGCCTGGCCCTGGGGCGAGGAGGAGGGCGAGGCGCCGACGACGGACGAGCCGCACGCCGGGTCCGCCCTCGCCTACCGGATCACTTCGGGCGGCCGGACCCTCGGAGCCGTGCTCCTCGGCCGGGAGGGCGCCGGGCGCGTGCCCGACGAGGTGACCGCGCTGATAGAGGACTTCGTCCGCAGGGTCGGCCTCGCCGTCGGCGCCGCCCGCGCCTACACCCGCCAGGCCACCATCAGCCGCATCCTGCAACGGGCGCTGCTGCCCGGCAAGGTCGCCGACATACCCGGGGTGAGCAGTTCACTGGTGTACGAGCCCAGCGACGACGGGGTCGTCGGCGGCGACTTCTACGACATCTTCCCGTGCCCCGGTGACCGCTGGTGCTTCGTCCTCGGCGACGTCCAGGGCAGCGGCCCCGAGGCCGCCGTCGTCACCGGCCTCGCCCGGCCCTGGCTGCGGCTGCTGGCCCGGGAGGGCTTCGGCGTCGGCGAAGTGCTGGACCGGCTCAACCGGCTGCTCCTGGACGATGCGATGGAGGCCGCCGAGGCCGCCGCGCTCATGGTGGCCGCGGCGGGCGGCCAGCACACCGCGGACACCGGGCAGTCCCGCTTCCTGTCCCTGCTGTACGGGGAACTCGTTCCGCTGCCGGACGGTGGGGTGCGCTGCACCCTGGCCAGCGCCGGACACCCGCTGCCGCTGCTGCTGCGGCCCGACGGGGCGGTGCGCCCGGCGGCCGACCCGCAGATGCTGCTCGGCATCTTCGACGATGTCTCCTACGAGAGCCAGAGCTTCGATCTGGCGCCCGGCGACAGCCTGCTGTGCGTCACCGACGGGGTGACCGAGCGGCGCTCCGGAACGCTGATGTTCGACGACGGGGACGGCCTGGCCCGAGCCCTGGCCGACTGTGCGGGGCTGTCGGCGGACGGAATAGCGGACCGGATCAAACGGGCCGTGCACGAATTCGCCGAGCGCCCGCCGGACGACGACCTGGCGCTGCTGGTGCTCCAGGCGGGGTGAGGCCCGGCGGGGGCGGGGAACGGCCGCCGCATGGCGTGCCGCCGACGAGCACGCCCGCGGTGAGGCCCGGTGGGGACGGAGCGGCCGGGGATCCGGCCCCGGGCCGGGTTCGTCCTTCCACGGCTGTCGGGGCCGGCGCGTGGCCCGACGGTTCCCGGCCGGGCGGACGTGGCCGGGAACCCCTGCCGACGAGTGACAATGGGCGGTATGCCTTCCGTACTGCCCGATGGTGAACCCGTACCCGACGACGGGGCGCTGCCCCGCCATGCCCTGGAAGGCGCCGCCGACCGGCCGCTCGGCTTCTACCTGCACGTGCCCTACTGCGCGACCCGCTGCGGCTACTGCGACTTCAACACCTACACCGCGACCGAGCTGCGCGGTTCCGGCGGCGTGCTCGCCTCCCGGGACAACTACGCCGGCCACCTGATCGAGGAGGTCCGCCGGGCCCGTAAGGTCCTCGGCGACGATCCCCGCCGGGTCCGCACGGTCTTCGTCGGCGGCGGCACGCCGACCCTGCTGGCCGCCGCCGACCTGGTCCGGATGCTGGGGGCGATCCGCGACGAGTTCGGACTCGCGCCCGATGCCGAGGTCACCACCGAGGCCAATCCGGAATCCGTCGGCCCGGCCTACCTCGCCGAGCTGCGGGCGGGCGGCTTCAACCGGATCTCGTTCGGCATGCAGAGCGCCCGGCAGCACGTGCTGAAGATCCTGGACCGCACGCATACGCCCGGCCGCCCCGAGGCATGCGTCGCCGAGGCCCGCGAGGCGGGCTTCGCGCATGTCAACCTCGACCTGATCTACGGCACGCCCGGCGAGTCCGACGACGACTGGCGGGCCTCGCTGGACGCGGCGATCGGGGCCGGCCCGGACCACGTGTCGGCGTATGCGCTGATCGTCGAGGAGGGCACCGGGCTGGCCCGGCGCATCCGGCGCGGTGAGATCCCGATGACCGACGACGACGCCCACGCCGACCGCTACCTGATCGCGGAGGAGGCGATGACCGCGGCGGGCTTCTCCTGGTACGAGGTGTCGAACTGGGCCCGCACGCCCGAGGGCCGCTGCCTGCACAACGAGCTGTACTGGCGCGGAGCCGACTGGTGGGGCGCCGGTCCCGGGGCGCACAGCCACGTCGGCGGGGTGCGCTGGTGGAACGTGAAGCACCCCGGGGCGTACGCACAGGCGCTGGCCGGGGGGCGGTCGCCGGGGGCCGGGCGCGAGATCCTCTCCGCCGAGGACCGGCGGGTCGAGCGGATCCTGCTGGAGCTGCGCCTCGTGGACGGCTGTCCGCTGTCGCTGCTGAAGGCGGACGGGCTGGCCGCGGCGGGGCGGGCGGTCAAGGACGGACTGCTGCAGGCCGAGTCGTACGGACGGGGCCGGGCGGTGCTCACGCTGCGCGGGCGGCTGCTGGCCGACGCGGTGGTACGCGACCTGGTCGACTGAGCGGGCGGCGGACGGCGGAGCAGAGCGCACGGGAACCGGACGCGGACGGCGGGCCGGACCGGGGGCGGGCACGGACGACGGACACGGTGCACCCCGCACCGCACCCCCCCCGGAACGCCGCGGGCTACTCCTCCGGCGCCGTCACGAAGTCGATCAGGTGTTCCACGGAACCCAGCAGGGACGGCTCCAGGTCCCGGTACGAGCGCACCGAGGACAGGATGCGCTGCCAGGCCGCACCCGTGTTCTCCTCCCAGCCCAGCGCCCGGCACACACCGGTCTTCCAGTCCTGGCCGCGCGGCACCGACGGCCAGCCGCCGATGCCCACGGACGACGGCTTCACCGCCTCCCACACGTCGATGTAGGGATGGCCGACCACCAGCACGTTCGCGTCGGACACCTGCTCCGCGATCCGGGACTCCTTGGAGCCGGGGACCAGATGGTCCACCAGGACGCCCAGTCTGGCGTCCGGACCGGGGGAGAAGGCGCGCACGACGGCCGGAAGGTCGTCGATGCCCTCCAGGTACTCGACGACCACGCCCTCGATCCGCAGGTCGTCGCCCCAGACCCGTTCGACCAGCTCCGCGTCGTGCCGGCCCTCCACGTAGATCCGGCCCGCCCGTGCCACCCGGGCGCGGGCGCCGGGGACGGCGACCGATCCGGAGGCCGTGCGCGCGGGACGTGCCGGGGCCGACGCCGTCGGGCGCACCAGCGTGACCACTCTGCCCTCCAGCAGGAAGCCGCGCGGCTCCATCGGGAACACCCGGTGCTTGCCGAAGCGGTCCTCCAGGGTCACCGTCGGGCCCTGGGCCGTCTTCTCGCAGCGGATCACCGCACCGCAGAAACCGGTGGCGACCTCCTCCACGACCAGATCGGCTTCCGCGGGGACCTCGGGAACGGGGGCGGACCTCTTCCACGGCGGGGTCAGGTCCGGCTGGTAGCTGCGCATCGCACGACGATAGGACGGGCGGGGGCCACGACACGCCGCAGGGGCGGTCTCCCGGTCCTCGCGCCCGCCGTGGGACACGGACACCGGAGTCCGTCGGGTGGCCTGCGACCGCAGGCCACCCGACGGGCCCTCACACGCTGCCGTGCAGGGCGGCCAGCCGGTCGCGCTGCTCCCGGACGAACGCCGCGTTCACCACCGCCCCGTGCCCCGGCACGTACACCGCGTCCTCGCCGCCGAGCGCCAGCAGCCGGTCCAGGGCGCCCGGCCAGCGTGACGGGACCGCGTCCGGGCCCGCCTGCGGTTCGCCGGACTCCTCGACCAGGTCGCCGCAGAACACCACCGCGGGGGCACCGGGCACGACGGCCACCAGGTCGTGCCCGCTGTGCGCCGGGCCGAGGTTCGCCAGCAGCACCCGGCGCCCGCCGCCCAGGTCGAGCGTCAGCGCGTCGGCCACCTCGTGGTCGGGTGCCACCAGCACGTCGACGGCCGCCGACGCGTCCTGCCCGGACACCCCGTGACGCACCGCGGAGGCGCGGATCCCGTCCGCCTCGCGCCTCAGCAAGTCGGCCATGCCCGCCGCCCCGTACACCTCGGCGCCGGAGAACACGGCAGTGCCCAGCACGTGGTCGAAGTGCGGGTGGCTGAGTGCGACATGCGTCACGTCCCGGCCGAGCAGCGCCCGCACCCGGTCCCGGATCTCCGTCCCCTCGCGGAGCGTCGATCCGGTGTCGCAGAGCAGCACTCCGCCGGCTCCGGCCACCAGCCCGACCGTCGCGTCCCACCCGGGGAGACGGCACCGGCCCACACCGTGACCGAGTCGCTCCCAGCCGAACTCTTCCCAAGACACGTCCATACCGGGACGCTATCGGCAGTGGCCCGCGCGGTCTCACGACGGTCCGGCCGGTTGCTCTTGCTAGGTCCCCACTCGACCGCCGTACACTGACCGGGGGATTGCTGGCACTCGCGTCGACAGAGTGCCAGGGGGATTCCCGGGAAAGAACGGGCGAGGCCCCACGCACGGCCCGAGAACCACCGCTGAACGACTACTGGAGGTGCGCGCGATGCTCAGCGAACGCAGACTCGAAGTGCTGCGCGCCATCGTCCAGGACTACGTGGGCACCGAGGAGCCCGTCGGTTCCAAGGCCCTGACCGAGCGGCACAAGCTGGGGGTGTCCCCGGCCACCGTCCGCAACGACATGGCGGTGCTGGAGGACGAGGGCTTCATCGCCCAGCCCCATACCAGCGCGGGCCGCATCCCGACGGACAAGGGCTACCGGCTCTTCGTCGACAGGCTCGCGGGCGTCAAGCCCCTCTCGTCGCCGGAACGCCGCGCCATCCACAATTTCCTCGACGGCGCGGTCGACCTCGACGACGTGGTGGGCCGCACCGTCCGGCTGCTCGCGCAGCTGACCCGGCAGGTCGCCATCGTGCAGTACCCCTCGCTGACCCGGTCGACGGTGCGGCATGTGGAACTGCTGTCGCTGGCCCCCGCCCGGCTGATGCTCGTGCTGATCACGGACACCGGCCGGGTCGAGCAGCGCATGATCGACTGTCCCGCGCCGTTCGGCGAGACCTCTCTCGCCGATCTGCGGGCCCGGCTCAACAGCCGGGTCGTCGGACGCCGTTTCACGGACGTCCCGCAACTGGTGCAGGACCTGCCGGAATCCTTCGAGAGCGAGGACCGGGGAACCGTGTCCACCGTGCTCTCCACCCTGCTCGAAACCCTCGTCGAGGAGACGGAGGAGCGGCTGATGATCGGCGGCACCTCCAACCTCACGCGCTTCGGGCACGACTTCCCCGTGATGATCCGGCCGGTGCTGGAGGCGCTGGAGGAACAGGTCGTGCTGCTGAAGCTGCTCGGCGAGGCCAAGGACTCGGGCATGACCGTACGCATCGGGCACGAGAACGCCCACGAAGGACTGAACTCCACGTCCGTCGTCGCGGTCGGCTACGGTTCGGGCGACGAGGCAGTCGCCAAACTCGGCGTGGTCGGACCGACCCGCATGGACTACCCCGGAACGATGGGAGCGGTACGCGCAGTGGCACGTTACGTCGGACAGATCCTGGCGGAGTCGTAAGTGGCCACGGACTACTACGCCGTACTCGGCGTACGCCGCGACGCATCCCAGGACGAGATCAAGAAGGCATTCCGGAGGCTCGCCCGCGAGCTCCACCCGGATGTGAATCCCGATCCGAAGACCCAGGAGCGGTTCAAGGAGATCAACGCCGCCTACGAGGTGCTGTCGGACCCGCAGAAGAAGCAGGTCTACGACCTCGGCGGCGACCCGCTGTCCGCCTCCGGCGGCGGCGGTGGCGCGGGCGGCTTCGGACAGGGCGGCTTCGGCAACTTCTCCGACATCATGGACGCCTTCTTCGGCACGTCGTCGCAGCGCGGGCCCCGCTCGCGCACCCGGCGCGGCCAGGACGCCATGATCCGGCTGGAGATCGAGCTCGCCGAGGCGGCGTTCGGCACCACCAAGGACATCCAGGTCGACACGGCCGTCGTCTGCACCACGTGCAGCGGCGAGGGCGCCGCCCCCGGCACCTCCGCCCAGACCTGTGACATGTGCCGTGGCCGCGGCGAGGTCTCGCAGGTCACCCGGTCGTTCCTCGGCCAGGTCATGACCTCGCGGCCCTGCCCGCAGTGCCAGGGCTTCGGCACGATCGTGCCGACCCCGTGCCCGGAGTGCGCCGGGGACGGCCGCATCCGCTCGCGGCGGACGCTCACCGTGAAGATCCCCGCAGGTGTCGACAACGGCACCCGCATCCAGCTCGCGGGCGAGGGCGAGGTCGGCCCCGGCGGTGGCCCGGCCGGTGACCTGTACGTGGAGATCCACGAGCTGGCGCACCCGGTGTTCCAGCGCCGCGGCGACGACCTGCACTGCACCGTCACCATTCCGATGACGGCGGGTGCCCTCGGCACCAAGGTGCCGCTGGAGACGCTCGACGGGCTGGAGGAGGTCGACATCCGGCCCGGCACCCAGTCCGGCCAGTCGGTCCCGCTGCACGGCCGCGGCATCACGCATCTGCGGGGCGGCGGACGCGGTGACCTGGTGGTGCACGTCGAGGTGATGACCCCGACGAAGCTCGACCCGGAGCAGGAGCGCCTCCTGCGGGACCTGGCCAAGATGCGCGGCGAGGAACGGCCCACCGGCCAGTTCCAGCCCGGCCAGCAGGGGCTGTTCTCGCGGTTGAAGGACGCCTTCAACGGGCGCTGACGCCCCCGCGCACGATTCCCCGTGACCGTCGGACGGGCCCGCTCGCCGGGCCCGTCCGACGGTCGGGGCGAAGCGGGCCGCAGGCCGCGCACGACGCATCGCGCCGAACGTGACACGATGCGGTCATGTCATCCGTGTTGACCGATCTCTGCCGGTATCCGATCGTGCAGGCGCCGATGGCGGGCGGTGCCTCCGGCCCGCAGCTCGCCGCCGCCGTCTCCGAGGCGGGCGGGCTGGGTTTCCTCGCCGCCGGCTACAAGACGGCGGACGGTATGTACCACGAGATCGAGCAGGCGCGCGCGCTGACCGGGCGGCCCTTCGGCGTCAACCTCTTCATGCCGCAGCCCGCCCTCGCCGACCCGAGCGCCGTCGAGGTGTACCGGCACCAGCTCGCCGGTGAGGCCGCCTGGTACGAGATCTCGCTCGGCGACCCGGACGACGGGGGCGCCGACGACGGCTACGAGGCCAAGCTCGCCATCCTGCTGGACGACCCCGTCCCGGTCGTCTCCTTCACCTTCGGCTGCCCGACCCGCGACACCCTCGACGCGCTCGCCGGTGTCGGCTCGTACACCGTCGTGACGGTGACCACGCCGGAGGAGGCGCAGGCGGCGCAGTGGGCGGGCGCCGACGCGGTGTGCGCGCAGGGGGTGGAGGCGGGCGGCCACCAGTCCACCCACCGCGACGACCCGCTGACCGACGGCACCGGCATCGGGCTGCTCTCCCTGGTGGCGCAGGTCCGTGAGACCGTGGAGCTCCCGATCGTCGCCACCGGCGGGCTGATGCGCGGCTCCCAGATCGCCGCGGTGCTCGGCGCGGGCGCGGCGGCGGCACAGCTGGGCACGGCGTTCCTGGTCTGCCCCGAGTCCGGCGCGAGCCCCCTGCACAAGCAGGCACTGACCAACCCGCTCTTCGCGGGGACCACTCTGACCCGGGCGTTCTCCGGGCGCCCCGCCCGCGGCCTGGTCAACCGCTTCGTCCGTGAGCACGGCCCGTACGCCCCCGCCGCCTACCCCCAGGTCCACCACCTGACCGCCGGGTTGCGCAAGGCCGCGGCCAAGGCCGGGGACGCCCAGGGCATGGCCCTGTGGGCGGGACAGGGGCACCGGATGGCGCGCGAGGTGTCCGCCGGCCGGCTGGTCGGCCTGCTCGCCGAGGAACTGGAAGCCGCGCGGGCGGCCATGAGCACAGGGAGCACCCAGTGACCGCACCGGTCTTCGTCGTCGAACAGGTTCCGGAGGGGCCCGAGTTCGTGCTGGAGGGGTCCGAGGGGCGGCACGCCGTCTCGGTGAAGCGGCTGCGCCCCGGCGAGGGCGTCGTGCTGACGGACGGTCATGGTCGCTGGACGCAGGGGGTGGTCGCCGCCGCCGAGGGCAAGGACCGGCTCCACCTCGCCGATCTGGCGGCCGTCCACGAGGAGCCGGAGCCCTCGCCCCGGATCACCGTCGTCCAGGCCCTGCCCAAGGGGGACCGCGGCGAGGTCGCCGTGGAGACGATGACGGAGACCGGCGTCGACGCGATCGTGCCCTGGCAGGCGTCGCGCTGCATCACCCAGTGGCGGGGCGACCGCGGCCTCAAGTCCCTCGCGAAATGGCGTGCCACCGCCCGGGAGGCGGGAAAGCAGTCGCGCCGGGTGCGCTTCCCGGAGGTCGCGGACGCACTGACCACCAAGCAGGTCGCCGCGCTGGTGGCCGCGGCCGACTTCGCCGCCGTCCTGCACGAGGAGCGGGAGCACGGCAGTGAGCCGCTGGCCACCGTCCAACTCCCCACCCAGGGCGAGATCGTGCTGGTCGTCGGCCCGGAGGGCGGGGTGTCGCCGGACGAACTCGCGGTCTTCGCCGAGGCGGGTGCCCGGACCTGTCGGCTCGGTACGAGCGTGCTACGCACCTCGACGGCCGGCACGGCGGCGACTGCCCTGCTGATGGGGCGCACCGGCCGCTGGGCATGAGCGCCCTCCCGCGCGCCGGTGTCACCCCCCATGTGGCCGCACGCCGTCCGCAGTGTCTACCGGTTGGCGGGCGAACGGTGGGAAGCTGCCCGTATGGGGACATCAAGGGCATGGAGCCCACGTGCAATCCGTCGTTTTCTGGCCGCGTCCGCGCTCACGGCGGCGGCGGTCGCGGGCGCCGTCGCCTGTGATCCGGTCGGCGGGCTGAACTCCGCATCCATCGCCGTGACCACCGACCGGACCGGCACCAGCGCCCTCCAGCGCAATGGCGTCGACGTGCGCTGGCTGAGCTGCTCGGCCGGTGTCGACGGGACCGTGGCGGTGAACGCCTCGCCCGCCGCCTCCGTGCCCCGGACCGGGCACGTCGACTGCACCGGGCGGACCGGCAGCGGCACGGACGTCACGCTCAGCGGCACGGTGACCCAGGCGCTCGACGGCCGTTGCGTGCGTGGCGACTTGACCGCGCGGGCCGGTGGCAGGGCCGTCTTCCGGACGGATGTGCTCGGCGACTGCGACGCCAGGCCGACGTTCGGGGCGGTGTACCCGCTGCGGGACAACGGCCAGGAGGGCGCCCGGCCGGCGGTCACCGTGACGGTGACGGTGCCGGGTGTGTCCTGGGGCAAGTGACCGCGGACGCGGTGTCCGGGCGGCCGACGGACTCCGGCCAACCCGGTACCGCGGAGCACCGCCGCGGCCTAGGGTGATCGGTGTGACGCAGCCTGCCTACCTCCGATATCCCCATGTCCACGGCGATCTGATCGCCTTCACCGCCGAGGACGACGTCTGGCTGGCACCGCTGGACGGCGGCCGGGCCTGGCGTGTCAGCGCCGACAACCGCCCGGTCAACCATCCGCGGATATCCCCCGACGGAACCCGGGTCGCCTGGACGTCCACCCGGGACGGGGCACCCGAGGTGCACATCGCACCGGTCGACGGCGGACCCTCCGCACGGCTCACGTACTGGGGCGACGCACGGACCTCGGTGCGCGGCTGGACGCCCGAGGGCGACGTCCTGGCCATCAGCACCCGGGGAAAGGCGTCGCTGCTGCGCAGTTGGGCCAGGGCCGTCCCGGTCGACGGCGGCCCCGCCCGCACCCTGCCGTACGGCCCGGTCGGTGCCCTCGCGCACGGGCCCGGGGGACGGGTCCTGCTGCTCTCGGCCACCATGGGGCGCGAGGCCGCCTCCTGGAAGCGCTACCGGGGCGGCACCGCGGGCAGGTTGTGGATCCAGACCGAGGAAGCGGCCGACGGACAGGCGGAGTTCGTACGGCTCCACGCGGACCTCGACGGGAACATCGAGGCACCGATGTGGGTCGGGGACCGGATCGCCTTCCTCTCCGACCACGAGGGCGTCGGCGCGGTCTACTCCTCGCTCCCCGACGGCTCCGACCTGCGTCGGCACACCGGCGTCGAAGGCTTCTACGCCCGCCACGCGACCACCGACGGCACCCGTGTCGCCTACGCCTCGGCCGGTGAACTCTGGTTGCTGGACGACCTCGAAGGGGCCGGGCCCCGCCGCCTCGACCTCCGGCTCGGAGGCCAGCGCGCCGACCTCCAGCCCCACCCGGTGCACGCCGCCGGGCACCTCGAAACGGCGTCCCCGGACCGCAGCGGACGCGGCAGCGCGGTCGCCTCGCGCGGCGCCGTCCACTGGGTCACCCACCGCGACGGCCCGGCCCGCGCGCTCGCCGCCGAACCCGGCGTGCGCGCCAGGATGCCCCGCACCTTCCAGGCCGACGGCGACCAGCACGTCGTCTGGGTCACCGACGCCGAGGGCGACGACGCCCTGGAGTGCGCCCCCGCCACCGGCACCGCGCCGGGAGCCGTGCCCCGGCGCCTCGCCGCGGGCCGCCTCGGCCGGGTACTCGGCCTCGCCGCGGCCCCCGACGGCAGCCGGTTCGCCGTCGCCGCGCACGACGGGCGGGTCCTGGTCGTCGAGCGGGAGAGCGGCGAGGTCCACGAGGTCGACAGCAGCGAGCACGGCGACGCCTCCGGCCTCGTCTTCTCCCCCGACTCGGCCTGGCTCGCCTGGTCGCACCCCGGGCCCGAACCCCTCCGGCAGCTGAAGCTCGCCCACCTCGCCGACCTGTCGGTGGCCGAGGCGACGCCGCTGCGCTTCCGGGACTTCGCCCCCGCGTTCACCACCGACGGAAAGCACCTCGCCTTCCTCTCCGAGCGCTCCTTCGACCCGGTCTACGACGCCCACGTCTTCGACCTGGCCTTCATCGGCGCCTGCCGCCCGCACCTGCTGACGCTCGCCGCCGGCACACCCTCCCCGTTCGGGCCGCAGCGGCACGGCCGACCGACCGAGAAGGAGAAGAGCGGCGAGGACGAGGACAACCCGACCGCGCTGCCCGTCACCCGCATCGACCTCGACGGCCTCGCCGACCGGATCGTGCCCATGCCGGTGGAGGCCGGCCGGTACTCCTCGCTGCGCGCCGCGAAGGACGGGCTGCTGTGGCTGTGCCACCCGGTGACCGGGGTGCTCGGCACGAGCGGCGCCACCCCGGACTCCCGCGGGCCCGAAACCAGCCTGGAGCGCTACGACCTGGACAAGCTGCGCTGCGAGGAACTCGCCTCCGACGTCAGCGGATTCTCGGTCAGCGGCGACGGGCGGCGCCTCGCCCTGCGCACCGGCGGCAAGCTGCGCGTCGTGCCGTCCGACAGCCGGGTGCCCGCGGACGACGACCACGACGGCGGCGACGGCGTCACCGTCGACCTCTCCCGGATCCGCCGCACCCTCGACCCGGCCGCCGAATGGCGCCAGATGTACGACGAGGCCGGGCGCATCATGCGGGACAACTTCTGGCGCGCCGACATGGGCGGTGTCGACTGGGACGCGGTCCTGGAGCGCTACCGCCCGGTGCTGGCGCGGGTCGCCACCCACGACGACCTGATGGACCTGCTGTGGGAGGTGCAGGGCGAGCTCGGAACCTCCCACGCCTATGTGACACCGCCCGCCTGGTGGCGGGACGAGGCCACCCGGCAGGGCCTCCTCGGGGCCGACATCTCCCGTACGGACGAGGGCGGCTGGCGCGTCGACCGGATCCTGCCGTCCGAGACCTCCGACCCGCAGGCCCGCTCGCCGCTCGCCGCCCCCGGCGTGGCGGTGCGCGTCGGGGACACGATCCTGGCCGTGGACGGATGCGCGGTCGACCCGCTGGCCGGGCCCGGACCGCTGCTCGCCGGCTCGGCTGACAAGCCCGTCGAGCTGACGGTCTCACCGGTGGACGGCGGCGACCCGCGTCACGTCGTCGTCGTGCCGATCGCCGACGAGGAGGCGCTGCGCTACCACGCGTGGGTCGCCGACCGCCGGGCGTACGTGCACGAGCACTCCGGCGGGCGTCTCGGCTACGTCCACGTCCCCGACATGGTCGGCTCCGGCTGGGCGCAGCTCCACCGCGACCTGCGCGTCGAGGTGGCCCATGAGGGGCTGGTCGTGGACGTCCGGGGAAACCGGGGCGGTCACACCTCGCAGCTGGTCGTGGAGAAGCTGGCCCGGCGCGTCATCGGCTGGGACCTGCCGCGTGGCCGACGGGCCGTCAGCTATCCGGAGGACGCGCCGCGCGGCCCGGTGGTCGCCGTCGCCAACGAGTTCTCCGGTTCGGACGGCGACATCGTGAACGCCGCGATCAAGGCGCTGCGCATCGGGCCGGTCGTGGGCACGCGGACCTGGGGCGGCGTGGTCGGCATCGACAGCCGCTACACGCTCGTCGACGGGACGGCGGTCACCCAGCCCAAGTACGCCTTCTGGCTGGAGGGCCAGGGCTGGGGCGTGGAGAACCACGGCGTCGACCCCGACGTCGAGGTCGTGATGGCACCGCAGGACCACGCGGCGGGGCGCGACCCGCAGCTGGACGAGGCGATCCGGATCGCGCTGGCGTCGCTCGCCGAGACACCGGCGAAGTGCGCGCCGCAGCGGCCGGGGGAGTAGCCCGCCCGGTCCGGCCGTCCGGGGCCGGTGCGGTGCGCCTACGTGCCGCACCGGCCCCGCACCGGCCCCGATACCATGCCCTACGCACACCACCATCGACCGAGGAGCCGACCGCATGGCGGGAGAGCCGCAGCCCGACTGCCTGTTCTGCAAGATCGTCTCGGGTGAGATCCCGGCCACCATCGTCCGGGAGACCGAGACCACCGTCGCCTTCCGGGACATAAATCCCCAGGCGCCCACGCACGTCCTGGTCATCCCGCGGCTCCACCACGCGGACGCCGCCTCGCTCGCCGCCGCCGAGCCCGCCGTCGCCGCCGATGTGCTGCGCGAGGCCGGGAACGTCGCCGCCGACGAGAAGATCACCGAAACCGGTTACCGGATCGTCCTCAACACCGGTGCCGGCGCGGGCCAGACCGTGTTCCACGCGCACGCCCACGTCCTCGGCGGCCGTGGCATGCAGTGGCCCCCGGGCTAGGAACGGGCGACCGCACACCGTGTCCGTACGCGAATTCGTGGTCCTCGGCACCGCCAGCCAGGTCCCGACCAGACACCGCAACCACAACGGCTATCTGCTGCGCTGGGACGGAGCGGGCATCCTCTTCGATCCCGGTGAGGGCACCCAGCGCCAGATGCTGCGGGCCGGTGTCGCCGCGCACGACATCGACCGGATCTGCGTCACGCACTTCCACGGCGACCACTCGCTGGGCCTGGCCGGGGTGATCCAGCGGATCAACCTCGACCAGGTCCCGCACCCGGTCACCGCGCACTACCCGGCGAGCGGCAGGCGCTTCTTCGAACGGCTGCGGTACGCGACCGCCTACCGCGAGACCGTCGAACTCGCCGAGGCCCCGGTCGCCGCCGACGGCGTGCTCGCCGTCACGGACGCGTACACGCTCAGCGGGCACCGCCTCTCGCACCCCGTCGAGTCGTACGGCTACCGGCTGGTGGAACCCGACGGCCGCCGCATGCTGCCCGCCAAGCTCGCCGAGTACGGCATCAGGGGGCCGGACGTCGGCCGGATCCAGCGGGAGGGCGCCCTCGGCGCGGTCACGCTCGACGACGTCTCCGAGCACCGGCGCGGCCAACGGTTCGCGTTCATCATGGACACCCGGCTCTGCGACGGCGTCCACGTGCTCGCCGAGGGATGCGATCTGCTGGTCATCGAGTCGACCTTCCTCGACGAGGACGAACGGCTCGCCACCGAGCACGGGCACCTGACCGCCGGGCAGGCGGCGCGGGTGGCCCGGGACGCGGGCGTGCGGCATCTCGTGCTGACCCACTTCTCCCAGCGGTACGACGACCCGTCCCTGTTCGAGGCCCAGGCCCGCGCCGCGGGATTCGAGGGCGGGCTCACCGTCGCCCGCGACCTCGACCGCATCCCGGTGCCCACCCGGCACCATCCCTGACCCTCCGGTCGCGAGCCGTGCAGCACGCGCGGAGCCTCCCGTACCGGCGAACCACATCAGCATCTGTGCGCCCACCCCGCACCGGTGAACACACCAGCACCACCCTTGTGAGCGTGAACCCGTGCACCACCTCCCCAAAGCCGAACTCCACCTCCACATCGAGGGAACCCTCGAACCCGAGCTGGCCTTCGCGCTCGCCGCGCGCAACGGCGTGCCCCTGCCCTACGCGGACACCGAGGAGCTCCGCACCGCCTACCTCTTCGACGACCTGCAGAGCTTTCTCGACCTCTACTACGCCCTGATGGCGGTGCTCCGGACCGAGCAGGACTTCGAGGAACTCGCCGACGCCTACCTCGCCCGCGCCGCTGCCCAGGGCGTCCGGCACGCGGAGATCTTCTTCGACCCGCAGGCCCACACCGCCCGCGGCGTTCCGCTCGGCACCGTCGTCGAGGGGCTCGGCCGGGCGCTGGACCGCAGCGAGGAGAAGCACGGCATCTCCACCCAGCTGATCATGTGTTTCCTTCGCGACGAGTCCGCCGAGTCGGCCCTTCGGACCCTGGAGGCCGCGAAGCCGTACCTGCACCGGATCAGTGCCGTCGGCCTCGACTCCGCGGAGGTCGGACACCCGCCGGTGAAGTTCCGCGAGGTGTACGAGGCGGCCGGGGCGCTCGGCCTGCGCAAGGTCGCCCACGCCGGCGAGGAGGGCCCGCCGGAGTACATCCGGGAGGCGCTGGACGTCCTCGGGGTCGAGCGCATCGACCACGGCCTGCGCTGCATGGAGGACCCGGACCTGGTGAAGCGGCTGGTCGCCGACCGGGTGCCGCTCACCCTCTGCCCGCTGTCCAACGTACGGCTGCGCGCCGTCGACGTCCTGGAGCGGCATCCGCTGCGGGACATGATGGCCGCCGGGCTGCTCTGCACGGTGAACTCCGACGACCCTGCCTACTTCGGCGGTTACGTCGGCGACACCTTCCACGCCGTCCACGAGGCGCTCGACCTGGACCGGGAGCAGTTGCGCACCCTGGCCCGCAACTCCTTCGAGGCCGCATTCCTCGACCACGACGAGGAGCGCAGGGCCCGCTACCTGGCCGAGGTCGAGTCCTACACGTTCGACTGATCCCGCTGCCGGGCGGCCCGGTCAGCGGCCGCCCGACGGGCTCGGGGCGCCCTCGCCCGGCGTTCCGGACGGTCCGGCGGTCCTAACGACCTGGGGAGCAAGCGGGGGCGGGCTCGCGACGCACCGCGACTCCGCCTCCCGCGTTGTCGTCGGTCGCGAGGACTCCGCCCGCCCTCCCTCCTCCGCCGTGGACGCGAAGCCCCATGATGCCGCTCGCTGCTCCACCCCCTCTTGCTCCCCAGGTGGTGAACGCATTCCGGCTCGGGCGCCTGCGGCGCAGCGCGGGCGGGTTGATCTCCGCGACCGCTTGCTCGGGCGCGCCCAGTTCGGGCACCGGGCCGGGCACCGCGCCGCTGGTGACGGCGAGCAGCGCGGCCGGTGCGCCACCCCGGCGGCGCACCGCGCCCGGCAGCAGGGGGCGGCCGCCGGTGTGCAGCGCGACGGCCGTGAACGGGGCGGCGACCAGGAGCGTCACGGCACCCAGCAGCAGGCCCATGACCGGGTATCCGGCCCGCTCGGACAGCACGCTGCCGAGCACCGGCCCGCAGGCCACCCCGACGGACGACGCCGACCCGGCGAGCACCGCCCACCGTCCGCGCACGTCCAGGGAGGCGGCAAGGCCGATGAGGTACGAGAGGACCACCGGGTAGACGGTGTTCCAGAGGATCTCGCCGGTCGCGAATGAACCGAGGTTCCCGGCCGACGAACTGAGCACGATGCTCCCCGCGATGACGACGGTGCCCACCCCGATCGGTACCGCCCGCCCGAGCCGCGCGCCCAGCACCCCGGCACCCATCACCCCGAGCAGCCCCGTGCCGAGCGCGGCGGCGAACACCGCGCCGACGGTGACCTCGGAGAGCCCCACCTGGACCGCGCCGATCCGGCTGCTGACCCCCCACAGCGCGTTCTGCGCCATGGACCAGACGAGCATGCAGCCCGCCAGCACCAGACCGGAGCGGCGGTGCGGCAGCCGGCTCGTGGCGGGAGCGGCCGTCCCGGCCCGAGCGGCCCCGCCGAGGCGTGCGGTGGCGGGCCAGACGAGCAGGGCGACCACGGCGATCGAGGCGAACGGCAGCCGGTGACCGCCGCCGAGGTGGGGGATCGTCAGGTAGAGGGCGCCCGCCGTCGCGGAGACGCTCAGCAGGCCCAGTGACGAGGTCCGGTGCGGATCCTGCCGTGCGGCGATGCCCGCCGCGGCCACCGCGGTCGCCGTGCCGGAGCCGAAGCCGCCGACCACCGCACCGGCGACGACCAGCGGCACGGAGCCCGCCAGCGCGGCGCAGCCGTATCCGGCCATGGCGAGCAGCAGTCCGATCCGCGCGGGCCTGCGCGGCCCGTACCTCTCGACCCGGCCCGCCAGCGTGAACCCGGCGGTCGCCGAACTCAGCAGCAGGGCGCTGCCCACCAGACCGGCCTGGGCCGATCCCAGTCCCAGATGGACGGAGAGCCGCCCGACGACGGTGGGGAGCAGGTAGGCGGCGAGGTAACCGGCGGTGAACACGGCGACCAGCGGCCACGCGGCGCGAGGGCGCGAGGACATGGGCGTTCCTGATCAGGGCATGCCGAAGGAAGCGGCGGAAGGCAGGGGAGGGCATTACGGGATGTACAAAGAGATACGGGGCACGGGTCGGCAAGAGGCGCCAACCGGGCTCGCGGCCCAATTTGTATCAACCGCTCCCGACCCGCCGAAAGCCGCGTTCGCGTGATCTGAGTCACTCATGCGTTTGTGTCGTGGGAAGCCGGGTAGCAGCTCACGTTTATGCAGGTCAGTGCCTCTGTGCTGGAGGCCGGGGCGAGCCGGCTGCGGGCGGCGGCGCGGACCCTCCGGATACGGGGGCGGATCGGGCAGACTGGCCGGAACCGTCACGACCGGGGAGCACAAGGTGAGCACGGACAATCCAGGTGTCGATCCGCTGGACGGGCTGCGCGCCCCGCAGGACCCGGACTGCGACGTCTTCCTCACCGGGACGGTCTTCCTCGACATCATCTTCACCGGCCTGGACCGCGCCCCGGTGCGCGGCACCGAGTCCTGGGCGCGCGGCATGGGCTCCAGCCCCGGCGGCGTCGCCAACATGGCCACCGCACTGGCCCGACTGGGACTGCACACCTCGCTCGCGGCGGCGTTCGGCGACGACCACTACGGGGAGTACTGCTGGGACGCCCTGGAACAGGGCGAGGGCATCGACCTGTCCATGTCGCACACCGTCCCCGGCTGGCACTCGCCGGTGACGGTCTCGATGGCCTACGAGGGCGAGCGCACGATGGTCTCCCACGGCCACGAGGCCCCCGGTCCGACGCACGCCCACGGAACGGCGCTCCCGCTCCCCGCCGGGGAGCCCGTGTTCCCGCGCTGCCCGCCCCGCGCCCGGGCCGCCGTCGCCTCGCTCGCCCCCGGTCGCGCCGAGCCCTGGGTCGCCACGGCGGCCCGGAACGGTGCGATGATCTTCGCCGACGTCGGCTGGGACGAGACCGGCCGCTGGGACCTGGACGCCCTCACCGACCTGGAGCACTGCCGGGCGTTCCTGCCCAACGCCGAGGAGGCGATGCGCTACACCCGTACCGACTGCCCGCGCGCCGCCGCCCACGCCCTGGCCGAGCGGGTGCCGCTCGCCGTGGTCACCCTGGGCGCGGAGGGCGCGTACGCGGTGGACGCGACGACCGGCGCGAGCGCCGAGGTCCCCGCGATCGAGGTCGAGGCGCTGGATCCGACCGGGGCCGGTGACGTCTTCGTCGCAGGATTCGTCACCGGCACCCTGGCGGACTGGCCGCTGGCCGACCGGCTGGCCTTCGCCGGGCTGACCGCGGCGCTCTCGGTGCAGGAGTTCGGCGGATCGCTGTCGGCACCGGACTGGGACGAGATCGCCGCCTGGTGGCAGCGGGTGCGGACCTTCGCCGACCAGGACCCGGCCGCGCTCCGGCGGTACGCGTTCCTGGAGGACCTGCTGCCCGCGGCGGCGCGCCCGTGGCCCCTGCGCAGGGCCGTGCCGACGATCGGCTTCCGTCACCCGGCGTGACCCCCGCCACGCCCGTTCGGACCGGGCACGAAAAAGTTCTCGGTGTTGTCGGTGCGGAGTCGTAGTCTTGGTGACCGAGGGGCTGTCGATCGGCGACAGCCTTGTAACGGGAGGTATGTGCAGGCCACAGGGCCGGCCCATGACGCAGACACCCATAGCTCAGACCCCCGCGCCCGAGCAGGCGCGAGCCCGGTTCACCGTTCCGGCCAAGCATCCGATGGTGACCGTACTCGGCTCCGGCGACGCCCTGCTGCGCGTGATCGAAAAGGCATTTCCGGCAGCCGACATCCACGTTCGGGGCAACGAGGTCAGCGCCGTCGGGGACGCGACGGAAGTCGCCCTGATTCAGCGCCTGTTCAACGAAATGATGCTGGTGCTCCGCACCGGTCAGCCGATGACGGAGGACGCAGTGGAACGCTCGATCGCCATGCTCAGGGCGAGCGAGAGCGGCGAGGGGGACGGCGAGGAGACGCCGGCCGAGGTGCTCACCCAGAACATCCTCTCCAGCCGCGGTCGCACCATCCGCCCCAAGACGCTCAACCAGAAGCGGTACGTCGACGCCATCGACAAGCACACGGTCGTGTTCGGCATCGGCCCCGCGGGCACCGGCAAGACCTACCTCGCCATGGCGAAGGCGGTCCAGGCCCTGCAGTCCAAGCAGGTCAACCGGATCATCCTGACCCGCCCCGCGGTCGAGGCGGGCGAACGCCTCGGCTTCCTGCCGGGCACGCTCTACGAGAAGATCGACCCGTACCTGCGCCCGCTCTACGACGCGCTGCACGACATGCTCGACCCCGACTCGATACCGCGGCTGATGGCGGCGGGCACGATCGAGGTCGCACCGCTGGCCTACATGCGCGGCCGGACGCTGAACGACGCCTTCATCATTCTGGACGAGGCCCAGAACACCAGCCCCGAGCAGATGAAGATGTTCCTCACCCGCCTCGGCTTCGACTCGAAGATCGTCATCACCGGTGACATCACCCAGGTCGACCTGCCGAACGGGACCAAGAGCGGTCTGCGGCAGGTCCAGGACATCCTGGAAGGCGTCGAGGACGTCCATTTCTCCCGGCTCACCTCCCACGACGTGGTCCGGCACAAGCTCGTCGGCCGTATCGTCGACGCGTACGAGAAGTACGACAACCGAGACAGCCAGCACGGGAAGTAGCCACAGCGCACCATGTCGATCGACGTCAACAACGAGTCCGGAACCGAGGTCGACGAGCGGGCGATCCTCGACATCGCCCGCTACGCGCTCGCGCGCATGCGAATCCACCCCCTCTCCGAGCTCTCGGTGATCGTGGTGGACGCCGACGCCATGGAACAACTGCACATCCAGTGGATGGACCTGCCCGGACCGACGGATGTCATGTCCTTCCCGATGGACGAGCTCCGGCCGCCGACCAAGGACGACGAGGAGCCCCCGCAGGGGCTTCTCGGCGACATCGTGCTCTGCCCGGAGGTCGCCGAGAAGCAGGGCGAGGAGGCGGAGACCCGGCACTCCATGGACGAGGAGCTCCAGCTCCTCACCGTCCACGGGGTGCTGCACCTCCTCGGTTACGACCACGAGGAACCGGACGAGAAGGCCGAGATGTTCGGCCTCCAGGCAGCGATCGTCGATGGCTGGCGCGCCGAACAGGGCCTCACCGGCCCGTCGCCCGCGCCCACGGTCTCGTGAGCGTTCCTCTCGTCCTCGGCGCCGTTCTGCTGGTCGTCGTCGGCTGGCTGGCCGCCTGTGCGGAGGCGGGCATCGCCCGCGTGTCGAGCTTCCGGGCCGCCGAGGCGGTCCGCTCCGGACGGCGCGGCAGCGAGAAGCTGGAACAGGTCGCGGCGGACCCCACCCGCTATCTCAACGTCGCCCTGCTGGTACGGGTCGCCTGCGAGATGTCGGCGGGCGTCCTCGTGACGTACGCCTGCCTCCAGGAGCTCCCGAGGACCTGGGAGGCGCTGGCCGTCGCCATGGCCGTGATGGTCCTCGTCTCCTACGTCGCCATCGGGGTCTCGCCACGCACCATCGGCCGCCAGCACCCGCTGAACACCGCCACGGCCGCGGCGTACGTGCTGCTGCCGCTGGCCAGGGTCATGGGTCCGATCCCGCAGCTGCTGATCCTCATCGGCAACGCGCTGACGCCGGGCAAGGGGTTCCGCAAGGGGCCGTTCGCCAGCGAGGCGGAACTGCGCGCGATGGTCGACCTCGCCGAGGCGGAATCGCTGATCGAGGACGAGGAGCGCCGCATGGTGCACTCCGTCTTCGAGCTCGGCGACACGCTGGTGCGCGAGGTCATGGTGCCGCGGACCGATCTGGTCTGCATCGAGCGCTACAAGACGATCCGGCAGGCGCTGACCCTGGCCCTGCGCTCCGGCTTCTCCCGCATCCCCGTCACCGGGGAGAACGAGGACGACATCGTCGGCATCGTGTATCTCAAGGACCTGGTCCGCAAGACGCACATCAACCGGGAGTCGGAGGCCGAACTCGTCTCCACGGCGATGCGGCCCGCGGCGTTCGTGCCCGACACGAAGAACGCGGGCGACCTGCTGCGCGAGATGCAGCAGGACCGCAACCACGTCGCCGTCGTCATCGACGAGTACGGCGGCACCGCGGGCATCGTCACCATCGAGGACATCCTTGAGGAGATCGTCGGCGAGATCACCGACGAGTACGACCGCGAACTCCCACCCGTCCAGGAACTGGAGAACGGCTGCTACCGGGTGACGGCCCGCCTCGACATCGGCGACCTCGGGGAGCTGTTCGGCCTCGACGAGTACGACGACGAGGACGTGGAGACGGTCGGCGGGCTGCTGGCGAAGGCGCTGGGGCGGGTGCCGATCGCCGGTGCCTCGGCCGTCGTCGACCTGCCCGACGGGCGTCGGCTCCGGTTGACCGCGGAATCCACGGCGGGCCGCCGCAACAAGATCGTCACGGTGCTGGTGGAGCCCGTGGAGCCCGAGCCGGAGGAGGCGGAGTGACTCCGCAGCAGCTGAGGGACTTCTGCCTGGAGTTCAACGCGAGCGTCGAGGAGTTCCCGTTCGGGCCGGAGGCGTCCGTCTTCAAGGTCCTCGGCAAGATGTTCGCGCTCAGCGCACTGGACGCCCGCCCGCTGACGGTGAACCTCAAGTGCGATCCGGACGACGCGGTACGGCTCAGGGAGGAGTACGAAGCGGTGGTGCCGGGCTGGCACATGAACAAGCGTCACTGGAACACGGTGACGGTGTCCGGCGTGCCGGACCGGGTGCTGCGCGAGCTGGTCGAGGACTCCTACGACCTGGTGGTGGCGGGGCTGCCGAAGTCGCAGCGGCTGAGACTGGACCGGGCGTAGCCCCGCGCCCGGCCCCCTGTCGGCCGGTGCCGGTACGGGCGGTGGCGCGAGGGCGTTCGCGCCGGGGCTCGTATGCTCGTCGCATGACTGAGAGCACCGACCTCGGGCCCGAGGACCGCAAGATCGTCACGCTGGCGCGCAGCGCCCGTGCCCGCAACGGCGTGCCGGAGGGCGCGGCGGTCCGGGACGAGACCGGACGCACCTATGTCGCGGGCACCGTACAGCTGGAGTCGCTGAAGCTCAGCGCGTTGCAGACCGCCGTGGCGATGGCCGTGGCCAGCGGTGCCACCTCGCTGGAAGCGGCGGCGGTCGTCTCCGAGGCGCAGACCCCGTCGGACGAGGACCGGGCCGCGGTGCGTGATCTGGGCGGCCCGGAGACCCCGGTCCTGCTGGCCGGGCCCGACGGCGCGCTGCGGGTCAGTGTGACAGCGGGCTGACGCGGACGGGCCCGGACCCACCCGCGGGCCCACCGGCACGGGTCCCGGCGCATCGGTGGGCGCAGGTGCGATCTTGTCCGGCGCCCCCGCGGCCCATGCCGCGGACAACGGCAGCTGGTCGGGCCGGTCGACCGTCGCACAGCCCGGCCGACGCCCGTACTTCTTCCTCTCCGCCGACCCCGGAGCCACGCTCCACAACCGGGGCAACGTCACCCTCAGCGCCAAGGCCGCCCCGAGGGCCGAGGGCCTCTTCGGCCGCACCCTGCTCGCACGCGACCTGACGCGCATCCCGTCCGGGCTGCTGCCCGGCCGACGGGTCCGGCTCACCGAGCAGTGGGCCGGCGCGCCCCAGCCGGAGTGGGGCGAGACCGAGTCCGACCGCGAGTGCCCGCGACACGCGCGAGTCCGCCTCCGTCGTGTATGTCGCACCGCTCCGGCTGCCGGTCGGGCTCCTTGCTGCCGGGGGCCGTCGGCGGGGGCGCCGGGCTGTGGCCGCGGTCCCGCCGGAAACGCGCCCGAACCGCCTGAACCGGTTCCCGAAGGGTGTCGAGCCGACGCCCGACAGGCCCGCCGCGCCCCTTGGTGCGGCGAGCCCGCCCGCATCGGGGACAATGGGCGCCATGAGCGTTCGACCTGACACAGAAGCCGCCGCACAGCAGGGCGCGGGCAAAGCCCCCCACCGGGCCGGTTTCGCCTGCTTCGTGGGCCGCCCCAACGCGGGGAAGTCCACCCTCACGAACGCTCTGGTCGGCCGGAAGGTGGCGATCACCTCCAACCGCCCCCAGACCACCCGGCACACCGTGCGCGGCATCGTGCACCGCGAGGACGCGCAGCTCGTCCTCGTCGACACCCCCGGGCTCCACAAGCCGCGCACCCTGCTGGGAGAGCGCCTCAACGACGTCGTGCGGACCACCTGGGCCGAGGTCGACGTCATCGGCTTCTGCCTGCCGGCCGACCAGAAGCTCGGCCCCGGCGACAAGTACATCGCCAAGGAACTCGCGGGCATCAGGAAGACCCCGAAGATCGCCATCGTCACCAAGACCGACCTCGTCGACTCCAAGCAGCTCGCCGAGCAACTGCTCGCCGTCTCCCGCCTCGGCGAGGAGCTCGGCTTCGAGTGGGCGGAGATCGTGCCGGTGTCGGCAGTGAAGGACAACCAGGTCGGGCTGCTGGCCGACCTGATCGCCCCGCTGCTCCCCGAGAGCCCGCCGCTCTACCCGGAGGGCGACCTCACCGACGAGCCCGAGATGGTCATGGTCGCGGAGCTGATCCGTGAGGCCGCGCTCGAAGGCGTGCGCGACGAGCTGCCGCACTCCATCGCCGTCGTCGTGGAGGAGATGCTGCCGCGCGAGGACCGCCCGGCGGACAAGCCGCTGCTCGACATCCACGCCAACGTCTACATCGAGCGCCCGAGCCAGAAGGGCATCATCATCGGCCCGAAGGGCAAGCGGCTGAAGGACGTCGGCACGAAGTCCCGCAAGCACATCGAGGCCCTGCTCGGCACGCCGGTCTTCCTCGACCTGCACGTGAAGGTCGCCAAGGACTGGCAGCGCGACCCCAAGCAGCTGCGGAAGCTGGGCTTCTGACCCCGGGCGACCGCCCTCCGGCCCCGCGGGGTCACCCCGGTCTCACGCGCCCTCCTTCAGGACGCGTGAGACCAGCGAGCGCTGTGCGTCGGTCAGCCGGGGGTCCGCGCAGTGCACCGTCCGGTCGTCGACCGTGATCCGGTACCGGAAACCGTCCGGCACGCCCGTGGGCGGGGTGCCGTGGCCCGCGGCGAGCGCGGATTCGGCGAGGGCCTCCCACTCCGCGGCATCGGCCCGGCCGGAGGTGTCGACCTCGCCGTTGCGTGCGATACCGGCGAAGCCGCCGGTCCTGCTGACCTGAATCCGCATGCGGTTGTCCTCCATCGCCCGGCGGGCCGGGGCACGGGCCCGATCGTCCTACTCGGTCGGCACGCCCACCTCCGACCACGCCTTCTGGACGGCCTCGATCTCGTCGCCCTCCCCGTAGCGGCTGCGGGCCGCGGCCACCGTCAGCCGGGCGAAGTCCGTGAACTCCGCGTCCACGGCCAGTTGACCGCCCGTGAGCACATCGAACCAGATCTGACCGGCGCGTTCCCAGGCGTTGCCGCCGAGTGCCGTCGCCAGTACGTAGAACGCGCGGTTCGGGATGCCGGAGTTCAGATGCACCCCGCCGTTGTCCTGGCTGGTGTGGACGTAGTCCTCCATCTTCCCGGGCTGCGGGTCCTTGCCGAGCACGTCGTCGTCGTACGCGGTGCCCGGATCCTTCATCGAGCGCAGCGCGACGCCCTGGACCCCGGGGGCCAGCAGACCTGCGCCGATCAGCCAGTCCGCCTGGTCCGCGCTCTGGCCCAGCGAGTACTGCTTCACCAGCGAGCCGAAGACGTCGGACACCGACTCGTTGAGCGCGCCGGACTGGCCGTAGTAGCTCAGATTGGCGGTGTACTGGGTCAGGCCGTGCGTCAGCTCGTGGGCGATGACGTCGATGGGGAGGGTGAAGTCCAGGAAGACCTCGCCGTCGCCGTCGCCGAACACCATCTGCTCGCCGTCGAAGAAGGCGTTGTTGTACTTCTCGTCGTAGTGCACGGAACCGATCAGCGGCAGACCCTTGCCGTCGATCGAACTGCGGCCGTACGCGCTGAACAGGAGCTCGAAGGTGGCGCCGAGCCCCGCGTACGCGCGGTTGACGCTCGCGTCCTGCGAGGGCTCCTGGCCCTCGGCACGGACCTCGGTGCCGGGAAGTTGGGTGCTGTGACGGCAGTCGTACAGCGTCCGGTCGGGTTTGTCGGACGCCTCGCCCTCGCCCTCGGGAGAGGCGGGCAGCGTGACGACCGTGGCCATCTGACGGCGGGTGCGGCGGGCGGCGTCGCCCTCCAGCGTGCGGCGTGCGGGGCCGGCGAGATCGGGGTTGTCCGACTGCGAGAGCTTGTCGAGGACATGGGGCGGCACGATGGTGCAGAAGACGGGGTGGAACCCGCACTGTGACTGAGGCTGCATGCAAGCGACTGTGGCACCACGTGACCGTGATGTCACTGGTTGCGAAGAGGATTGACAAAATGGAGTGATCGGTCACTCCCGGGTGTTTTGGGAGCCCGATCCCGCATACTGATACGGGACGGACACATCCGGCGCTCCTCGGCTAGTCTCATTCGCATCATGCGTTTCGGGCTGCTTCTTCTTAGCTGCCGCGGCGAGGGCCTGTAGTCGTAGGCCGACCCCCTCCCCGCGGAGTCTGGCGTTGCAGCGACACAGTCGGCCGTCCCAAAGGTTGGACCCCGAGGAGCCGCACGCCATGACCGCCGCACATTCCGCCCGGACGCCTGCCACGACCGCCGTCGGACGCCCGACGCCGATCACCAACGCCACCCATCTGCAGAAGCCGTCGGGGATGCCGATCCACAAGTACGGCCGCTACGAGGCCGTCGACATCCCCGACCGCACCTGGCCGGACAACCGCATCACCGTCGCGCCCCGCTGGCTGTCCACCGACCTGCGTGACGGCAACCAGGCCCTGATCGACCCGATGTCGCCGGCCCGCAAGCGCGAGATGTTCGACCTGCTCGTACGCATGGGCTACAAGGAGATCGAGGTCGGCTTCCCCTCCTCCGGAGAGACCGACTTCGCGTTCGTCCGCTCCATCATCGAGGACGGTGCGATCCCCGAGGACGTGACGATCTCCGTCCTGACCCAGGCCCGCGAGGACCTGATCGAGCGGACCGTCGAGTCCCTGATCGGCGCCCGCCGTGCCACCGTGCACCTGTACAACGCCACGGCGCCCACCTTCCGCCGGGTCGTCTTCCGCGGCTCCAAGGACGACATCAAGCAGATCGCGGTGGACGGCACCCGACTGGTCATGGAGTACGCGGAGAAGCTGCTGGGCCCGGAGACGACCTTCGGCTACCAGTACAGCCCGGAGATCTTCACCGACACCGAACTGGACTTCGCCCTGGAGGTCTGCGAGGCGGTCTGCGACGTCTGGCAGCCCGAGGAGGGCCGCGAGATCATCCTCAACCTGCCCGCCACCGTGGAGCGTTCGACGCCGTCCACACACGCGGACCGCTTCGAGTGGATGTCGCGGAACCTGACCCGCCGCGAGCACATCTGCCTGTCCGTCCACCCGCACAACGACCGCGGCACCGCCGTCGCCGCCGCCGAGCTGGCCATCATGGCCGGCGCGGACCGGATCGAGGGCTGCCTGTTCGGCCAGGGCGAGCGCACCGGCAACGTCGACCTGGTCACCCTGGGCATGAACCTGTTCTCGCAGGGTGTCGACCCGCAGATCGACTTCTCGCAGATCGACGAGATCCGCCGCACCAGCGAGTACTGCAACCAGATGGAGGTCCACCCGCGCCACCCCTACGCGGGCGACCTGGTCTACACCGCCTTCTCCGGGTCCCACCAGGACGCCATCAAGAAGGGCTTCGACGCCATGGAGGCCGATGCGGCGGCCCGCGGCGAGGGCGTGACCGTCGACGACATCGAATGGGCGGTCCCGTACCTGCCGATCGACCCGAAGGACGTCGGCCGCAGCTACGAGGCCGTCATCCGGGTCAACTCGCAGTCCGGCAAGGGCGGGATCGCCTACGTCCTGAAGAACGACCACAAGCTGGACCTGCCGCGCCGGATGCAGATCGAGTTCTCCCGGATCATTCAGGCCAAGACCGACGCCGAGGGCGGCGAGGTCACCCCGGCGCAGATCTGGTCCGTGTTCCAGGACGAGTACCTGCCCAACCCCGGCAACGCCGCAGCCCAGTGGGGTCGCGTGCAGATCCGCTCCGGCCAGTCCACCACCGGTTCCGACGGCCGGGACTCGATCACCGTCGAGGCGACCGTGGACGGCGCCGACACCGTGCTGACCGGCACCGGAAACGGCCCGATCTCCGCGTTCTTCGAGGCGCTGCAGGCCATCGGCATCGACGCCCGTCTCCTGGACTACACCGAGCACACCATGAGCGAGGGCGCCAGCTCCCAGGCCGCCTCCTACATCGAGTGCGCCATCGACGGAAAGGTCCTGTGGGGCATCGGCATCGACGCCAACACCACGCGCGCCTCGCTGAAGGCGGTCGTCTCCGCCGTCAACCGCGCCACCCGCTGACCCGGCGGGCCCGCAGGGGCCCGCAGCCGCACGGCCGAGGACCCCGCCCCCGCTCCAGCCCGGGGGCGGGGTTCGGCCATCTCCGCAGTTGTGGCGATCGGGGTACTGACGCCGCCTCGTGACTGTGGTTAACATCACGTCCCACACGGCAATGCTGCCGGAGGGGGCACCTCCCGTGCCCTTGGGGCCACGGGGGAGTTACGGAGGTGTGCGACGTGCGGTCGGCCCTGGGACAACGCGCCATGAAGCTGCGCATCTGCGGCATCCGCACCGTCTGGGACGTCGTCGGTGACGGGGAGTTCTTCTGCCCCGGTTGCGGCGGCGACCGCAATTACCGCCGTCTCACCGGCCGGCGCCGCTTCACCGTGCTCGGCGTGCCGATGCTGCGCCGCGGCACCACCGGTCCCGTCGTCGAGTGCGCCGCCTGCCGGGAGCACTTCGGCACGGACGTGCTCGACCACCCCACCACCACTCGGCTCTCCGCAATGCTCCGGGATGCCGTCCACACCGTCACGCTCGGCGTCCTGGCGGCCGGCGGCACCAGCTCCCGCACAGTGCTGCGGACCGCGGCGGCCACCGTGCGCGGCGCCGGCTTCGACGACTGCACCGAGGAGCAGCTCTCCACCGTCGTCGAGGTCCTCGCCGCCGACATTGGCCACGGTTCCGCCTTCGACCCCGCCGCCGAGGCGTGCGGGGCCGCCCTCGCCATCGAACTGCACGAGGCGCTGGAACCCCTCGCCCCGCACCTGGCCCCCGCCGGGCGCGAGGCGATCCTGCTCCAGGGCGCCCGGATCGCCCTCGCCGACGGTCCGTACGGCCCCTCCGAGCGCGAGGTGCTGACCACCGTCGGCGGCGCGCTGCGGATCTGCGCCGAGGACACCGCCCGGCTGCTGGCCGCGGCGGCCCGCACCCCCTCCTGATCCCCTGCCCGGCCCCGCGGCCCGCGCCGCCGGGAGCACGGGTCGGGCGAGCCGTTCCCGTACCGGACAATGGACGCATGAGTTTGTTCCGGGACGACGGTGTGGTGCTGCGTACGCAGAAGCTGGGCGAGGCCGACCGGATCATCACGATCCTCACCCGCGGCCACGGCCGGGTGCGGGCCGTGGCGCGCGGGGTGCGGCGCACCAAGTCCAAGTTCGGTGCGCGGCTGGAACCTTTCTCCCACGTCGACGTGCAGTTCTTCGCCCGGGGCAGCGAACTGGTCGGCCGCGGTCTGCCGCTCTGCACCCAGGGCGAGACGATCGCCCCGTACGGCGGTGGGATCGTCACCGACTACGCCCGCTACACCGCGGGCACCGCGATGCTGGAGACGGCCGAGCGGTTCACCGACCACGAGGGCGAGCCCGCGGTCCAGCAGTACCTGCTGCTCGTCGGCGGGCTGCGCACCCTCGCCCGCGGCGAGCACGAGCCGCACCTCGTCCTCGACGCCTTCCTGCTGCGTTCGCTCGCCGTCAACGGCTACGCGCCCAGCTTCGAGGACTGCGCGAAGTGCGGGATGCCCGGGCCGAACCGGTTCTTCTCCGTCGCCTCCGGGGGCGTCATATGCGGCGACTGCCGGGTGCCCGGCAGCGTCGTACCCTCGACCGAGGCCGTCGGTCTGCTGAGTGCCCTGCTCACCGGCGACTGGGCGACGGCGGACGCGTGCGAGGCGCGTCACGTCAGGGAGGGGAGCGGACTGGTGTCCGCCTACCTGCACTGGCATCTGGAGCGCGGGCTGCGCTCACTGCGGTACGTAGAGAAGTGACACAGGCGGATCAGGTACAGGGAGCGAGACAGTTCATGGCAGTACGCGGGATGCTCGGCGGCCGTAACCGGCGCGACTACAAGACCCCGGAACCGCACCCCTCCGGTGCCACGCCCCCGAAGATCCCCGGCGAACTGGTGCCCAAGCACATCGCCGTCGTGATGGACGGCAACGGCCGCTGGGCCAAGGAGCGCGGCCTCCCGCGCACCGAGGGCCACAAGGTCGGCGAGGGCGTCGTCATGGACGTCCTCAAGGGCTGCATCGAGATGGGCGTCAAGAACCTCTCCCTGTACGCGTTCTCCACCGAGAACTGGAAGCGTTCCCCGGAGGAGGTGAAGTTCCTGATGAACTTCAACCGGGACGTCATCCGCCGCCGCCGGGACGAGATGGACGAGTTGGGCATCCGCATCCGCTGGGTGGGGCGCATGCCGAAGCTGTGGAAGTCCGTCGTCCAGGAGCTCCAGGTCGCGCAGGAGCAGACCAAGGGCAACGACAGGATGACGCTGTACTTCTGCGTCAACTACGGCGGCAGGGCCGAGATCGCCGACGCCGCGCAGCGCATCGCGCAGGACGTCGCGGCCGGGAAGCTGGACCCGTCCAAGGTCAACGAGAAGACGTTCGCGAAGTACATCTACTACCCGGACATGCCGGATGTGGACCTCTTCGTCCGCCCCAGCGGCGAGCAGCGCACCTCGAACTACCTGATCTGGCAGAGCGCCTACGCCGAGATGGTCTTCCAGGACGTGCTGTGGCCGGACTTCGACCGCCGTGACCTGTGGCGGGCGTGCCTGGAGTACGCCCAGCGGGACCGGCGTTTCGGTGGCGCGATGGAGACGGCCCCGGAGACGAAGGGCTGACACGACGGCCGAACGGCCCGCCCCGGGAAACGGGAACGGGCCGACGCAGGGCCCGGGAAACGGAAACGGGGGCCGGTGGCATCGCCACCGGCCCCCGTTTCCGGAAGCGTCGGTCCTTCTCCGGGCGTCAGCCCTTCCGGTCCGCCTTGCCCGTGGATTCCGCGGACTTCGCGCACTCCGCGCAGGTCCCGAAGATCTCCACGGTGTGGGCCACGTTCACGTATCCGTGCTGCGAGGCGATCGACTCCGCCCACTGCTCCACCGCGGGCCCCTCGACCTCCACGGCCTTGCCGCACATCCGGCACACCAGGTGATGGTGGTGTTCCCCGGTCGAGCAGCGCCGGTACACGGACTCGCCATCCGTGGTGCGCAGCACGTCGACCTCGCCGGCGTCGGCGAGGGACTGGAGGGTGCGGTAGACGGTGGTCAGGCCGACCGAGTCGCCGCGGTGCCTGAGCACGTCGTGCAGTTCCTGCGCACTGCGGAACTCGTCCACCTCGTCGAGCGCCGCCGCCACCGCCGCCCGCTGCCGGGTCGACCGGCCGCGCACCGGGGCTGCATTCGTTCCACTGATCGGCGCCGTCGCCACAGCCGCCTCCTCGTGTCGCCCGTACTGTGTCGGGCCATTGTGCCAGCCCGCCCGGGTGTCACGGCCGTATCGGGAGATCGTCCGTGGTCGGGCGGGCCGCCGGTACGTCAGCCGCCGGTACTTCAAGGGTGCACTCCCCGGGCGTGGTCCCGCCGAGCCGGGCGCGCCTTCTGGCCAGCGGGGTCGCGAGGGCGGTCAGGGCGACGAAGACGACGATGGCCAGCAGCACGATCGTCGCGCCGGGCGGAACGTCCTGGTAGTACGAGGTCACGGTGCCGGTCAGAGTCACCGCCGTACCGATGGCGACGGACAGGACGAACGTCAGCCTGAAGGACCGGGAGATCTGCTGCGCGGCGGCGACCGGCACCACCATCAGTGCGCTGACCAGCAGCAACCCGACGACCCGCATCGCCACGGTGACCGTCACGGCCGCCGTCACGGCGATCAGCAGGTTCAGGGCGCGCACCGGCAGACCGGTGACCCGGGCGAACTCCTCGTCCTGGCTGACCGCGAACAGCTGCCGCCGCAGCCCCAGCGTCACCAGCAGCACGAAGGCGGCCAGCAGGCAGATCGCGGTGACGTCCTCGCTGGAGACCGTGGCGAGGGAGCCGAAGAGGTACGAGGTGAGGTTGGCGTTGGAACCGGCGTCGGAGAGGCTGATCAGCAGCACACCGCCCGCCATGCCGCCGTAGAACAGCATGGCCAGCGCGATGTCGCCGCGAGTGCGCCCGTACCAGCGGATCAGCTCCATCACGACGGCACCGGCGACGGCGACCGCCGTGGCCATCCACACCGGGCTGGTGGAGAGCAGGAAGCCGAGGCCGACACCGGTCATCGCGATGTGGCCGATGCCGTCGCCCATCAGCGCCTGGCGGCGCTGGACGAGGTAGATGCCGACGGAGGGGGCGATGACGCCGACGAGCACGGCGGCGAGCAGGGCCCGCTGCATGAAGGGGAGGTCGAGGATTTCCATGGTCAGCTCAGCAGTCCGGTCCGGACGGGCTCCAGGGCCGCGTGGGGGTGTACGTGGTCGTGTCCGGGCAGAGCGTGCTGGCCCAGCGCCTTCGGGGGCGGCCCGTCGTGCATCACACAGCCGTCGCGCAGCACGATCGCGCGGTCGATCAGCGGCTCCAGCGGGCCGAGCTCGTGCAGTACCAGCAGCACCGTGGCACCGCCCGCGACCTGTTCGCGGAGGGTGGAGGCGAGGATCTCCTGGCTGGCCAGGTCGACCCCGGCCATCGGCTCATCCATGATCAGCACCTCCGGTTCGGCGGCCAGCGCCCGGGCGATCAGCACCCGCTGGTGCTGGCCGCCGGAGAGCGCGTTCACCGAGTCCCTGGCCCGGTCGGCGAGGCCGACGAGTTCGATGGCCCGGTCGACGGCGGCCCGGTCGGCCCTGCGCAGCGGGCCGAGCCTCGTGCGGGAGAGCCGCCCGGAGGAGACGACCTCGCGGATGGTGGCGGGAACGCCGCCCGACGCGGTGGTGCGCTGCGGCACGTAGCCGATGCGGGACCAGGCGCGGAAGCGGCGCAGCGGGGCGCCGAACAGTTCGACGGAGCCGCCGGTGAGCGGGACCTGGCCGATGACCGAGCGGACGGCGGTCGACTTGCCCGAGCCGTTGGCCCCGAGCAGGGCGACGACCTCGCCGCGGTGGACGGCGAGATCGACGCCGCGCAGCACCGGACGCGCTCCGAGCGTGGCCGTGGCGCCGCGCAGGGCTATGACGGGGTCGGCTGTGGTGTTCCCGGTTTCGGGCATGAACGCCTCCGATGCTGCTGTGGCGGGTGTCGCGCGGGTCACTTGGCGCCGAGCGCCTTCTGGAGGGCGGCGAGATTGGACCGCATGACCTCGATGTAGTCGGTGCCCTTCGACTTGTCCGTGATCCCCTCCAGCGGGTCGAGGACGTCGGTCCGGAGGCCGGTGTCCCGGGCGAGGGTCTTCGCCGTCCTGTCGCTGGCGAGCGTCTCGAAGAACACGGTGGTGGCCCCGTCCTTCTTCGCGACGGTGTGGATCTCCTTGATCCGGGCGGGGCTGGGCTCGGCCTCGGGGTCGACGCCGGCGATGCCCTCCTGGGTGAGGCCGTAGCGCTCGGCGAGGTACCCGAAGGCGGAGTGGGTGGTGACGAAGGTCTTGGTGGCGGTGTTCCGCAGACCGCTCACGTATGCGCTGTTCAGGCTGTTCAGCTCGGTGACCAGCGCTTCGGTGTTCTTGCGGTAGTCCGCGGCGTGGTCCGGGTCGGACTTCTCCAGGGACTTCCCGACGCCCTTGGCGACCTCGGCGTACTTCACCGGATCGAGCCAGATGTGGGGGTCGGCGCCGGCCTCGTCGCCGTGCCCGTGCTCGCCGTGCCCGTGCTCGTCGTGGTCGTGGTCATCGGGGCCGGTCTCGGTGCTGTGGGTCTCCAGCTTCGTGAGCGTCGAGGCGTCGACGACGTTCTTGACACCGGACTGCTTGATGGCGTCGTCGACGGCGGGCTGGATGCCCTTGAGGTAGAGGACGAAGTCGGCATCCGCGAGTCCGCCGATCTGCCGCGGGCTGAGCTCCAGGTCGTGCGGCTCCACGCCCGGCTTGGTCAGTGTGGTGACGGAGACGTGCTTCCCGCCGATCCGCTCGGCCAGGAACTGCATCGGATAGAACGAGGCCACCACGTTCAGCCCGTCGCCGTTCTTGCGGTCGGCGGTGTCCGAGGCGGAGCAGGCCGTGAGGGCGGTGAGGCCGAGGACGGCGGCTCCGGCAACGGCGGCGGTGGGTATGAGGCGGCTGACGTTCATGACAGTCATTTTCAACAAAGCTGGAAACGATTGTCAACAAGGCTGATGAGATGACCGCGGGGCCGACCGGGCCCCTACCGATTTGATCCAGGGGGAGGCCCCGCCGGTAACCTGAAGCATTCGCCCACCCGTCTCGCCCCACCGAGGCGCTACGCGCCGCCCCTGTCCGTTTTCGTCGTCGTAATGAAGAGAGCACCGTGGCCGCCGACAAGATCGACTCCATCGTCAGCCTGAGCAAGCGCCGTGGCTTTGTTTACCCCTGCAGCGAGATCTATGGCGGCCAGCGCGCCGCCTGGGACTACGGACCGCTGGGCGTCGAGCTGAAGGAGAACCTCAAGCGCCAGTGGTGGCGCTACATGGTCACCTCGCGCGAGGACGTGGTCGGCCTCGACTCTTCGGTCATCCTGGCCTCCGAGGTGTGGGCCGCCTCCGGTCACATCGCCACGTTCACCGACCCGCTGACCGAGTGCACCTCCTGCCACAAGCGTTTCCGCGCCGACCACCTGGAGGAGGCGTACGAGGAGAAGCACGGCCACGCGCCCGCGAACGGCCTGACCGACCTCAACTGCCCCAACTGCGGCAACAAGGGCACGTTCACCGAGCCCAAGCAGTTCTCCGGCCTGCTCTCCACCCACCTCGGCCCGACCCAGGACTCCGGCTCGGTCGCCTACCTGCGCCCCGAGACCGCCCAGGGCATCTTCACCAACTTCGGCCAGGTGCAGCAGACCTCGCGCAAGAAGCCGCCGTTCGGCATCGCCCAGATGGGCAAGTCCTTCCGGAACGAGATCACTCCGGGCAACTTCATCTTCCGTACCCGCGAGTTCGAGCAGATGGAGATGGAGTTCTTCGTCAAGCCGGGCGAGGACGAGAAGTGGCACGAGTACTGGATGGAGCAGCGCTGGAACTGGTACACCGGCCTGGGCCTGCGCGAGGAGAACATGCGGTGGTACGAGCACCCCGCGGAGAAGCTCTCGCACTACTCCAAGCGCACCGCTGACATCGAGTACCGCTTCCGCTTCGGCGGCGGCGAGTGGGGCGAGCTGGAGGGCGTCGCCAACCGCACCGACTACGACCTCAAGGCGCACTCCAAGGCGTCCGGCACCGACCTGGCGTACTACGACCAGGAGGCCGGCGAGCGCTGGACCCCGTACGTCATCGAGCCGGCAGCCGGTGTCGGCCGCGCGATGCTCGCCTTCCTCCTCGACGCCTACATCGAGGACGAGGCGCCCAACGCCAAGGGCGTCATGGAGAAGCGCACCGTGATGCGCCTCGACCCGCGCCTCGCACCGGTCAAGGTGGCCGTCCTCCCGCTGTCCCGCAACCCGCAGCTGTCGCCGAAGGCCAAGGGCCTCGCCGCCGACCTGCGGCAGAACTGGAACATCGAGTTCGACGACGCGGGCGCCATCGGCCGCCGCTACCGTCGCCAGGACGAGATCGGCACCCCGTTCTGCGTCACCGTCGACTTCGACACCCTTGACGACAACGCGGTGACCGTGCGCGAGCGCGACACCATGAAGCAGGAGCGCGTCTCGCTGGACCAGATCCAGGCGTACCTCGGCGCCCGACTGCTCGGCTGCTGACGCACCGCCCCGCACGGCACGCCCCGCCGGAGCCCCCGATCCCCCGTACCGCGTACGGAGGGACCGGGGGCTCCGGCGTTTCCGTGCGCGTCGGCCGACCTCGGCGTGCGGGGAAAACGGCGTGCGGGGAAAACGGCGTGCGGGGAAAACGAGGTGCGGGGAAAACGGGGTGCGGTCGCCGACGGCACCCCGGTACGGTTCTGCCATGTCTTCGTTCTTCCAGATCTACGAGTGAGAGCGCGGCGGGTCCGAGCACCCGCCGCCCACCGGACCGATCAAGGACCAAAGGTCGCCCCAGACCTCACTTCTCACCACGAATGGGAGAACGCCGTGGCCAAGAGCCGCAATAACCTCCTCGGTGTGGGCGGACAGCGCAAGAAGCTGTCCCGCGCCGACCAGCAGGGCACCGGCCCCGTACGCCAGGCCGACCGCAAGGCGGCCGCCGACCAGAAGCAGGAGCTGCTGCGCCGGATGCGCGAGCGCGCCCAGACCTCCGCCGAGCCGGAGGCCCCGGAGGCCCCCGCGTCCCAGGCGGACGACGCGCAGGACGCCCCCGCGCAGAGCTGACGCAGACCCGAACGTGACTGTGGGCCCGGATCACCCCGTGATCCGGGCCCACAGCCCTGTCCGGCACTTCTGGGCAGCGCCTGTCAGGAGGCGCCGCACGTGCCCCGACGCGGTGGATGCCCTGCTGAGGCGCGTGCGCGGAGCCCGCGCGGCAGCCGCGCGTCGTCAGGGGGTCAGGGAGCCGGCCGCGGGGCGGTCGTCGGCCGGGGCGCCGGACTGCTTCTCCAGGCGCCGGGCGGTCCGGAACGCCGTCTCCCGTGCCCAGCGTCCGCTGGTCAGCGCGCCCACCAGCAGGACGGACACCCCGCAGCCGGTGAGGATCCACCAGGCGGGCCTTGCCGCGTCCACGAAGGCGGAGGCGTACGCGGCCCCGCGCGGCGCCCCCGTCCCGGCCACGCCCGCCGCGAGCACCGCACCGATCACGGCGACCCCGAGCGTTCCGCCGACCTGTCGGCTGGTCGAGGCGACCGCCGCCGCCACTCCGGCCTGGGAGCGCGGCATCCCGGAGACCGCCGTGTTGGTGATCGGCGCGTTCACCATGCCGAAGCCGAGGCCGAACAGCACATAGCCGGTGAACAGCAGGACGTCGTTCGTCTCGGCACCGAACACGGCGAACATCAGCCCGCAGGCCGTCATGGCCACCCCGGCCACCAGCAGCGGCAGCCGCGGCCCCCGGTTGCCGACCAGCCGTCCGGACAGCGGGGCGCAGATGAAGGTCAGGGCCGCCATCGGCAGCATGTAGAGCCCGGCGTGCAGAGCACTGAGCCCCCGCACGTTCTGGAGGTACAGCGTGTTGAGGAAGAGGAACCCGCTCAGCGCGGCGAAGGCCGAGACCGCGATGGCGGTGGCGCCGCTGAACGGGGCACTACGGAAGAACCGCAGGTCGATGAGGGGTTCTTCGCGCCGGGGCTCGTAGAGGAGCAGTCCGGCGAGGGCACAGACGGCGAGGACGGCGAGCGTCAGGATGCGCGGTGACGTCCAGCCCGCCGACGGCGTCTCGATGATCACGTATGTCAGCGAGCCGAGCAGCGCGATCACCAGCAGTTGGCCCACCGGGTCGGGTCGGCGCGGCTTCGGAGCGCGGGACTCGGGCACGTAGCGCCAGGTGAGCAGCAGCGCCGCGAGCCCGACCGGCAGATTGATCCAGAAGATCGACCGCCAGCCGACCGAGTCCACCAGCAGGCCGCCGACCAGCGGGCCGGCCGCCATCGAGATGCCGACCACGCCGCCCCACACCCCGATGGCGCGGGCCCGCTCGCGCGGGTCGGTGAAGGTGTTGGTGATGATCGACATGGCGACCGGGTTGAGCATCGAACCGCCCACCGCCTGCACCATCCGGAACGCCACCAGCGACTCCAGGTTCGGCGCCAGCGAGCAGAGCAACGAGCCGAGGACGAAGAGGACAAGTCCGGTCTGGAAGACTCTCCGGCGCCCGATCCGGTCGGCCGTGGAGCCCGCGAGCATCAGCAGTGAGGCGAGGACGAGGGTGTAGGCGTCGATGGTCCACTGCATGCCGGCCACGGTGGCGTGCAGTTCCTTCTGCATGGACGGCAGGGCCACGTTGAGGACGGTGTTGTCGAGGCTGACGATCAGCAGGCTCATGCAGCAGATGGCCAGCACCAACTGCCGTCGGCGGGGACTCGGTTCGGGCATACATCGATAGTACGGTTAACTAATGAATTTCGCCGAGAGGGCGCCCCGGGTTCCGCCGAGGAGCCGTCCGTCCCGGTGCCGTGTGGTGCGTCCCGGTGTGGTGCTCCCGGTGTGTTGCTCGGTGCTGTGTGGTGCGTCCCGGTGCCGTGCGGGCGGTGTCGTGCGGAACGGTCGGCCCGTGGGGGTACGGAGCGGCGGGCGGGGACGACCCCGGCGCGCCGTACGGGACAATGGAGCAATGACCACGCTCGCCCCCGCCCTCCCTCAGCTCCGGATCGGCCCGCACATGGTGCAGCCGCCGGTGGTGCTCGCCCCCATGGCCGGCATCACCAACGCCCCGTTCCGCACCCTGTGCCGGGAGTTCTCCGGCGGCAAGGGGCTGTTCGTGAGCGAGATGATCACCACCCGGGCGCTGGTCGAGCGCAACGAGAAGACCATGCAGCTCATCCACTTCGACGCGAGCGAGACCCCGCGCTCGATCCAGCTGTACGGAGTGGACCCGGTCACCGTCGGCAAGGCCGTGCGCATGATCGTCGACGAGGACCTGGCCGACCACATCGACCTGAACTTCGGCTGCCCGGTCCCCAAGGTGACCCGCAAGGGCGGTGGCTCCGCGCTCCCGTACAAGCGGCCGCTGCTGCGCGCGATCCTCAACCAGGCGGTCTCGAACGCGGGTGACCTGCCGGTCACCATCAAGATGCGCAAGGGCATCGACGACGACCACATCACGTACCTCGACGCGGGCCGGATCGCCGTCGAGGAGGGCGTCACCGCCGTCGCCCTGCACGGCAGGACGGCCGCCCAGCACTACGGCGGCACCGCCGACTGGGACGCCATCGCCCGGCTCAAGGACCACGTCCCGGAGATCCCCGTCCTCGGCAACGGCGACATCTGGTGTGCGGACGACGCGTTGCGGATGATGCGCGAGACCGGCTGCGACGGCGTGGTCGTGGGGCGCGGCTGCCTGGGCCGCCCCTGGCTCTTCGGCGACCTGGTGAGCACCTTCGAGGGCACCGGGACGACGCGGGCGCCTCAGCTGCGCGAGGTGGCGGACGTGATGCTGCGGCACGCGACGCTGCTGGGGGAGTGGATCGGCGACGAGGCCCGCGGCGTGATCGATTTCCGCAAGCACGTCGCCTGGTACCTCAAGGGTTTCTCGGTCGGCTCGGAGATGCGCAAGAAGCTGGCGATCACTTCCTCGCTGGACGAGCTGGCCGGGCAGTTGCACGAACTGGACCTGGACCAGCCGTGGCCGGACGGTGCCGACGGGCCGCGCGGGCGCACCTCGGGCAACAACCGCGTGGTGCTGCCGGACGGCTGGCTGAAGGACCCGTACGACTGTGCGGGCGTGAGCGCGGACGCGGAGCTGGACACCTCTGGCGGCTGAGGCCGCCCGGCGCGGACGGGATGTCCCGGCGGTGTTCCGGCGACGGCCCCGACGACGGTTCCGGCGTGTGGTGGCGGCGCGGGCGCTTCCCGCGGTGCGGGCGCTTCCCGCGGTGCGGTGACGTGGGATGTGTGCGCGTCCCGGTGGTGTCGTGACACGGCCCCGGCCTCTTTCGGCCGGGGCCTTTGCGCGTCCGCCGCGCGGCCCGCGTCGTCCTGCGGCGGATGCCCGCCCGTGCCCGCCCGTGCCCGTCCGTGCTCGTCCGCGCCAGCCCGTGCGGGCCGTGTGCGTCGCGTGATTCTGTCCGCCGTGCGGGACGTGTCCGCCGTGCGGGACGTGTCCGCCGCGCGGTCCGCGCGCCGCGCGGGGCAGGGGCGCCACGAGGCGCACGTAGGCACCGCGTGCCGCACGCGTTCACGTGCTCATCTGAGCGAAATATTTGGCCAGATTCGGCAGTATCCGGCCATGAGGGGACCCGGAAGGGTGTGTTCGCGGTCGCGCGAGCCCTTTCCCCTCACGCTCGGCATCAGATCCATGATCAAGGAGTGACCTTGGGGCGCCGCTTGCCTGTCCGAATGGTGACATCTGAGCGCGGACCGTAGAGTGATTCTCGCCACCCTGAGAGTCTGGTCGCTCAAACGAGCGCAATTTTGAGGGGTGTATTTCTCAAATGATGGCACTCCGTGCCACAGGTGTCTGCTTTGATCGATCGACGCTTCCGTTGCGGTGAGTGTCCGATTGGGTCACCATCGATGACGGCAGGTGGTTATTCGTTCAAGAGGTGAACGCATTTTCTTCCCCAGGAGCGAGGTCGCATCACTTTCGATCTGCTGGCGGATGGGTGGTTGAGGCCCCATGACGCGCAAGTGGACGTACCCAGAAACCTTCGATCTGGGTATGTTCCTCGCCGTCAGGGCAGCCACCGCGTCTTCGAGGAGTCGAGACCCGTGTCGGAAAACAAAGATCCCCACGTATCCACCCAGGAGTCCCACGAGTCCCGGGAATCCTCGGAGTCCCGGGAGCAGAAGTTCGTCTACGACTTCACCGAGGGCAACAAGGATCTGAAGGAGCTCCTCGGCGGGAAGGGTGCCAACCTCGCCGAGATGACCAACCTCGGGCTCCCCGTGCCCCCCGGCTTCACGATTACCACCGAGGCGTGCAAGGTCTACCTCGACAGCGGCGAGGAGCCGACGGAGCTGCGGAACGAGGTCAGCGCGCATCTCGACGCGCTGGAGACGCGGATGGGCAAGAAGCTCGGTCAGTCGGACGACCCGCTGCTGGTCTCGGTCCGCTCCGGCGCGAAGTTCTCCATGCCCGGCATGATGGACACGGTCCTCAACATCGGTCTCTCCGACGACTCCGTGGCGGGTCTCGCCACGCAGGCGGGCGACGAGCGGTTCGCGTGGGACTCCTACCGGCGCCTCATCCAGATGTTCGGCAAGACCGTGCTCGGTGTCGACGGCGACCTCTTCGAGGAGGCGCTGGAGGCGGCGAAGGAGGCCAAGGGCGTCACGGTCGACGTCGACCTCGACGCGGCCGACCTGAAGAAGCTGGTCAAGCAGTTCAAGAAGATCGTCTCGCGGGACGCCGGACGCGACTTCCCGCAGGACCCGCGCGAGCAGATGGACCTGGCGATAAGGGCCGTCTTCGATTCGTGGAACACCGACCGGGCCAAGCTCTACCGCCGCCAGGAGCGCATCCCCGGCGACCTCGGCACGGCCGTCAACGTCTGCTCCATGGTCTTCGGCAACCTCGGCCCCGACTCCGGCACGGGTGTCGCGTTCACCCGCGACCCGGCCAGCGGCCACCAGGGCGTCTACGGCGACTACCTGCAGAACGCGCAGGGCGAGGACGTCGTCGCCGGAATCCGCAACACCGTGCCGCTCGCCGAGCTGGAGTCGATCGACAAGAAGTCGTACGACCAGCTCATGACGATCATGGAAACCCTCGAAACGCACTACAAGGACCTGTGCGACATCGAGTTCACCATCGAGCGCGGCCGGCTGTGGATGCTCCAGACCCGGGTCGGCAAGCGCACCGCCGGTGCCGCCTTCCGGATCGCCACCCAGCTCGTCGACCAGGGGCTGATCGACGAGGCCGAGGCACTCCAGCGGGTCAACGGGGCGCAGCTGGCGCAGCTGATGTTCCCGCGCTTCGACGACGAGGCCGTGACCGAGCTGCTGGGCCGGGGCATCGCCGCCTCGCCCGGTGCCGCCGTCGGCAAGGCCGTCTTCGACTCGTACACCGCGGTGAAGTGGTCCCGGTCCGGTGAGAAGGTCATCCTGATCCGCCGCGAGACCAACCCCGACGACCTCGACGGCATGATCGCGGCCGAGGGCATCCTCACCTCGCGCGGCGGCAAGACCTCGCACGCCGCCGTCGTCGCCCGCGGCATGGGCAAGACCTGCGTCTGCGGCGCCGAGGAGCTGGAGGTCGACACCAAGCGGCGCCGGATGACGGTGGGCGGCCGGATCGTCGAGGAGGGGGACGTCGTCTCCATCGACGGCTCCACCGGCAAGGTGTACCTCGGCGAGGTTCCCGTCGTGCCGTCCCCGGTGGTCGAGTACTTCGAGGGCCGGATGCACGCGGGCGCCGACGACGCCGACGAGCTGGTCGCCGCCGTGCACCGGATCATGGCCTACGCGGACCGGGTGCGCCGACTGCGGGTGCGGGCCAACGCCGACAACGCCGAGGACGCGCTGCGCGCCCGCCGCTTCGGTGCCCAGGGCATCGGGCTCTGCCGCACCGAGCACATGTTCCTCGGCGAGCGGCGTGGCATGGTCGAGAAGCTGATCCTCGCGGACACCGACGCCGAGCGCGAGACCGCGCTGGAGGAACTGCTCCCGCTCCAGAAGGCCGACTTCATCGAGCTGTTCGAGGCGATGGACGGTCTGCCCGTCACCGTCCGGCTGCTCGATCCGCCGCTGCACGAGTTCCTGCCCGACATCACCGAGCTGTCGGTGCGGGTCGCGCTCGCCGAGGCCCGCGAGGACGCCAACGAGAACGACCTGCGGCTGCTCCAGGCGGTGCACAAGCTGCACGAGCAGAACCCGATGCTCGGTCTGCGCGGGGTCCGGCTCGGGCTCGTCATCCCCGGCCTGTTCGCCATGCAGGTACGGGCGATCGCCGAGGCCGCGGCCGAGCGCAAGAACGCCAAGGGCGACCCGCGCGCCGAGATCATGATCCCGCTCGTCGGCACGGTCCAGGAGCTGGAGATCGTCCGCGAGGAGGCCGACCGGGTCATCGCCGAGGTCGAGGCCGCCACCGGAACCCGGCTGAAGCTGACGATCGGCACGATGATCGAGCTGCCGCGCGCCGCGCTGACCGCCGGGCAGATCGCCGAGGCCGCCCAGTTCTTCTCGTTCGGCACGAACGACCTCACCCAGACGGTGTGGGGCTTCTCCCGGGACGACGTGGAGGCATCGTTCTTCACCGCGTACCTGGAGAAGGGCATCTTCGGAGTGTCACCGTTCGAGACGATCGACAAGGACGGCGTCGGCTCGCTGGTCCGCAGCGCCGTCGAGGCCGGCCGGGCCACCCGCCCGGACCTGAAGCTGGGCGTCTGCGGCGAGCACGGCGGCGACCCGGATTCGGTGCACTTCTTCCACGAGGTGGGTCTGGACTACGTGTCCTGCTCCCCGTTCCGCATCCCCGTCGCCCGCCTCGAAGCGGGACGCGCGGCGGCGGAATCGACGGGCAGCGACAGCCGCTGACGCGGCACCCCATTCCCCTCCCGGAGCGGCCGTCGGCCCGTCGGACTCCCGTCGGCTCGGCGGCCGCCTCCGGAAATTTGGAGGCGGCGGTACCCGTGCGGGGGTCCGCCGCCTCGTTTTCTCCGTCTTCGCCGCCCCGCCGTTCAGGCTGTGCGGCCGGCGCGGCTCCGGCTCCGTTCCCGCTTCGTTCCGGCTCCGTTCCCGCTTCGTTCCCGCTTCGTTCCCGCTTCGTTCCGGCTTCGTTCCGGCTTCGTTCCGGCTTTGGGACCCGTGAAATGGCTGTGCGACGCCGAGCCATTTCCGTAGTTCATTAAGCAAAATTCGTTCAATGCGCAAAGACATGGTCGGTGACGGACCGGGATGCGGTCCATGGATCCCCACCCATGGACCGCACCCGGCTTACCCCCGTCGGGTGCGGAGCCGCACCGTTGCCGACCGCCGCCGAACGAGCAAAACCCCCCACGGCCTTCACCCGCTCTTCCGGTGGCTCCGGATACGCACCCGACGCCGTACAGCCTTTCCGGTCCGGCCTGCGGAGGCGAGACGTTTCACCTCTGGCCGAAACCCCGTGGTGACGTGCTGTTACGGATCACCTACCCTGGGATGGGGGCAATTGCAGGTGCAACAGGTGGGGGTCCGGTGCTGCGTATCCACATGTCCGGAGTGGACCTATCCAAGGTGCGGATGGCCACCCGGCCGGATGCCCTGTGGGAAACCGTTCTGAGTTTTCATCGGCTGCGCGACCGGCGCGGGTCCGCGGTGTTCGGGGAATGGCGCACGGAAACTCGACCACGGTTGAACGGTGAAGTACGTCTGCTCGCCACGGTGATTCCACCCCGCGGCTATTTCCCCGACTTTCTGACGCCTTCTCAGGAGGGCAGCGAGCCCTACGGTATTGAGGCCGCGATGGCGGCGGTGCGCGACACCCCGCCCCGGCGGATCCATGCCGAACTCGCCCTGCTGGGCATCGAACGCCGCGACCCGGGCCGCGGCCCCCACGGGCGGGTCGAGCCGCTCGGCCGGCTCGTCGACGCCCTGCGCGGTTACCATCGCGCCGCGATCGAGCCGTACTGGTCGCACATCAGGTCCAGCATCGAGGCCGACCGCGCCGTCCGCGGACGCGCTCTCCTGGACGGCGGGGCCGAGGAACTGCTTGCCTCCCTCCCGCCGACGATCCGTTGGCGGCCGCCCGTGCTGGAGGCGGACTACCCCTTCGACCGCGACGTCCATCTGAACGGCAGGGGCTTATTGCTCCAGCCGTCCTTCTTCTGCCGCGTCACCCCGGTCGTCTACCGGGATCCGGAACTCCCGCCCGTGCTCGTCTACCCCGTCACCCATTCCCGCGCCCCGGTCCACGCCGAACCGGGTCCCTGGCTCGGACGGCTCCTCGGCAACACCCGCTCGACGGTGCTGAGAGCCATCGGCAACGGCTGCACGACCAGCGAACTCGCCCTCCGGGCCGGTATATCGCTCGCCTCGGCGAGCCAGCACGCCGGTGTGCTGCGCGAGGCCGGCCTGATCCACACGCTGCGGCACGGCAGTTCGGTCCTGCACACGTTGACCCCGCTGGGCGGATCGCTGCTCCGGGGCGGCGCCCCGCTCGCCATGTCCTGACAGCGCGCGAAAATTCTTTCGGTGGGAGCGATGAGTTCCGTGCGGCTGTGCCGTCTACCCCTCGTACGACGCTCGAACACCAGAAAGAACGGAACGGCCATGTCTCAGCTGATCTTCGTGAACCTGCCGGTCAAGGACCTCGAAACGACCAAGGCGTTCTTCGGCAAGCTCGGCTACCAGTGCAATCCGCAGTTCAGTGACGAGAACACCGCCTGCCTCGTCATCAGCGAGACCATTTTCGCCATGCTCCTCACCGAGTCCCGGTTCAAGGAGTTCACCGGCAGGGAGGTTGCCGACTCCTCGAAGACCAGCGAGGTGATCCTCGCACTGAGCGCGGAGAGCCGGGAGAAGGTGGACGAGGTGGCGGACACGGCGCTCGCCTCCGGCGGATCGCCGGTCAAGGAGCCGGTGGACTTCGGTCACATGTACGGCCGTTCCTTCCAGGACCCGGACGGTCACATCTGGGAGGTCATGTGGATGGACCCGGCCGCCGTCGAGTCGCACCAGTGCTGAGCCGGACCGACCGACGGGGGAGCGGGGCCGGGGAGGGGCGCTCAGGGAAGGGCGGCTGAGCGGCCTCCCCGGGAGCGGGGGTGCCGGTGGGCCCGGACGGTGGGGACGCGGGCCCCGGGGACGGTGACTTCCGGGGGCGCTGCGGACCGAGTGCCGCCGCGGACCGGGTGGGGGGACGGTTCGCGTGACGGGCCACGGAGGTCGGCAGCCGCGTGGGGGTGACCGGCAGCGGGCAGTGCGCGACGGGTGCCGGCCGGCCGATGGGGGACGGTCGGTCGGCAGCGGTCGGCAGCGGTCGGCAGCGGTCGGCAGCCGTCGGCGGGCGGTTCCGAGGGCCCGGAAGCTCAGATCCGGCTCAGCTTTTCCGTGAACGGGCCGAAGTGGTTGGACCAGGCACGCATCGCGTCCATAGAGTCGCGATCATGCCCGACATAGCACTCACCACCCTGGTCGTCCTCTGCCTCGCCGCGGCCGCGGCGGGCTGGATCGACGCGGTGGTCGGCGGCGGCGGGCTGCTTCTGCTGCCCGCCCTGTTGCTGGGCCTCCCGCAGGTGCCGGCCGCGCACGTACTCGGTACCAACAAGGCGGTGGCGATCGTCGGCACGTCCGGAGCCGCCGTGGCGTATGTGCGCAAGGCGCCGGTGAAGGTCGGGACGGCTCTGCGGATCGGGCTCGCCGCGCTGGCCGGATCGATGACCGGGGCCTTCTTCGCCGCCGGGATCGGCAGCGAGGTGCTGCGGCCCGTGATCATGGTGGTGCTGCTGGTGGTCGCGGCGTTCGTGGTGCTGCGGCCATCGTTCGGCAGGACGGCAGGGGACGGTGCGCGGCAGGAGATCGGCCGCGCCCGGACCGTCACCGCGATCGTGCTGGTCGGTGGCGGTATCGGCTTCTACGACGGGCTGTTCGGGCCGGGCACCGGAACGTTTCTGGTGCTGGCCCTGACCGCGGTGCTCCACCTCGATCTGGTCACGGCGTCCGCCAACGCCAAGATCGTCAACGTCTGCACCAATGTCGGGGCGCTGGCGATGTTCGCCCACCAGGGGCACGTGCTGTGGTGGCTGGCCGCGCTGATGGCGGTGTTCAATCTCGCGGGCGGACTGGTCGGGGCCCGGATGGCGCTCAGCAGGGGCAGCGGCTTCGTCCGCGTGGTGCTGCTCGTCGTGGTGCTCTCGCTGGTCGCGAAGCTGGCGTACGACCAGTGGCTGGCGTGAGCGGCCGTTCGCACCACGGCTCCCGGCCCATCCCGTTCCGGATGCTCCCCGGTTCGGCCGTGTCTCGTTTCAGGCGTGCCCAGGTTCTGGCGTGGCCAGGTTGCGGGCGGCGCGTCGGCCCTCAGCGCACCGCGGTGAGGTGTGCGTAGGCCACCACGTTGCCCCGGTAGCCCGTCGACTTCGAGAAGCCGCCGCCGCAGGTGATCAGTCGGAGCGAGGCGTAGGACGAGGCCCCGTACACGCGCTCGTCGGGGAAGTCGTCGCTCTCGTAGACCTCGATCGCGTCGAGCGAGAAGACGGCGGTGCGCCCGTCCCGGCGGACCACCTCGACCTCGTTCCCCCTCTGCAGGGTGCCCAGGGCGTAGAAGACCGACGGCCCCCGCGCGTCGTCGACGTGTCCGGCGACGATCGCGCTGCCCTTGGCGCCGGGGGTCGTGCCGTCCCCGTACCAGCCGACGATGTTGTCGTTCCCGGCCGGCGGGACGCCGAGGCTGCCGTCGGCGTCGAGCCCCAGCCGCATCATCGGGGCGTCGACCCGGATGCTCGGAATCCGGATGCGTACCGGTGGCGAGGGCTTCAGCGGTTCGGCGAGGGGGGATCCAGGCTGCGGTACGGGGCCGGCGGCGAACGCTTGCGCGGAGGTCGGCTGCGGCGGCACCAACTGGGTGTCGGCGCCATGACGGATCAGCCAGATGCCTGCCAACGCCGCGATGGCAAGCAGCCAGCCCTTGCCCTTCTGGGACACGGTCGGTCCTTCGGATGACGGAGCGGAGACGGTGCGGGACGTGGGGGACGGGAACGGGGATGGGAGTGGGGCGGGAATGGGAACGGGAACGGGGGATGTGGGACGGGGGACGGGGACGGATACGAACGGGCGGGGGGAACGGCCCCGTCCCGGTGGCGCGCGACCACCGGGACGGCTGCCAGGCGGCACGGAGACGTGAATCCGTCTCCGTCAGCCGGCTTCCTGCGTGCCGCTCGCCCGACGACGCAGGAGCCAGGCCCCGCCCACGGCGGCACCGGCGAGTACGCCGGCACCCGCCGCGATCTGGGTGGTGTCGGACCGGACACTGCCGCCGACACCTGTTTTGACGTGCCCGCTGGGGCCGTCGGGACGGGACGAGCCGTCGCGCCCGGAGGACGAGTCCCGGCCGGACGATGAACTGTCGCGACCGGAGGACTGGTCACGTCCGGAGGACGACTGATCCCGATCGGACGAACTGTCCCGGCCGGACGACGAGTTCTGCCGGGACGAGTCCTCGCCCTCGGACCGGTTCCGGTCCCCGCGTTCGTTCGAGCCCTCGTCCCCGGAGGGCGTGTCGAGTGCGGAGAAGGCGTTGAGCCCGCCGACGGAATCGAGCAGCGAAGGGACGTTGAATCCGAATGGGACATCGCTCCCGGACGACGTCCGCCCGCCTCCTCCGCCCTCGTCCCCACCCTGTTCCTCGGGGAAGCCGTGGGCGGCCGGTGGTGCGACCACCGGGCCGCTTCGCACGGATCCCGCCTCACCCGCGTACGCGGGCTGTCCGATGGCGAACAGGCCGAGCGCGGACATGGTGACCGCGCAGGCGGCGGCACCGGTCATGGGGCGAGCAGGACGCATGGGTTCCTCCGGCGATGTGCGCGAGCAGCCGAGCCGCGAACAGTTGTGCCGCGAGTGGCTGTGTCCTGACTCCGAGCTAACGGGCCGATCGCCCGCCATGCCTGCTGACACCGAGTCAGCTCTCACCCGGACGGCTCGGCGTGGCTCCCTTGCCAACCCGTATCCGTGCAGGTCGTGGCCCTGATCGACGAGGAGGGCCCGGGGCCCGGGGGAGTTGCTGCCAAACGGGTGACGCCACCGCCCGGTGAAGTGATGCACATCACATGCATGACCTTGTGGGGGGCGGGGCACACGTCAGACACCCCCCACGGGACGGTGCACTCGACCGCCCCCGCCCCGCCGCCCACCGGATTCGTCCCGCTGGGACCGGCGGGGCGGTTCCCCGTGGGGAGGGTGACGCGGACCTCGCGTTCGGTGCCTTCCGTCATGTTCGGGCTGTTCTGCTGCGACGGTGTTTCGGCCTCATGGCGAGATCGCGGGAACCCCGGCCGAGGTTCCCGGATGCGAATGCGGCTGACGTCCGCACGTTCGTGACAGTCGCCCCTGTGGTCCGGCGGCATGACGTGCACCCGCGCCGAGGCGTTCCGGATGCCGGTGCGGTCCGGCGCATGTCGAAGGGTGGAGGGGGCGGCAGGCGTAAGAAGCTTGACCTCAAGCATGGTTGAGCTACGAGCATCTTCGCATGGATCTCACCACAGCTGCCTCGCCCTCCGCGTCCACGACCGCCGCCGCGCCCCTGAAGGTCGCGGTCATCCTCGCCAGCAACCGGGAGGGACGGTTCGCGCCCGTCGTCTCCGGCTGGTTCCTCGCGCACACCGCCGAACGCCCCGACATCGAGACGGACCTGCTCGACGTCGCCGAACTCGACCTCCCGACCGCCCTCTCGTTCCGGCCCGACGACGAGGCGCGATCCCGACTGGACGCCGTGTCCGCCCGGTTGGCGGCGGCCGACGCGTTCGTTGTCGTCACCCCCGAGTACAACCACTCGTACCCGGCCCCGTTGAAGAACCTCATCGACTGGTACCGCGACGAATGGCAGGCCAAGCCCGTCGCCTTCGTGGCGTACGGAGGTATCTCCGGCGGACTGCGCGCCGTCGAGCACCTGAGGCAGGTCTTCGCCGAACTGCGCACCGTCGGCATCCGTGAGACGGTCGCCTTCCCCTATGCGGGCGCCCTGTTCGACGACGAGGGCAGGCATCGGGACCCCTCCGCCTGCGATGCCGCGGCCAAGTCCCTGCTCGATCAACTGGTCTGGTGGGGCCGCGCCCTGCGCGACGCCAAGGCCGTCCGCCCGTACGGAGCCTGACCGTCTGCCTCGTCCGGCGCCGGCGCCGGACGGTGCCCGAGAATCGACGCGGGGCGCGAGAGCCGTCCACAACCGACAGACCGAGGAGGCCGCGGGTGACGATGTCGGCATGGCTGACCGTACTGACCACGACGGACAGCGAGGAGAAGGCCCGGGCACTGGCGCGGGGAGCGGTGGAGGCGCGGCTCGCCGCCTGCGCGCAGATTTCCGCGCCCGTCACCTCGGTCTACCGCTGGCAGGGCGCCGTCGAGACGGCCGAGGAATGGCAACTGCTGCTCAAGACGACGGCCGAGCGGTACGACGAACTGGAGGCTCATCTCCTGGCGGCGCACGATTACGGGACACCGGAGATCATCGCGGTCCCGGTGGTACGGGGCAGCGCCGGATACCTCGACTGGGTCGCGGCCGAGACCGCCCCGTAGGCAGGTCCGTCCGCGCGGGCGTCCTCCCACCGGGGCGATGCCCGCGCCCGGCACCACCGGGAACTGCCCGGCACCGGACCCTGCCGGACCTGCCGGACCTGCCGGACCTGCCGGACCTGCCGGACCTGCCGGACCTGCCGGACCGGTGGGACCTGCCGGACCCGGTCGGACCCGCTGGACCCGCCAGATCTGCCGGACCCGCTGGACCGGGCGGATCTGCCGGACCGCCGGACCCGCCGGTCCGTCCCCGACACCCGGTACCCGTCCGGTCCCTGCCCGGTACCTGCCCGGTCCCTGCCCGGCTCCGCCCGGGGCCGGTCAAGGCCGCTCCGCCGCCAGGGCCTCCGTGATCCCGTTCTCCCGCGGGCCGAGGAAGTGCGGGTCGGGTTTGAACACGGCCTCCAGCGCCGCCTTCCCGGCCGCGAACACCTCCCGCGTCCCGCCGTAGTACCAGGTCGCGTCGCGTACGGCGTCGACGCCGACCCCGTACGCGTCGATGCCTGCCGTCCGGCACAGCGCGATCGCCCGGTGGATGTGGAACCCCTGGGTCACCAGCACCGCACGGTCGACGCCGAAAATCTTCTTGGCCCGGACGCACGAGTCCCAGGTGTCGAAACCGGCGAAGTCGCTCACGATCCGCTCGTCCGGCACGCCGTGCTCCCTGAGGTACGTGCGCATGGCGTCCGGCTCGTCGTAGTCCGCCCGGCCGTTGTCACCGGTCACGAGCACGACCTCGATCTTCCCGTTCCGGTACAGCTCGGCGGCGGTCTTCAGCCGGTTGGCCAGATAGGGCGACGGCCTGCCCTTCATGAGCCCGGCCCCGAACACCACGGCGACCTGCCGCGCGGGCACGTCCGCGGTGGTCCTCACCCGGGCATCGGCCACGGTGTGCATCCAGGTCGCGGGGGCCAGTGCCGCCACGCAGGCGATCATCACCGCCTGCACGAGCCGCCGTTGTCCCCGCCGCGACCGCGGCCACGGCCGTCGGAGCCGCCCGGGCCACCGGGCCGCTCGTCCCGGTTGTCTCTCCCGCATCGGTGTCTCCCTCGTTCCTGCTCCGGCCTGTCCGTGTTCCGGGGCCGTGCCCGTGGCCACGGCGTCCCACATGGTTGGACGAACTATGAGGAGAAAGGGTTCTCCAGCAGCGGATTCAGCCGATTCCGTCACAGCCCCTGTTCCCGCCGGACAAACGTCGGCCCTTCTCCGCCCTCCCGGAGTCCCGGGCCGTCCGATCGGCGCGCATACATCCCGAACCGTCCCCCTTCCTGTCGGCACGTCCGTCTACTGTCGGACCCATGGACGGCATGGACGGCATGGGCGACATGAACGGCATGGGCGATATGAACGGTGTGAACCGCACCGACGGCACGGACCGTACGGAGGCCACCGACCGAACGGACGACACCCACCGAACGGATGACACCGACCGTACGAACCGCGCGGACTGCGCCGACGGCACGGACTGCACCGACGACATGTGGGAACTCCCGGACGCGCAGGGCGGATACGGCATGCGCGGCCGGGGAACGCCCCCCTACCGCGCGGTCGACACCGAACGCTGGGACACCGAGCCGGACAAACGGCCCGGCCGTACCGCGTTCCAGCGCGACCGTGCCCGGGTGCTGCACTCCGCCGCGCTGCGTCGGCTTGCCGGGAAGACCCAGGTCGTCACCCCGGGCACCCGCAGCCGGGCCTGGGACGCCAGCCCCCGGACCCGTCTCACGCATTCGCTGGAATGCGCCCAGGTCGGTCGCGAACTCGGGGCGGCGCTCGGCTGCGACCCCGACCTCGTCGAGACGGCCTGTCTCGCCCACGACCTCGGTCACCCGCCGTTCGGGCACAACGGCGAGCAGGCGCTCAACGACTTCGCCTCGGACTGCGGCGGTTTCGAGGGCAATGCCCAGTCGCTGCGCCTGCTCACCCGGCTCGAACCGAAGCGTTTCGTGCCCGACACCCGGACCGGGGAGCTCGTCAGCGTCGGACTCAACCTGACCCGTGCCGCCCTGGACGCCGCCACCAAGTACCCGTGGCCGCGCGGCGGATGCCCCGACGACCCGGACACGCCGAAGTTCGGGGTGTACGAGGACGATCTGCCCGTCTTCGCGTGGGCCCGCCGCGGCGCCCCCGCGAACCGCACCTGCTTCGAGGCCCAGGTCATGGACTGGTCCGACGACGTCGCGTACTCGGTGCACGACTTCGAGGACGGGCTCCACGCCGGCCACATCGACCCCAACTGCCTCGACTCGGAGCCCGAGCGCGACGAGATCTGGGCCGTCGCCATCGGCCGCTACGTCCCGGCGGACACCGAACCCGCCGAACTGGCCGAGGCCCTGGACCGGCTCGTCGGCCAGGACTGGTGGCCGCACGGCTACGACGGATCGGCCGTCGCCCAGGCCCGGCTGAAGGACGCCACGAGCCAGCTGATCGGGCGGTTCTGTCTCGCCGCCGAGAGTGCCACCCGGCACGCCCACGGCTCGGGCAGGCTCGGCCGGTACGCGGCCGAACTCGTCGTCCCGCGCGAGGTGCGCAACGAGTGTGCCGTGCTCAAGGCGGTCGCGAACCGGTACGTCATGCAACGCGCCGAGCAGGAGGCGATCCGCGCCGACCAGCGCGTCGTCATCGCCGAACTCGCCGCCGCGCTCACCGCGCGCGCCCCCGTGGGACTGGAACCGCAGTTCCGGGCGCTGTTCGACGCGGCCCCCGACGACCGGGCCCGCAAGCGGGTCCTCGTCGACCAGATCGCCGCCCTGACCGACGCCTCGGCACGCTCCCTGCACGCCTCGCTCACCGGCCCCGGCCGCTGACCCGGCTGTCCCGCTGCCCCACCGGCGCCCGCGTACGGCTGGACCACGACCGCATGCGTACGGCGCAGCGCCGCGCCGAGCCTGCCGAGCGTCCCGCGATCGCCCACGCACCCCGGCCCGGCCGGGCGACCGCGCCGCTCGCCGCCGGGGCTCGCGGAGACCCCGCCCGCCCCGGGCAACGGTGTTTCGTCCGGATCCGCCGCCCCGGTCATGAACCGGGCGTGACCTGATCGGGGTACACCCCCTTTCGCCATCACGCTGCGTGCGGGACGCTCGCAGTCGGGCCCCACGCAGCAAGCACCGGGAGGCATGCAGTGGTCGACGCACATCGGACCTTCGTCATCGTCGGCGGAGGACTGGCCGGAGCGAAGGCGGCCGAGACGCTCCGGGCGGAGGGTTTCAGCGGCCGGGTGATCCTTCTCGGCGACGAACGCGACCATCCGTATGAACGGCCTCCGCTCTCCAAGGGCTACCTCTCCGGCAAGGAGGAGCGGGACAGCGTCTTCGTCCACGAGACCGCCTGGTACGCGGGTGCCGACATCGAGCTCCACCTCGGCCAGCCGGTCACGGCCCTCGACCGGGTGGACCGCTCGGTGCGGCTCGGCGACGGCACGGTCGTCCACTACGACAAGCTGCTGCTCGCCACCGGGGCCGAGCCGCGTCGCCTCCCCATCCCGGGCACCGACCTGGCCGGCGTCCACCACCTGCGCCGCCTCGCCCACGCCGACCGGCTCCGCAACGTACTCACCGCTCTTGGCCGCGACAACGGCCACCTGGTGATCGCCGGGGCCGGCTGGATCGGACTGGAGGTCGCGGCGGCGGCCCGCGGCTACGGTGCGGAGGTCACCGTCGTCGAACCGGAGCCGACCCCGCTGCACCAGGTCGTCGGCCCCGAGCTCGGCCAGCTCTTCACCGATCTGCACCGGGACCACGGCGTCCGCTTCCACTTCGGTGTCCGCCTCACCGAGATCATCGGCCAGGACGGCGTCGTCCTCGCCGTCCGCACCGACGACGGCGAGGAGCACCCCGCCCACGACGTGCTCGCCGCGATCGGCGCCGCCCCGCGCACGGCCCTCGCCGAGACCGCCGGGCTCGCCATGGCCGCCCGCAGGGACGGCGGCGGCATCGCCGTGGACGCCTCCCTGCGCACCAGCGACCCGCACATCTTCGCCGCCGGGGACGTCGCCAACGTGGCCCATCCGCTGCTCGGCGCCCGGCTGCGCGTGGAGCACTGGGCGAACGCGCTGAACAGCGGCCCGGCCGCGGCCCGCGCCATGCTCGGCCAGGACGTGAGCTACGACCGGGTGCCGTACTTCTTCTCCGACCAGTACGACCTCGGTCTCGAATACTCGGGCTGGGCGCCGCCGGGCAGCTACGACCAGGTGGTCGTCCGCGGCGACGCGGGAAAGCGCGAGTTCATCGCCTTCTGGCTGAAGGACCAGCGGGTGCTGGCCGGGATGAACGTCAACGTGTGGGACGTCACCGAGAGCGTGCAGGAACTGATCCGGTCCGGCCGCCAGACCGACCCGGAGGCCCTCGCCGATCCGTCGGTGCCGCTGGCCTCCCTGAGCTGAGGTGGGCCGGCAGGCCCGGGGAGCCCCCTCGTCCCGTACCCGACGGCCTTCCGCGGGGGTTCCCCGGGTCACACCGGTGGCGCGGGCACGGCTGTCGTACCCCGCCCGTAGAATTCACCCGTGGCCGGCAGGATCAATGACGACGACGTGAAGGCGGTACGGGACGCGGTCCCGATCGACGCCGTCGTTTCCGAGTACCTCCAACTGCGCAACGCCGGCGGCGGCAACCTCAAGGGGCTCTGCCCGTTCCACGACGAGAAGTCCCCGTCCTTCCAGGTCAGCCCGAGCAAGGGTCTCTTCCACTGCTTCGGGTGCCAGGAGGGCGGCGACACCATCGCCTTCGTGATGAAGATCGACCACCTCTCGTTCTCCGAGACGGTCGAGCGGCTCGCCGCCAAGGCGGGCATCACCCTGCGCTACGAGGAGGGCGGCTACAACCCCTCCCACCAGCGCGGCGAACGCATCCGGCTGGTCGAGGCGCACAAGGCCGCCGCCCAGTTCTACGTGGAGCAGCTGAACGGCGCCGAGGCCGAGATCGGCCGGAAGTTCCTCGCCGAGCGCGGCTTCGACCAGGCGGCGGCCGCCCACTTCGGCATCGGCTACAGCCCGGCGGGCTGGGACCACCTCACCCGCTACCTCCGCGGCAAGGGCTTCAGCGACAAGGAGCTGATCACCTCCGGCCTCTCCCAGGACGGCAGGCGCGGCCCCATCGACCGCTTCCGCGGCCGGCTCATGTGGCCGATCAGCGACACCTCCGGCGACATCGTCGGCTTCGGCGCCCGCAAGCTGCGCGACGACGACAACGGACCGAAATACCTCAACACCCCCGAGACCGCGATCTACAAGAAGTCCCAGGTGCTCTACGGCATCGACCTGGCGAAGAAGGAGATCGCGAAGACCAGCCGGGCCGTCGTCGTCGAGGGATACACCGACGTCATGGCCTGCCATCTCGCCGGGATCACCACCGCCATCGCGACCTGCGGCACGGCCTTCGGCGGCGACCACATCAAGATCCTGCGCCGCCTGCTGATGGACAACGGCAGCGCCCGGGTGATCTTCACCTTCGACGGCGACGCGGCCGGGCAGAAGGCCGCGCTCCGCGCCTTCGAGGACGACCAGAAGTTCGCCGCCGAGACGTACATCGCGATCGCGCCGGACAACATGGACCCGTGCGATCTGCGCCTGGCCAAGGGCGAGGAGGCCGTCCGCGACCTCGTCGAACCCCGCACCCCGCTCTTCGAGTTCGCGCTGCGGCAGATCGTCGGCAGGTACGACCTGGAGACCCCGGCGGGCCGTGGCGCCGCGCTCGACGAGGCGGCCCCCGTCGTCGCCCGGATCAAGAACAGCTCCTCGCAGCACGAGGTCGCCGTCCAACTCGCCGGCATGCTCGGCATCCTGGACACCCAGTTCGTGGTGAAGCGGGTCGCCCAGCTCGCCCGCTGGGCCCGCGAACGGGGCGACCGGGGCGACCGGCGAGGTCCCGCCCCCGCGGCCGGCCGCGGCGCCCGGCACGAACAGGTCCGGGCGCCCGCCGCCCCGGCCGGCCCCGCCCTCCATCTCCGCAGCCCCGCCCACCGCACCGAGCGCGAGCTGCTGAAGCTCGCCCTCCAGCGGCCCGAACTGGTCTCGCCCGCCTTCGACGCCTACGGGGCCGACGAGTTCACCGCCCCGCCGTACGCCGCCGTCCGGCAGTGCATCGCCGAGGCGGGCGGTGCCGAGGCGGGCGTCACCGATACGCGCGACTACCTCGTCCGGGTCCTGGAGGCCGCCCCCGACGACACGGTGCGCAACCTCGTCACGGAGCTGGCGGTGGAGGTCGTCCACGGCAAGACCATCGACGAGACCTACGCCGGTATGCAGCTCGTCCAGGTCCGGCTGCGCGCCGTCGACCGTCGGATCGGCGAGGTCCAGGGCAGCCTGGCCCGCCTCGGCAGCAACGTCGCCCCGGAACAGCTGGCGGCCGCGCAGAACGAGGTCTGGGTCCTCCAGCAGTACGCCGCGTCCCTGCGCAACAGCGGCGCCGACGCGCTCTGACGGACCCTTCGCACCCTCCGCAGGCTTCTTCGAGCCACTGCGGGCCGACCGGGCACCGCTCCCGGCCCCCTCCGAGCCCGCCCCGGGCACCGCTCCCGCCCCGCTGCGAACCTGCCGAGGCCGCCGTTTTTGGCCCCGACGGGCCCGCCCCGGCCGCCGTTCCCGTCCCGCGCCGTAACCGGCCGGTCACGGACCGGACTCAGAAAGTCCCCGCACACCTCTCGTGGCGGCGATGTGCCGTACCCCACACTGGGGGCGGTGCCTGAGTCATCGGAGCGCGGCCGGTCCACCTGACGGTGGGCTGCCCCGCGGTCCGGCAGCGATCACCTGGAGGTCGCCCCCCGTGCAGCCCCGGACCGTGACCGAAACCGAGCATGTGTCGGCCATTCCCGCGCAGAACCGGGTGGTACGTCATCCCGAGGCCGCGGAGACGCAGCGGACACCGCCCGATCCCTACCGGCCGGCCGACCGGCCCGAGGCACCCGACCCGCACGGACCGTTCGAGCCGACAGGTGCGTTCGCGTCGCGCGGGCCGTTCGCGGCGGAGCCGCCCCGGATGCCCGAGCCCCCGGGGCCGGGTGGCCGTCCGGAGACCGGGGGGCCGTCCGCCGATCTCTTCCGCCAGTACCTGCGGGAGATCGGCCGGATACCGCTGCTCACGGCCGCCGACGAGGTGGAACTCGCCCGGCGGGTCGAGGCGGGTCTCTTCGCCGAGGAACGGCTCGCGAGCGCCCCGGACCCGGACACCCGGCTGGCCGTCGACCTCGACCGGCTGGTCGTGATGGGCCGGATGGCGAAGCGTCGGCTCATCGAGGCCAACCTCCGCCTCGTCGTCTCCGTCGCCAAGCGCTACATCGGCCGCGGGCTGACCATGCTCGACCTGGTCCAGGAGGGAAACCTCGGACTGATCAGGGCGGTCGAGAAGTTCGACTACACCCGGGGCTACAAGTTCTCCACCTACGCGACCTGGTGGATCCGCCAGGCCATGTCCCGCGCCCTCGCCGACCAGGCGCGCACCATCAGAGTGCCGGTCCACGTCGTCGAGGTGATCAACCGGGTCGTACGGGTCCAGCGCCGGATGCTCCAGGAACGCGGCTGCGAGCCGACGGCCGAGGAGATCGCCGAACAGCTCGACCTCACCCCGGAGCGGGTCGGCGAGGTCCTGCGGCTCGCCCAGGAGCCCGTCTCGCTGCACGCCCCGGTCGGCGAGGAGGACGTCGCCCTCGGTGACCTGATCGAGGACGGCGACGCCGCCTCCCCGGCGGAGTCGGCAGCGTTCCTGCTGCTGCGCGAGCACCTGGAGGCGGTCCTGTCCACGCTCGGCGAGCGCGAACGGAGAGTGGTCCAACTGCGCTACGGGCTGGTCGACGGACGGCCCCGCACGCTTGAGGAGATCGGCGCGATCTTCGGGGTGACGCGCGAGCGCATCCGGCAGATCGAGTCCAGGACGCTCGGCAAGCTGCGGGACCACGCCTTCGCCGACCAGCTCCGCGGCTACCTCGACTGAGAGTCCGGCGGCCCGGATCGGCCGTGGCGGGCCGGGCACGGCCGGTGGACGGGCCGGTTCGGCACCGCTTCGCAGCGCCTCGGCCGGGGAACGGGGTGTCCTTCATCCGGCCCTGCCGCCGGGCACCGGAGAGCCGCGGGCGGGTCCGGCCGGCCGCCGTCCCACGACGGTTCGGCCACCGACGAAACCTTCGCGGTAGCCGTCGGGGGGCTGTACAACATTCGTGGCATCCCGGACCTCGGCCGATACCGGCCCGGTCCTCGCGGCGATGGCGCAGGGCAGGACGACGGCCCGTCGCCGACCACGACACGGGCGGTGCGGGAGCGACGGGGGACGTACGGGGGACAGGGGGGAATCATGCATGCCATGACGCGCGTACTGGTGGTCGACGCCCAGCCGTTGATCCGGGAAGGCATCAAGTCGCTGCTGGACCGGGCGCCGGGGCTGGTGGTCGTGGGCGAGGCAGCCGACGGCGCGGAGGCGGTGGCCCGGTCGGGCCTCGCCCGGCCGGACGTCGTCCTGATCGGACTGCGGCCGTACGACGAGGACGGGCTCGTCACGATGGAACGCATCAGGACGCGGGCGCTGCTGCGACCCGCACCGAGCACGGACCCGGGCCAGGACCGGGGTCCGGACCAGGACCGGGGCCAGGCCCCGGACACCGCCGTACGGCCGCCCGGGACGATCGTGCTGTCCGGCCCCGGGACGGACAGCGACGAGGACGTGTGCGCGGCGGTACGGGCCGGAGCCGACGGCTTCCTGCACAAGGACGTCGGGCCGAGTCGGCTGATCGCGGCGGTCCGGGCCGTGGCGGAGGGCGACATGTTCTTCTCACCGGGCATCACCCGACGTCTGGTCGACGCCTTCGCCACGCTCACCGACCACGCCCCGCCCGCCGGGACCGCGAACGGGCTGGACGCACTGACGCCGCGTGAGGTCGAGGTCATGCGGAGGGTCTGCCGGGGGCTCTCCAACCGTGGGATCGCGGACGTCCTGACCATCAGCGAGGCGACGGTGAAGACCCATCTCAACCGGGCCATGGTCAAGCTGGGGTTGAACAGCAGGGCCCAGGTCGTCACCGTCGCCTACGAGAGCGGCCTGGTCAGACCCGGCGAAGGAGGGCCCGTGCACCGGTCGGCGGCTCGGACCCCCGTGGTGCACTGAACGCACCGGGGCGGGCCCGACGGGCCCGCCCCGGCATGCGTCGACGCGGTCAGTCCACCTCCGCGATCGCCTGGGCGAACTGCGCGGAGTACAGCCGGGCGTACGCACCGCCGGCCGCCAGCAGCTCCTCGTGCGTGCCCTGTTCGACGATCGAGCCGTTCTCCATCACCAGGATCGTGTCGGCGTCCCGGATGGTGGAGAGCCGGTGCGCGATCACGAAGCTGGTGCGCCCGTGGGCCAGGCGCGCCATCGCCTTCTGGATCAGCACCTCGGTCCGGGTGTCCACGGAGCTCGTGGCCTCGTCGAGCACCAGGATCACCGGGTCGGACAGGAACGCCCGGGCGATGGTGATCAGCTGCTTCTCGCCCGCGCTGACACCGGAGCCCTCGTCGTCGATCACCGTGTCGTAACCGTCCGGCAGGGTGCGGATGAAGCGGTCGGCGTGGGCCGCCCTCGCCGCCTCCTCGATCTCTTCCCGGCCGACCTCGCGCGAAGCGCCGTACGCGATGTTCTCGGCTATCGTCCCGCCGAACAGCCAGGTGTCCTGGAGGACCATGCCGATGCCCGCCCGCAGGTCGTCGCGCGACATCTTCGTCACATCGACGCCGTCGAGCGTGATCCGCCCGCCCGTCACCTCGTAGAACCGCATCAGCAGATTGACCAGGGTGGTCTTCCCGGCGCCGGTCGGGCCCACGATCGCGATCGTGTGCCCCGGTTCGACGTTCAGCGACAGGTTCTCGATGAGCGGCTTCTCCGGGTCGTAACGGAACGACACCTTCTCCAGCGAGACGCTGCCCCGCAGTTCCGCGGGGCGCTCGGCCTCGCCGGGCGCCGGGTCGGCGCTCTGCTCCTCGGCGTCCAGCAGCTCGAAGATCCGCTCGGCCGAGGCGACGCCCGACTGCACGAGGTTGGCCATCGAGGCGACCTGGGTCAGCGGCGTCGAGAACTGCCGCGAGTACTGGATGAACGCCTGCACGTCACCGATCGACAACGAGCCCGAGGCGACCCGCAGACCACCGACCACGGCGATCAGCACGTAGTTCAGGTTCGATACGAACATCATCAGCGGCTGCATGATCCCGCTGTTGAACTGCGCCTTGAAGCCTGCCTCGTACAGTGCCTCGTTCTGCTCGGCGAAATCCCGCGCGGACTCCTGCTGCCGCCCGAACACCTTCACCAGGGTGTGCCCGGTGTACATCTCCTCGATGTGCGCGTTGAGCTTGCCGGTCACCATCCACTGCTGCACGAACTGCGGCTGCGAGCGCTTGCCGACCTTCGTCGCCACGATCACCGAGAGCGGCACCGTCACCAGGGCGACCACGGCCAGCAGCGGCGAGATCCAGAACATCATCACCAGCACGCCGACGATGGTGAGCAGGGAGTTGATGAGCTGGCCCATCGTCTGCTGCATCGTCTGCGAGATGTTGTCGATGTCGTTCGTCGCCCGGCTGAGCACCTCGCCGCGCTTGGCCCGGTCGAAGTACGACAGCGGCAGCCGCGACAGCTTCGCCTGGATGTCCTCGCGCAGCCGGAACACGACCCGGTTGATGATCCGGATCGACAGCCGGGACGACACCAGCATCAGCAGCCCGGCCGCGACGTACACCACCAGCGCCACCAGCAGCACATCACCGACGGCACCGAAGTCGATGCCCTGACCGGGGACGAAGTCCACCCCCGAGAGCATGTCGGCGAGCCCGCTCTTCGACGCGCGCAGGCCGTCGACCGCCTGTTCCTTGGTGGTGCCCTCGGGCATCCGCCGGCCGATGACCCCGGCGAACACCAGGTCCGTGGCCCGGCCGAGAATCTTCGGCCCGACCACCGACAGGCCGACGCTCAGCACACCGGCCGCCAGCATCGCGTACAGCGCGGCCCGCTCCGCGGCGAAGCGCCTCAGCAGCCGCTTCGCCGAGCCCTTGAAGTCCATGGAACGGTCGGTCGGAGCGCCGCCCGCCATCATGCGTCCACCGGGACCGGCCATTACGCGGCCTCCGCTTCCGTCAGCTGGGAGAGCACGATCTCCCGGTACGTCTCATTGCCGTCCATAAGTTCGTGATGGGTGCCGGAGCCGACGATCCGGCCCTCGTCGAGCACCAGGATCCGGTCGGCGTCGCGGATGGTGGACACCCGCTGCGCCACGATCACCACCGTCGCCTCGGCGGTCTCCCGGGCCAGCGCCCCGCGCAGCGCGGCATCGGTCGCGTAGTCGAGAGCGGAGAACGAGTCGTCGAAGAGGTAGATCTCCGGCCGCTGCACCAGCGTCCTGGCGATCGCCAGACGCTGTCGCTGTCCGCCCGAGACATTGGTGCCGCCCTGTGCGATCGGCGCGTCCAGGCCGTGTTCCAGCGCCTCGACGAACTCCTTGGCCTGCGCGACCTCCAGGGCGTGCCACAGCTCCTCGTCCGTCGCGTCCGGGTTCCCGTACCGCAGGTTCGTCGCGACCGTTCCGGAGAACAGATACGGCTTCTGCGGGACGAGCCCCACGGTCCCCGCCAGCAACAACGGATCCAGCATCCGCACATCCGTGCCGCCGACGAGCACCTGGCCGTCCGTCACGTCGAACAGTCGCGGTACGAGTCCGAGCAGTGTCGACTTCCCGCTGCCCGTCGACCCGATGATCGCGGTGGTCTCGCCGGGGCGGGCCACCAGGTCCACCGACCGCAGCACCGGTTCCTCGGCGCCCGGGTAACGGAAGTCCGCGCCGCGGACCTCCAGATGACCGTGGGTGCGCAGCTCGCTGACCGGCGCGACCGGCGGGACCACGCTCGACTCGGTCTCCAGCACCTCCTGGACGCGCTCGGCGCAGACCTCGGCGCGCGGCACCATCATGAACATGAAGGTGGCCATCATCACCGACATGACGATCTGCATCAGGTAGGCGAGGAACGCGGTCAGCGCGCCGATCTCCATGCCGCCGCTGTCGATGCGGTGGGCGCCGAACCAGACCACGGCGATCGACGAGATGTTCACCACCGTCATCACGGTCGGAAACATCAACGCCATCAGCCGGCCCGTGGACAGCGCCACGGCGGTCAGCTCGTCGTTGGCGCCACCGAAGCGCTTCTTCTCGTAGCCGTCGCGGACGAAGGCCCGGATGACCCGGTTGCCGGTGATCTGCTCCCGCAGCACCCGGTTCACGGTGTCGATCCGACTCTGCATGGTGCGGAACAACGGGCGCATCCGCTTGACGATCAGGCTCACCGCGATGCCGAGCACCGGCACCACCGCGAGCAGCACCGACGACAGCGGGACGTCCTGGCCGAGCGCCAGGACCACGCCGCCGACACACATGATCGGCGCCGAGACCATCAGCGTGAACGTCATCAGCACCAGCATCTGGATCTGCTGGACGTCGTTGGTCGTACGTGTGATCAGCGAGGGCGCGCCGAACCGCCCCACCTCGCGTGCCGAGAACGACTGGACCCGGTCGAAGATCGCCGCCCGGACGTCGCGGCCGAGGGCGGACGCCGTGCGGGAGCCGTAGAAGACGGCCCCGATGTTGCACGCCACCTGGACGACGCTGACGACGAGCATGATGCCGCCGAACTCCAGGATGTAGCCCGTGTCCCCCTTCACGACGCCGTTGTCGATGATGTCGGCGTTCAGGGTGGGCAGATAGAGCGTGGCGCAGGTCTGCAGGAGCTGGAGGAGGACGAGGAGCAGGATGGGTTTCTTGTACGGACCGAGACGGGCCCGCAGGAGTTTTATGAGCACGCGTGTCTCTCGGAGTCGTCAGAGGTCGGGAGACGACCCATTTTCCGGTACCCCGTATGGCGGCCGCGAATGTTTTTATTCAAGGCCGGGTAAAAAAACGGACTGAGTACACGTGTGGCCGAGGTGCCTCCCCGGACGCACCCCGACCGTGCCTCGGTCGCGCCCTGGACGCACCACGGCCGGTCCACGCGCGGCACGGTGCGGGGGCCGGTGGCCCAGGTACCGATGACGGTCCCGGTCGGCGCGCGGCGCGGGCCGGGGCAGGGTGGCGGTGCCGCTTGACCTTCGGTGGTGGGGGGGGGGTAGGGACGGGGGCGGGGGCGTCGGAGCCGGCTGACGCGCAACTCCGCGATGCGGGGCGCCGGTACCGGCCGACGCGCAACGGTGCGGGGCAGGTATCGCGCCGGTGCCGGTTCACGCGCGACGGTGCGGATCAGGACGTCGGTGCCGGTTGACGCGCGACGGCGTGCGGTCGGGGCGTCGGTACCGGCCGGCGCGTGCTGCGGGGTGGGTCAGAACGCCGGGTCGAAGGCCCCCGGGTGAATCTGGTCGCGCGTCACCGTGTACTGCTGGCGCACCGCCTGGCCGACGGCCAGCTCCTCGCCCGGCTCCAGCACCTGCGCACCGGCGCCCTGCCAGGCCGGGGGAGTGTGCGGGTCCGCCGTTCCCTGCGAGACCCCGAGCGCCCAGGCCGCCTGCCGGGCCGCGCCCAGCGCCGCGTACTCGGCCGGCTGCGGCACGACCACCTGCGTGCCGAGCAGTGCCGGTGCGATCGCTCGTACGGCGGTCAGCTCGGCCGCCGCCCCCAGCAGGAACACCCGCCGCACCTCGACCCCGCGGCCGCGCAGCACGTCGAGCGCGTCGGCCAGCGAGCACAGCATCCCCTCGAACGCCGCCCGCGCCAGGTGCTCCGGCTTCATGGATTCGCGTCGCAGTCCGCACAGCGTCCCCGCCGTGTGCGGCAGGTGCGGGGTGCGCTCGCCCTCCAGATAGGGCAGGAGCACCAGTCCGGAAGCGCCCGGCGTCGACTTCAGTGCCAGCGCGGACAACTCCTCCAGCCCCTCCGCGCCCAGCATCTCGGCGGTCCCGCGCAGGGCCCGTACCGCGTTCGACGTGTACACCACCGGCAGGTGCATGCCGGTCGCGTCCGCGAGCGAGGTGATCATTCCGCGTGGGTCGGACAGCGCCTCGTGGTGCACCGCCATGACCGAGCCCGAGGCCCCCAGCGACACCACCGCGTCGCCCACCCCGACCCCGAGCCCGAACGCCGCCGCCATCGTCTCGCCCGTGCCCGCGGAGATCAGCAGGCCCTCGGGGGTCGTGCCGGCCGTGTCGCAGGGGCCGAGCACCTCGGGCAGCGCCGCCTGGTGCCCGAGCGCGAGTTCCACCAGGTCGGGCCGGTAGGAACCGGTGCCCGCCGACCAGTAGCCGCTGCCGGACGCGGCACCCCGGTCGGTGGTCCGCCGGACCGGCCGGCCCAGCAGCTGCCACACCAGCCAGTCGTGCGGCTGGAGCACCGCGGCCACCCGCCGGGCCGCCTCCGGTTCGGTCCGTGCCAGCCAGCGCAGCTTCGCCACCGGCTGCGCGGCCTGCGGCACCGAGCCGACGGCCTCGACCCACGCCTGCCGTCCGCCCAGCCCGTCGACCAGATCGGCCGCCGCGACCTGCGCCCGCTTGTCGTTGCCGAGCAGCGCCGGGCGTACCAGGTTGCCCTGCTGGTCCAGCGGCACCATGCCGTGCTGCTGCGCGGAGACGCCGATGGCCTGCACGCCTTCGAGCAGCCCGCCGTCGGCGGCCTCGCCGAGCGAGAGCAGCCATGCCTGCGGGTCGACCTCGGTGGCCTTCGCCTCGACCGGGTGCGCGGCGTAGCCGCGGCGCAGTACGGCGCCCGTGTCCGCGTCGCAGACGACGATGTGCGTGAAGGCGGAAGAGCTGTCCAAGCCGGCGACTATCCCCATGCACACGATTCTGCCGCACCACCGGAGCGTTTCCGTACCGGTGGTGCGGCAGTGTCGGCGCGGTGAGGGGCGCCGGGGCCGGGCGCGGATTACGTGTTGGAAGTGCCCCAGTCGTCCTCGCCGTTCCGCCCGCGCTCGCGCAGCGAACGCACCCGGGCGGGCACCTTCTCGCCGATCTTGACGCTCACCGTGTGGTATGCCCTGCCCGCCAGGTCGCGGCCGCTCTGCGCCGCCGACTCCGCGGTGTTGCGCACGGCCGGATTCTGGGCGAACTGGCGCGCGGACTTCTTCAGCTGCTCGTAACGCTCGCGCCCGGCCCGTGTCCCGATCACGTATCCGAGGGCCAGTCCGGCGATGAACGTGAGCCGGTACCGCATGGTTGCCACCCTTCCTAGCTCCGTGCGCCGCGCGGTGCGACGTGTGCTCCCGCTTACCCGCGGGCACCCGAGATCACCCCGGGCGATACCGATTGGCAAAGCACCCCCCTGCTTGCGCTAATGTATGTGTCGCAGCGAACGCGCGCCGCCCGGCAGCAGCCAGGTGGGCGGGGGTTCGGTGCAGACGCAGCAATCCCCTGTAGCTCAATTGGCAGAGCAGCCGGCTGTTAACCGGCAGGTTACTGGTTCGAGTCCAGTCGGGGGAGCGCGATCCCCTGTAGCTCAATTGGCAGAGCATTCGGCTGTTAACCGGAGGGTTACTGGTTCGAGTCCAGTCGGGGGAGCAGATCGGAAGAGGGCCCTGCGGGGTCCTTTTTCGTGTGTCCGCAGACCGGGTGCTGCCGAGGTCCGCCGCCACGCCGTGGGTGGCGGACCTGTGACTCCTTCGGGTGTACTTCGCCTCATCCGGAACCGCGCAGGGGGCAGCGTGGTCTTCATGGTCATGCGAAGCCGACCATCCGGAGCGAGAGATCGTATGACCGGCTATGCTGCGGCAGACGGCGCGCACACATGTACGCGCCACGCCGAAAAGGGGCGGTAGCTCAGCCGGTTAGAGCAGCGGACTCATAATCCGTCGGCCGTGGGTTCGAGTCCCACCCGCCCCACCGAGTGTCCCCAGGCAGAATCGTTCTGACCTGGGGAAATGCGTTTTTCGGACGTCTTTGGTGTGCAGCGGATGCTGCGCGGCGGTGCGGCGGATGCGGGTCCGGGTGTGTCGAGACGGCCCTTCGGGCGGCTGTGACCTGGGCTTTTGTGGTGATGCGGCGGTGGGAGCGGCGGGTGGCGGTCCCACCCGCTCGTCTGTCGTGGTCTCTCTTTGCTGGTGTGGACTCTGGTGGTTCGTCGCTGGGGGAGGCGCGCTGGAGGTTTGGGCGGGGGTTGGTGTGGGGCGTGTATCGGCCACTCGCCGTTCGTCTGATGCCGCGCGTGGTTGTGATGGACCTGCCCGTTTCAGGGAGGATGGTGTCGGGGCTGGTGCGGGGGCTTGTGAGGCTGGTGTGAGTCAGAAGCAACTGAATGAGAATGGCCACTTCCCTCAGTAAAGCCCCAGCTCAACGATCACGTGCCTCTCCAGGCGCAGGGGCGGGAGCGCATGATGCGTTCGGTTGCCCCTGCGGGGTGCGTGGGTCGCGGGGGTTTCCGGCTCGGCGGGCGGGGGCGCCACTTTGTGTGTGGTGGCCCCCGCCCGCGTGTCGGGGCGGGGTCGGGTGTGGCGGCCCGGGGCGAGCCCCGTGTGCGGGTGTCAGTCCTCGAAGCCCTGGTCGCGCAGGATCTTGTCGATGCGGGTGCGGTGGGCGTCCTCCCAGGCGTCGAGGGTTTCGTCGGCCTCCTTGGCCAGCTTGGTCCGGGCGGCGGCCAGGGTTTCCTCGGCGCGGGCGGCGGGGACGACGACGATGCCCTCCTCGTCGGCGACGACGATGTCACCGGCGTTCACCGCGACGCCGGCGCAGTGGACTTCGGTGTTGAGCGGCGTGACGACCTTCTTGCCGCCGGGAAACGGGATCACTCCGCGGGCGAAGACCGGGAAGGCCATCTCGCGGACCTCGGCGAGGTCGCGGATCAGTCCGTCGGCGACGAAGGCCGCCACGCCCCGGCGCTGTGCGACGGCGCAGACGTTTCCGCCGGCCAGCGCGTAGTCGGGGTCGCCCGACTCGACGACGATGACGGCTCCCGGTTCGGCGCGGTGGATCGCGGCGTGCAGCATGAGGTTGTCACCGGGAGGGCACCGCACGGTGAACGCCGGTCCGGCGACGCGGGGGACCGGCGACCACAGCGGGCGGACGCCGGTGCCCATCACCTGCGCGCGGCCCAGGACGTCGGCCAGGGTGGTGGTCGGGATGTCCGCGAATGCGGATGTGGGGGTGGAGGCGTGGGTGGTGGGGGTGTTTGTCATGGGGTTCCTGTTTCTTCGGGGTTGTGGTCGTGGGGGCGGGGGCGCGGCGGCGCGTCCTTCTCGGGGCTGTAGGAATGCGACGTCCAGGTGGTGCCACCGTCCTGCGTCGACACCACGGTTCCCTCATCGCCCACGATCCACCAACACCGGTCCGAGGCGACGTGCACGGCCCACAGGGACATGCCCGAACCGGTCGAGCCCACACGCCAGTTGACCCCGCCGTCCCGGGTGGTGAGCACGGTGTCGCTGCGGCCGACGGCGCAGCCGACGCGGCCGTCGGGGGCGAAGTGGACGGCGTTGAGGCTCTGGGTGGTGCCGACGGCGGCGCGGTGCCAGGTGGCGCCCCCGTCGTCGCTGCCGAGGACCGTGCCGTCGTCGCCCACGGTCCAGCACCTGCGGGCATCGACGACGTGCAGGCCGACCAGGTCGTCCGTGCCGCCGGGGTTCTGGGGTCGCCAGGTGGCGCCGCCGTCACGGGAGTTCAGGACGGTGCCGCCGGTGCCCACGGCCCAGCCGGTCCGGTCGTCCGCGAACGCCACCGTCCACAGCGCGGTCCCGATCGGTGCGCCGGACCGCGGGAACCAGGTCGCCCCGCCGTCGTCGGTGGCGAGGATCGTGCCCCGGTCGCCCACGGCCCAGCCGGTGCGCCGGTCGGGACGCAGGTGCACCGAGAGCAGGTCGGCGTCGGTGCCGGTCTCCTGGGCCTGCCAGGTGGCGCCGCCGTCGCGGGTGGCCATGACGGTCCCGCCCCGGCCCGCCACCCAGGCGGTGTCGGCGTCCGGTGCCGCGACTCCGTACAGGTTCGTGGCGGTGCCTATGGGACGCGGGCTCCACCGTCCCCCGGCTCGTGAGGCGAGGACGGTGCCGCCGTCGCCGACCACCCAGCCGCCGTCGGCGTCCGGGAGGATGTGCACGCCGTAGAGGTTCTTGCCGGTGCCGGAGACGTGCGTGCGCCAGGTCTCCCCGGTGTCCTCGCTGCCGAGGATCAGGCCGCCGTCGCCGGTGGCGCTCAGACCCTTGCCGTCGGGCGAGACCCATACGCCCTTGAGGTTGCTGGTGGTGGCGGCGTTCTGGCGGCGCCACCGGGTCCCCGCGTCCGAGGTGTTCAGGATCGTGCCGAAGTCCCCGACGGCCCAGCCGAGTTCGCCCGTCGCGGTGAGGGCGACGCCCCACAGCGCGGCGTCCGTGCCGCTGTCCCGGAGGGACCAGGTGGTGCCGCCGTCCCGGGTGACCAGGATCGTGCCGGTGCGGCCGACCGCCCACACCGTGCGGGTGTCGACGGCGTGCAGCGCCGTCAGGCAGGCGGTGGTGGGGGTGGTCTGACGGTGCCAGGTGGTGCCGCCGTCGGTGGTGGCGAGGACGGTGCCGTCCTCGCCTGCCGCCCAGGCGTGCAGCCCGTCTCCCGGGCCGTGCACGGCGTGCAGGTGTTCGGCGGCCGGGACGTCCTGCCGGTGCCAGGTGGTGCCGCCGTCGGCCGTGGCGAGCACGGTCGCGGCGGTGCCGACGGCCCAGCCGCGTGACGCCGTCAGGTGCAGGGCGTGCAGGTCCTCGGTGGTGGGGGTGGTCCGGTGGTGCCAGGTGGTGCCGCCGTCGGTGGTGGCGAGGACGGTGCCGTCGTCGCCCGCCGCCCAGGCGTGCACCCCGTCGTCCGGGCAGTGCACCGCCCACAACAGGGTGGTGCCCGGGGTGCCGCTGCCACGCCAGGTGTCTCCGCCGTCGGTGGTCACGGCCACGGCGCCGTCCTGCCCCACGACCCAGCGGACCGGCCCGTCGCCGTGCACGCTCACGAAGTCCTTGTGCACACCGTTGAGTTGGGGATGCCAGGTGCGGCCCCCGTCCTCGGTGGCCAGGATCATGCCGTCGTCGCCGGCCGCCCGGCCGCGCAGTCCGTCGGGTGCGAAGGCGAGCGTGACCACGTCCTTGCCGGTGCCGCTGGGCAGGGGTGAGAAGGTGCGGCCCCCGTCGGCGGAGACGCGGATCATTCCGTCGTCGCCCGATATCCACACGGTGCGCCCGTCCGGCGCCGCCCACACCCCGTAGACGTCCAGTTCGGTGCCGCTGTCGGACCGGGCCCAGGTGGCGCCGCCGTCCTCGGTGCGCAGCACGGTGCCGCCGCGCCCGACGACCCAGCAGCGGCCGGGGGAGACGGCGAGGACGCCGCGCAGATCGTTCCCGGTGCCGCCGTCGTGGACCGTCCAGGTCGCCCCGGCGTCCGTCGTCGCGAGGATCACGCCCTTCCTGCCCACGATCCAGGCCACCCGCTCGTCCAGCGCGAAGCATCGGGTGAAGTGCGCCTCGGAACCGGTTCGCCGGGGCTGCCAGCTCTTGCCGCCGTCGTGCGAGGCGAGCACGGTGCCGCCGTCCCCGACGGCCCAGCCGGTCCGGCCGGACGGGTCGAACGAGACGCCGTAGAGGTTGCGTTCGGTGCCGGAGTCCTGTCGGGACCAGTGCCTGCCGCCGTCCTCGGTGCGCAGCAGGACCCCGTCGCGGCCCGCGGCCCAGCCCCGTCGCGTGTCGACGAAGGACACCGCGCGCAGGTCCTTGTCCGTACTGCCCTGGGGCGACCAGCCGACGCCGCCGTCGCGCGTCGCGAGGATCATGCCGCCGTCCCCGACGGCCCAGCCGTGCGCCTCGTCCACCAGGCAGATGCCCTGGAGGTTCACACTGCGCGGCGCGACGTTCCACGTGGTCATGGTGAACTCCTGTAACGGTCGCGGGCGGAGGCCGTGGTCGTAGCCGTAGCCGTAGCCCTTGCGAAGCCCGTGCGTGGTGATGCTCGGGACGGGAGTGGGATGGGAGTGGGGCGGGGGGTGGAGGACACGGTGGCCGGTGAGCGGGTGGGGGAGAGGGAACCGGTCAGCCGGTCGTGGGCAGCTCGTCGGCGGACGCCGACCGGGCGCGCAGCCCGCGGGCGACTATGGCCGGCATCGCCGAGCCCAGCAGGGCGAATACCGCGGCCAGGACCACCCATCCCAGCGCGCCGTGGTCGAGTACGAGCCAGGTGAAGACCGCGGGGGCGATCATCTTGCCGATGTCGGCGCCCATGGCGTGCGTGGCCTGGTACTGGCCCTGGGCGTGGTCGGGGGCCAGGTCGAAGGCGATGCCCCAACTGCCCGCCGCCTGGCGCACCTCGCCGAGGGCGTGGGCGACGGCGCCCACCGCCAGGAGCAGGCAGGCCGGGGCGAGGGAGACCCCGTCGCTCAGCGCGAACACCAGGCAGGCGGCCGCGACGCAGCCCGCGCCCTGGAGACTCGCCCGCGCGGCGGCCGCCGGGTGGTCCGCGCCGCGGGCGGCCCGGGTCTGGACGGCCACCACCAGGACGGTGTTCAGCAGCAGGATGGCCGCGCTCGCCCAGCGGGGCGCCCCCGTGTGCTGGAGCACCCACAGCGGCAGCACCACGTCGAGCAGGATGGCGTGGGTGGTCAGCAGCCCGTCCAGGGCGGCGAAGGCGAGGTACGGCCCGTCCCGCAGCACGGCGAGCGCCGGACCCGCCGACGCCGGGACCGGCGGCACGGGCGGTTCCTTGAACGTGAGCAGCCCGGTGACAAGGAAGGTGAGGGCGATGAAGCCCACCGCGCCCTGGAACGCCACGCGCGAACCCGCCGCGAGCACCAGACCGGCGAGGCACGCCCCGACCGCGACGCTCGCGTTGGAGGCCGCACGCACCTGGGCGAGCACGGTCACCCGGTCCGCCGAGGGGATGAGCCCCGCGATCATGGCCTTGCGCGCGGAGCGGCCGGACCGGTAGGCGATGCCCTGCACGGAGATGATGACCATGTACGGCCAGAAGTCGGTGGCGAACAGCAGCGCGCAGGTGAGCACGGCCAGCACCAGGAACGACCAGATCTGCACGGTGCGCGGCCCGGCCCGGTCGGCCAGATGCCCGAGCGGGATGCTGCACAGCAGCACGATCGCGGCGGCCACGCTCACGCTGATGCCGAGCTGACCGATCGTCAGATGCAGGACGGTCACGGCGTAGATCGAACTGAGGGCCATCCACAGCCCCTGGCCGAGCGTCATCACCATGGTGATGACGGTGAGGAGGCGTGCGGGTCCGGGCGGAGGCAGGAGGGATTTCATTCCGATGACGCTCCTCGCTCTTCTCTCCCCGCTCTTCTCTCCCGGCGAGGCTAGGTCACCGCCGGAACCGCCGATGCTTGCGCCCACAAAAGGAATTGAGCGCGAAAATCCCGTTCTGCTCGTTGAGCCGCGGACGCACAGTACGAGACGTATGAGCAGAAGGGGATTTACTCGTTTAAGGAGAAGTGCGGTCTCAAGGGAACGGCCCGCCCCGCCTGCGGCTAGCGTCGGCCCGTGCCCGTCCCGGCAGCCCCCGCCCCGACGCGGGCGGACACGACCGGTCACGACACTGGCTTCCCGTCAACGGAGTTCGGACCGACATGACCACAGCACTCGACCGAAGCCTGGGCGCCGGCCTGCTCCATCACGCGAGCGTCCTTCCCGACCACGTCGCCCTGACCATCGGGCGTCGCGACTACACGTACCAGGAGACAGCGACCACCGCGCGGCGCTGGGCCGCCGCCCTCGTCGAGGCGACCGACGGCCGGCCCCGCCGGATCGGGGTGCTCGCCGACCGCAGCGAGGTCTCCTATCTGGGCGTGGCCGCCGCGCTGTTCGCGGGCGCCGCCTTCGTCCCGCTCAACCGGAAGTTCCCGGCCGCGCGGACCCGTTCCATGCTGGCACGCGCCGAGGTCGACGCCGTCCTCGCCGATGCCGCCTCGGCCGTCCGGCTCCCGGAACTCCTGAAGGGGCTCGCCCCACGTCCCGTCGTGCTGCTGCCCGACGCGGCACGGGCCGATGTGCCCGGACTCGACGGGTACCGGGTGCTGGACGCCGCCGACCTCGCGCGGTTCGTGCCGCTGGCACAGCTTCCCGGACCCGGCCCCGACGACCTGGCCTACCTCCTGTTCACCTCGGGCAGCACCGGCCTGCCCAAGGGGGTGCCGGTCACCCACGCCAACGTGTGCGCCTTCCTCGACGCCAACCGGGACCGCTACCGGCTCACCCCGGACGACCGGCTCACCCAGACCTTCGACCAGACCTTCGATCTGTCGGTCTTCGACCTGTTCATGGCCTGGGAGAACGGCGCCCGGGTGTGCTCCATGGCCCCCATCGAACTGCTCGCCCCCTTCGGGTACCTGGAGCGCAACGGCATCACGGTCTGGTTCTCGGTGCCGTCCGTCGCCGCCGTGCTGCGCCGTCGCGGGGTGCTGCGACCGGGCACGATGCCGACGCTGCGCTGGAGCCTGTTCTGCGGGGAGGCCCTGCCGCGGGCCACCGCCGAGGCATGGCAGGCGGCGGCGCCGCACTCCACCGTGGAGAACCTGTACGGGCCGACCGAACTCACCATCGCCTGCACCGCCTACCGCTGGGACCCGGTGACCGGCCCCGCCGAATGCGTCCACGACAACGTGCCGATCGGACGGCCCTATCCGGGGCTCGACGCCGTGGTCGTCGACGAGTTGCTCGCCGACGTGCCGGACGGCGAACCGGGGGAGCTGTGCGTGGCCGGTCCGCAGACCACGCCGGGCTACTGGCGGGACCCCGGACTGACGGCCGGGCGGTACTTCGAGCGCGACGGCCTGCGCTACTACCGGACCGGGGACCTCGTGCGGTACCTGAACGGCCAGTACGTCAGCCTCGGCCGCAACGACCAGCAGGTCAAGATCGGCGGACACCGCGTCGAACTCGGCGAGATCGAGGGCGCCCTGCGCCGGGCCGGGGCCCCGGAGGCGGTCGCCTTCCAGTGGCCCGACGCCCAGACGGTCACCGCCGTGGTGTCCGGCACCGCCGATCCCACCGTCCTCGCCGACGCCTGCGCGGACGGCCTGCCCGCCTACATGGTGCCGAGGACGGTGCGGGTCATCGACGAGATGCCCGTCAACGCCAACGGCAAGGTGGACCGCCCGGCTCTGCTCCGATGGCTGGAGGAGACCGGCTCCGGATCGCCGGAGCAGCGGGCCCGGGACGCCGGGACCGGCCCGCGTGCGCGACCGGTGCAGGAAGCCGCGCCCGGACCGCGCTGACCCCCGCCCCACGGCACCGCCCCGGGCTCACGGCACCGCCCCCGGCCACGGCCCCGCGCCCGGCCCATGACGACGCCCGACCCACGACACCGCGCACGACCAATCTCAGGAGGGGAACCATGAGCAGCGTCGACGCCCTCGTCGCCCGCACCCTGGGCATCGCCGAGGACCGGGTCACCGACGTTCTCGAATACCAGTCGATCCGGGAGTGGGACTCACTCGGCCACGTCTCGCTGATGGTGGCCCTCGAAGGGGCCTACGGCGTGACGGTCGACGACGAACTCACGCTCGCCCTGCGCTCGGTGGCGGCGATCCGCGCGTTCGCCGAGGGCCGTGCCCCGGCCGCGGCGCCGGTCGACGCGCGACGCGACACCGTGCACCGCGGCCTGGACGGCGTCAGCTTCGACCGGACCACCATCACCCGCATCGACGGTGCCGAGGGAATCCTGGAGTACCGCGGCTACAGCATCCACGACCTCACCGAGCGCGCCTCCTTCGAGGAGGTGGCCCACCTGCTCGTGCACGGCGAACTGCCGGACGCCACCGCCCTGTCGGCCTTCGAGAAGGAGTTGCGCGCGGCGCGGTGGCTGCCCGGACCGGTTCTCGACCTGGTCCGCTCGCTGGCCCACGCCCACCCCATGGACGCGCTGCGCACCGCGGTCTCCGCGCTCGGCGCGTACGGCCCCCGGCGCGACGCGGCCACCGACGAGACGTACGAGCAGGCCCGCGACACCGGCATCGCGCTGATCGCCCGGATCCCGATGCTGGTCGCCGCCCACCACGCCTTCCGGGACGGCCGCGAACCGTGCGTCCCGGACGAGGAGACGTCCTACGCGGAGGCGTTCCTCACCGTCCTGCTCGGCGAGCGGCCCACACCGGCCGCGGTGCGCTTCCTCGACAAGGGCCTCATCGTCCACGCCGACCACAGCTCCAACGCCTCGGCGTTCGCCGCCCGCGTCGCCACCGGCTCCCGGGCCGGGATGACGGCGTCGGTCACCGCCGCCGTCGCCACCTTCGCCGGATCGGTGCACGGCGGCGCCGCCGAACGCGTCATGCGGCTGCTGGACGAGGTGGGCTCGCCCGAGCGGGCCGGTGCGTACGTGGCCGAACTGCGGGGCCGGGGCGAGCCGGTGATGGGCTTCGGCCACCGGGTGTACCGCACCGAGGACCCGCGGGTACGCCATCTGCGGGCCACCGTCGTCGAGTTGAGCCGGGAGCGCGGCGACCGCCGCGGTCTCGACATCCTCGACGCCGTGGCCGAGGCCATGCGCCCCTACGGGCGGCACGGCCTCGCCGCCAACGTGGACCTCTACGCGGGCCTCGCCTACCGGCTGCTGGGCCTGCCCGACGACCTCGCGGTGCCCCTGTTCGTCATCGGTCGCACCGCCGGCTGGGTGGCGCAGGCACTGGAGCAGCAGGCGGACAACGTCCTGATCCGGCCGCTGCTGGACTACGTCGGCCCGTGCGGCCGGGAGTTCCCCGCGACACGGGAGGCGGACGTCCGATGACCTCGCCGATCAGGACCCGGCTCGCCGGGCGTCCGGCCGAACTGTACGGCCTGCCGGAGTGCGCCGGGGCGAGCGGCTTCGACCTCGGGGCCGTCCCGTACACCGGCCGTGTGCTGATGGAGTCCCTGCTCAGGGCGGGCGACGCCGCGGCGGCCGCCGCGCTCGGCAAACGGCTGGCGGCCGGGGAGGACCCCGGCCTGGAGATGCCGTTCCGGCCCGCCCGCATCCTCGTCCAGGACTACACCGGCATCCCGCTCCTGGTGGACCTCGCGGCGCTGCGCGACCGGGTGGCCGAGCCGGGGCGCGTCAACCCCGCGCTCCCGGTCGACGTGGTCGTCGACCACTCCGTCCAGACCGATGTGGCGGGGCGGCCGGACGCGCTCGCCCGCAACGAGGCGCTGGAGATGCGCCGCAACCGGGAGCGGTACACGTTCCTGAAGTGGGCCGAGGGGGCCTTCGACGGGCTGCGGGTCATCCCGCCGGGCAGCGGCATCGTGCACCAGATCAACCTGGAACGGCTGGCGACCGTCGTCGCGCACGGACCCGGCGACCTGCTCCACCCGGACACCGTGATCGGCACCGACAGTCACACCACCATGGTCAATGGCCTCGGCGTCCTCGGCTGGGGCGTCGGCGGCCTGGAGGCGGAGGCCCACCTGCTGGGCCTCGCCCGGCCGATCGGTATCCCGCCCGTGGCCGGGGTGCGTCTGACCGGTGCGGTGCGGCCGGGCACCTCGTCGACCGACGTGGTGCTCGCGCTCACCGAGCGGCTGCGGCGGGAGAACGTACGCGGGCTGATGCTGGAGTTCACCGGCCCGTCCGTGGCGGCCCTGTCGGCCCCCGACCGCTGCACCATCGCCAACATGGCGCCCGAGTACGGTGCGATGTCCGCCTTCTTCCCGGTGGACGACGAGACCCTGGACTACCTGCGGACCACCGGCCGCAGCGAGCGGGACACGGCCCTGGTGGCCGAGTACTGCCGGCGGCAGCGCCTGCTGCGCGAGGACGCCGAGCCCCGGTTCGGCAGGGTGATCGAGTTCGACCTGGGCGAGGTCGGGCCGAACCTCGCCGGACCGAGCCGCCCCGACCAGCGGATCGGGCTCGGCGAACTGCCCGGTTCCTTCGCCGCCCTGCACCCCGCCGCGCCCCGGACCGCGGACGGCGTCACCGACGGCGACCTCGTCATCGCCTCCATCACCTCGTGCACCAGCACCTCGAACCCGACATCGATGCTGGCCGCCGGACTGCTCGCCCGGCGGGCCGTGCAGCGCGGCCTGAGCGTGCCCGCCCACGTCAGGACCAGCCTCGCGCCCGGCTCCCGGGCCGTCACCCGCTACCTGCGGGAGGCCGGGCTCCTCGACGACCTGGAGCGGCTCGGCTTCCACGTCGCCGGGTACGGCTGCATGACCTGCAACGGCGGCAGCGGCCCGCTGAACGACGGCGTCGGCGCGGCCGTCGAGCGCGCCGGGCTCACCGTCGCCGCCGTGCTCAGCGGCAACCGCAACTTCGAGGCCCGGGTCCACGCCCAGGTCCGGGCCGGATACCTCGCCTCGCCCGCCCTGGTCGTCGCCCTCGCCCTGGTCGGCCACGTCCGTGCCGACCTGGACCGCGAACCCCTCGCCACCGCCGCCGACGGCACCCCGGTGATGCTCCGCGAGCTGTGGCCCGAGGACGCCGAACTGCGCGCGCTGGAGGCGGAGTTCGTGACGCCGGAGGTCTTCGCGGAGGAGCCCGGGGAGCAGGAGGGCTGGGCCGCCCTCACCGCCCCGGACACCGAGACCTTCGCCTGGGACCAGGACTCCACCTACATCCGCCCCCCGGCCTACGTCGACGCCCGCCCCCGCAGCGGCCCGCTGACCGGCGCCCGCGCGCTGCTCGTGCTCGGCGACGACGTCAGCACCGACCACATCTCCCCGGTCGGTGCGATCCCCGCCGACTCACCGGCGGGCCGCCACCTGGACGCGCTCGGGGTGCGCGACTTCAACTCCTACGGCTCGCGCCGCGGCAACCACGAGGTGATGGCCCGCGGCACCTTCAGCAACCCCCGCCTGCGCAACCGACTCGTCGGCGACGGCGACAGCGGCGGCACCACCCTGCACCTGCCGAGCGGCGAGCGGCTGCCGGTGTACGAGGCCGCCCGCCGCTACGCCGCCGAGGACACCCCGCTGATCGTGCTCGCCGGCCACTCCTACGGCATGGGCTCCTCCCGGGACTGGGCGGCCAAGGGGCCGTGGCTGCTGGGGGTGAGGGCGGTCCTCGCCCGGAGCTTCGAGCGCATCCACCGCGCCAACCTGTGTGCCATGGGCATCCTGCCGCTGCTGCTGCCGCAGGACCCGGAGGATCTCGGTCTGACCGGCCGGGAGACGTTCCGCCTGGAACTCGACGGTGCGCGGGAGAACGGCACGGTACGGGCCGAGGCCGACGGCACCCCGTTCGAGCTGCGTGCCGACGTCCGGTCGGCGGGGGAGTGGGACGTGCTGCTCGCCGGCGGCACCCTGCCCCACCTGCTGGCCCGGCTGCGGGACGGGGAGGCGCGGTGAACGCGGACCTCCTCGGCGAACTCGGGCTGCGTTCCGCCGCGTCGGCCGACGCCCTCGCCGCCGGGACCAAGGCGTTCGCCCCGGTGCACGTCGGCACCCATGACGTGGGCATCGGCACGGTGCTCGACCTGATCCACCGCGACGAGCAGCTGCTGCCGCCGCGCACCGGACACCTGGGCAACTGGGAGGACATCGCGCGCGGCAGATCCGGGCCGATGGACTTCAACACCGCGATCTGCGGCGGCGGCCACGGCTACCCGCTGATCTACGGCTTCACCCGCACCGAGGCCGAGAGCGAGGGCGGCGACGAGGCGTACCAGCCGGGTTCCCTCATCGACCAGGGCAAACGGGACACCCTGGCCCTGCACACCTGGGACGGTCGGCGCTTCGTCCGCCGCGACCGCTCCCGCCCCCTGTTCTGCCCGCTGACCCGGGCCGAGGTGGACGGCGAACTCGTCCCGCTCGTCGACCTGCACTGGCGGCGGATGCGGGAGATACCCGGCTTCCGCTTCACCCAGTGGGCGAGCGTCCTCACCGACAACGCGCCCCTGGTCACCGACATGCTGACCCTGCTGATCGAACAGGCGGACGCCACCGCGAAACAGGGCACCCGGCTGTCCGAGCTGATCAGCCACGCGGCACGGCCGGCCGGCGAGGTGGACCGCTGCGATGCGGCACGGGACGGTGAGGGCTACGTCCTGGACGGACACCGCTACCCCTCGGCCCGCGCGCTCGCCGAGGCGGCCATGGCACTCGTGCGCGCCCTCGTCGAACCCGCCGCGTTCTTCGACCGGCTGCCGGAACTGCCGCCGGTGCTCCCGGTGATGTCGCTCCAGCTGACCAATGTGCTGTTCGCCCTGCTCGGCACGCACCGCCCGGACCGGGCGCCCGGCACCCCGGAGAGCCCCTTCATCACCCACCTGCACTGGGGCGCGCGGGCCATGGCGGGCTGCCCGCCGCGCCGCGGCGGCTACCTGGCGCGCAGGTCCACCGTCCGCTCGCTGCGGGCGATCGCCACCCCCCTGACACGCCACTTCGACGAGGCCGCCCCGGTGGCCTTCGTGCTGCTGCCGGCCCAGGTCTTCATGCTCTGCCCGCCCAGCACGGAGACCGCCGACGCCGAACTGCTGGCGCAACTCTTCACGGACGTGCGGGCGGCCGGGCCCGACGGTTCCCACGCACGGGCACTGACCTGGCTCGCGACGCACGGCGAGCGGCTGTCGCCCTATCTGCACGGCCGCTTCGTCGGCGGCAGCGGCGTGCCCGCCGACGGCGAGGCGCGCGGCGCGGCCGTTCCCGTCGAGCCGGAGGGGTTCCGGGAGCTGACCTTCCGGCAGGCATGCGGGGTGGTCGCGGCGTTCGAGGAGGTGCTCGGATGAGGTTCGTCCACCGCACCGCGCGGATCGCGCTCAAGGAGCCCTTCGCCAGCAACACGGCCGTCACCACCGAGGTGCAACAGAGCGTCGTCGAGCTGACCTGGCAGGGTCTGACCGGCCACGGCACCGCTCGCGGCGCGGACCCCGAAGAGGTCGACGCCTGCGCGCCCGTGCTCACGGACGCGCCGTCGCCCTTCGAACTGCGCCGGGTGCTCGCGCGGCTCACCGACGCCGGGATCGGCCCCGCGGCCCGGTCGGCCGCGGACATGGCGCTGCACGACCTGCTCGGCAAGGCATGCGGACAGCCGCTGCACCGGCTGCTGGGCCTGGCCGGGCTGCCCGTCGCGCCGACGGCCCTGTCCATCGGCACCTGTCCGGACGACGAACTCCTCGCCCGGGGACGCGCCCTGGCCGGCTGGCCGGTGCTGAAGCTGAAGTTCACCCCCGACGACGACGGCAGCCGCGCCGGACTGCTGCGCTCGGTGTACGGCGGGCGCATCCGGGTCGACGGCAACGGCTCCTGGGACCCCGACCGGGCACTGCGGGTCGCCCGCACCCTGCACCGCCACGGCGTCGAACTCCTCGAACAGCCGGTGGCGCCCGGCGATCCGGTGGCGCTGCGGTACGTCCACGAGAACGCGCCCCTGCCGGTCTACGCCGACGAGGACTGCGCCGGGCCCGAGGACGTGCCGCGACTGGTCGGCCGGGTCGCCGGGATCAACGTCAAGCTGGTCACCTGCGGCGGGCTCCTCGCCGCCCGCGAAACCGTCGTACTCGCCCGGCGCGCCGGGCTGCGCGTCATGCTCGGCTGCAAGCTGGAGAGCTCTCTCGGGGTCACCGCCATGGCCCAACTGGCGCCGCTCGCCGACGAACTGGACCTGGACGGCCACCTCGGCCTCGTCGGCGACCCTTATACCGGAGCCGAGGTCGACCGTGGTGTGATCGGTCTGCCGACGGCCCCCGGCCTCGGCGCCACCACGACCAGCACGAAAAACGGAGAGAACTGACATGCGACTGCGCTGTGCCGTGCTCGACGACTTCCAGGACGCCGCGCTGCGATCCGCCGACTGGACGCCGCTCCAGGACCGGATCGAGGTCGTCGCCTTCCGTGAACACCTCGTCGACGAGGGCGAACTCGCCGCCGTCCTTGCGGACTTCGACATCGTCGTCACCCTGCGCGAACGGGTGCCGTTCCCGGCCTCGCTGCTGGACCGGCTGCCGCGGCTGAAGCTGCTCGTCGCCTCCGGCATGCGCAACTCCGTCATCGACTTCGCCGCCGCGGAGCGCAACGGAGTGACCGTCTGCGGCACGGCCAGCTCCTCCACCCCGCCCGTGGAGCTGACCTGGGCGCTGCTGCTCGGACTCGCCCGCGGCCTGGTGACCGAGCACAACGCGCTGCGCGAGGGCGGTCCCTGGCAGTCCACCGTCGGCGCCGACCTGCACGGCCGCCGCCTCGGGCTGCTCGGCCTGGGCAAGATCGGCAGCCGGGTCGCGCAGGTCGGGCTCGCCTTCGGCATGGAGGTCAGTGCCTGGAGCCGGCACCTCACCAAGGAACGCGCCGACGAGGTCGGCGTCGAACTCGCCGCGAGCAAGGAGGAGTTGTTGCGCGGCAGCGACTTCGTCTCGATCCACCTCGCGCTCGGCGAACGCTCCCGCGGCCTGCTCGGCGCGGACGAACTCGCCCTCCTCAAGCCCACCGCCTACCTGATCAACACCTCCCGGGCCGCCATCGTCGACCAGGACGCGCTGCTCGCCGCCCTGCACGAAGGCCGCATCGCAGGCGCCGGAGTCGACGTCTTCGACATCGAACCGCTCCCCGCCGACCACCCGATGCGCACCGCCCCCCGCCTGCTCGCCACCCCGCACCTCGGCTACGTCTCGCAGTCCAACTACGCGACGTACTACGGCCACGCCGTGGAGGACATCCAGGCGTTCCTGGCGGGCGAACCGGTACGCCGCCTCGGCTGACCGGATGCCGCGGCCGGCCCCCGGCCGGCCGCGGCAGTCCCTCGAAGTCCGTGTCCACCGTCCCTTGGAGATCCACGTGAGCTCGCAACGCCGCACGATGAAGCTCGGCGCCTTCCTGCCCGCGCCGGGCCACCACGTAGCCGCCTGGCGGCATCCGCACGCCCGACCCGACGGCGGACTCGACTTCGACTACTACCGCTCGCTCGTGCGGACCGCCGAACGCGGCCTGTTCGACATGGTGTTCCTCTCCGACGGAGCCGGGGTGCGCACCAAGTACCGGGACGCCGACGAGCTGAGCCGGCAGGGCCGCATGGTCCACTTCGAGCCGTTGACGCTGCTGTCGGCGCTTGCGGTGCACACGACGCACATCGGGTTGGCGGCGACGGCGTCGACGTCGTACAACGAGCCGTTCAACCTGGCGCGGAAGTTCGCGTCGCTGGACCATCTCAGTGCGGGGCGCGCGGGGTGGAACGTCGTCACCTCGGCCACCGACGCGGAGGCGCGGAACTTCAATCTGGACCGGCAGGCGGACCATGCGTCGCGTTATCACCGGGCGCGGGAGTTCATGGAGGTGGTGACCGGGCTCTGGGACAGCTGGGAGGACGACGCGTTCCTGTACGACAAGGAGTCGGGGCGGTTCTTCGATCCGGAGAAGCTGCACGTCCTGGGGCACGAGGGGGAGCACTTCAAGGTGCGCGGCCCGCTGAACGTTGCCCGCCCGCCCCAGGGCTACCCGGTGATCGTGCAGGCCGGATCGTCGCCCGACGGGCAGGACTTCGCCGCCCGCTGGGCCGAGGTCGTCTTCACCGTCCAGCAGACCCTGGACGGTGCGCAGAACTACTACCGCGGGCTGAAGAAGCAGGTCGCCGACCACGGCCGCGACCCCGACCAGGTGAAGATCCTGCCCGGCGCGTTCATCGTCGTGGGCCGGACCCGGGCGGAGGCCGAGGACAAGTACGCCACCCTCCAGGAGCTCGTCGACCCGGTCGTCGGCCTCGGCATGCTGTCGTACCAGCTCGGCATGGTCGACATCTCCGGCCACCCGCTGGACGGCCCGCTGCCCGAACTGCCGCCCACCGAGGGCTCGACCAGCAAGCAGCAGCTGATCTACGAGAAGGCCCGCCGGGAGGGCCTGACCATCCGCGAGCTGTATCTGTCCGTGGCGGCCGGGCGCGGCCACCGCTTCCTGCTCGGCACGCCGGAGACCATCGCCGACGAGCTGGAGGACTGGTTCGTGAACGAGGCCGCCGACGGCTTCAACATCATGCCCGACTACCTGCCCGACGGCCTCGACGCCATCGTCGAACTGCTGGTGCCCGAACTCCAGCGCCGCGGACTGATGCGCACCGCGTACGAGGGCACCACCCTCCGGGAGAACCTCGGCCTGCACCGGCCGGAGTTCCGTTCCGCCGGGAGGGCCGCCACATGACCGTCGAGGAGACGGCCCTGCGCGCGGTGCTGCGCCCGCACCCCTCCGGGGTCGCGGCGCTGACCGCCCAGGGGCCCGACGGACCGGCCGGTGTGACCATCACGTCGTTCGCCTCGCTCAGCACCCGTCCCGCCCTGGTCTCCTTCGCGCTGGCCGACAGCTCCAGCACCTGGGCGCAGGTCGGGGACGCGGAATGGTTCGGCATCCAGCTGCTGGGTGCGCACCAGACGGAGCTGGCCGAGCGGTTCGCGAAACGGGGCGCCGACCGGTTCGCCCCGCCCACCGGCTGGCACCGGGGCCCGCACGGGGTGCCGCTGCTCGACGGTTGCCTCGGCTGGCTGGTGTGCGCACCCCGGCACCGGCAGCGGGTCGGCGACCACCACCTCGTGGTGGCCTCCGTCGAGCACGTGCGCGAGGGGGAGCCCGGGGACGGCCTCGTGCACCACCACGGACGGCTGCACCCCGTGACCTCCTCCATCGCAAGGATCTGAACCCATGCCGAAAGTCCTGCTGTTCTCCCGTCAGCCGCTCACCGGCCGACCGCTGCACACCTGGCTCGACGACACCGCCGACAGGGTCGTCCTGATCACCACGCCCAAGGCCGTCCGGGGGGCCGAGGACGTCCTCGCCGAACATTTCCCGATGCACCGCCTGGTGTCCGACTACCACTCGTGGGCCACCGAGGCGATCGCGGAGGAGGCCGCCCGCGCCCACGGGGTGGACCTGGTCGCCAGTACCAGCGAGAGCGACGTCCTGCGGGCCGCCCGGCTGCGCGCCCGGCTCGGGCTGCCGGGCCAGGACCCCGCCTCGGCCACCGCCTACCGCGACAAGGTCGCCATGAAGCGGATCGCCCGCGAGGCCGGTATCCGGGTCCCGGAGTTCGCCGCGGTCGACGCCCCGGCGGACCTGCTCGACTTCCTCGACGCCGTGGGCTTCCCGGCCGTGGTCAAGCCCCGGTTCGGCGCGGGCTCGGAGGGGGTCTGCGTGCTGCGCGGTCCGCGGGACGTCACCGACTTCCTGGCCCGGAGCACGCCCGACGTGCCCCATCTGCCCGGGCAGTGGATGGCGGAGCGCTTCGTCCACGGCGACTTCTTCCACGTGGACGGCATCATGCGGGACGGGCGGGCCGTGCACTGCTGGCCGTCCCGGTACGGCACGGAGGGGATCGCCGGGCGGCTCCAGGACCACTCGCACCTGAGCAGCGTCATGCTCGCCGCCGACGATCCGCGCCGCACGGCGCTGACCGCGCTGACGCACGACGTGCTCGCCGCCCTGCCGGGCTCCTCCGTCCCGCTCGCCTTCCACCTGGAGGCGTGGATCGGGGACGACGGCGAGCCGGTGCTGTGCGAGATCGCCAGCCGGGCGGGCGGCGCGCTGATCGCGGAGGCGTACGAGCGGGTCTTCGGCGTGCACCTGGCCAAGGAGGGGCTGCGGGCCCAGTGCGGCAGCGCGATGGCCCTGACCGAGCAGCCGCCCCCGCCCGCCTCCGTCTCCGGCTGGATCCTCCTCCCCCCGGGCCGCGGCGCCTTCGTGCCGCCCACGCAGCCGTGCCCGGTGGCCGCGGCGGACCTCACCGTGCGACTGGCCCCGGGCACCGTGGGGCGCGGGGTGGAGCACCTCACGCAGTCGGCCGCCGACGCCCTGGTCACGGCGGACACCGCGGCGCGGGTGCACGCGTACCAGGAGGAGATCGCCCAGTGGTGGAGCACCGCCGCCGACTGGGTCCCGGACGCCCCGGCACCGTCTCGATGACCCACCGGAAAGTACCGAGAAGAACCGAAAAGAGCTGTCATGTCTGAGCATGTACTCGTCGTCGGGACCGGCCGCGACTTCCCGGCCCGGCTGCGCGCCGCCCGGCCCGGTACCGCGACCTCGGTGATCGTCCACCTGGACTACCTCCACAAGGTCCGTGAACCGGGCGGCAACGCGCGGGTGATCGGGGTGCGCGGCGACGCCCCCGACGAGGAGTGGATCGCCCTGGCCGCCGCCGCGCACGCCCGGCACCCCTTCACCCGGATCGCCACCTTCGGCGAACGGGACCAGGACCGCTACGCCGCGATCGGCGAGGCCCTCGGGCTGGCCTGCCACAGTGTGCGGACGGTGTCCCTGGTCCACGACAAGGAGGCCATGCGCGACCGGCTGGCCGAGGCCGGCCTCGACACCACCGCGCATGCCCGGGTCGCCGATGCCGACGCGCTGCGGGCGTTCGTCCGCGAGCACGGGACCTGCGTGGTCAAGCCGGTGTCGGGGGCGGGCAGCGCCGGGGTGGCCCGGGTGACGGCCGACAGCGACCTCGCCGAGGTCTTCGACCGGGCGGGCGGCAGCTACCTCGGGCTGGTCAACCCGGGTGTGCTGGTGGAGGAGTTCATCGAGGGCCCCCAGTTCAGCGTCGAGGCGGTCTCCGAAAGCGGCGAGCACCAGATGGTCGCGATCACCGCCAAGTACTCCGACCCGGCGAGCTTCGTCGAGCTCGGCCACGTCTCGCCCGCCGACCTGCCCGAGGACCGGCGGCAGCAGCTCCACGCCTGTGTCGCGGGTGTTCTGGACGCCCTCGGCGTGACGTTCGGCGTCACCCACACCGAGGTGGTGCTGGGACCGGCCGGGCCGCGGGTGATCGAGACGCACGTACGGATGGGCGGCGACGAGATCCCGGCCCTCACGCTGGACGCCACCGGCGTGGACCTCGACGTGTGCGCACTGCGGCAGGTGCTGGGGGAGCGGGTGCTGCCGGACGTGCGGGCGGCGCTCGCCGCGCCCCGGGAGCCGCGCGCCTCGGCGATCTGGTTCGCGGCGCTCGGCGCGCGCGGGCTGCTGGGGGAGGTGGCCGGGCTGGAGGAGGCGCGTGCCGTGCCCGGTGTGACCGAGGTCCGGGTGAGCGCCCGCGCGGGCACCGAGGTCGGCGGTCTCACCTCGTCCGATTCACGGGTTGCGTACGCGCGTGCCCTCGGCGCACACGCCGACGAGGCCGTCTCCGCGGCCCGCGAGGCCGTCGCCCGCCTGGAGTTCCAGCTCCGGGTGCGCGACGCGGGCGGGGGGGGGGGGGGGGGCGCCCCCGCCCCCCCCCCCCGGGGGGCCCCCCCCCCCCGGAGG
>NZ_JBHJWQ010000002.1:0-169228 GCF_042266885.1 Streptomyces sp. NPDC056061 | reverse complement strand
CCGCCGCCCGCCCCGCGCCCGCGGGCGTTGAGCGCTCGCCGGGGGGGCTCACGGGGCGCGGTGGCGCGCGCGCCCCCCCGCCCCCCCCCGCCCCGGGTGCCGCCCGCCACGTCGATTGGCGGGCGGCACCGTCAGGAGGCGGAGTAGTGGTGCTCGGGCCGCCCGCTGTCCCCGTATTTCAGGGTGAGGTGCAACCGCCCCTGTTCCTCCAGGTACTTGAGGTACCGCTGGGCCGTCGACCGGCTGACCCCGGCCTGGGTGGACACCTCGTTGGCGGACACCGGACCGCCGGCCCGCGAGACGATCTGCCGGATCAGCCGGGCCGTCCGCTCCGTGTACCCCTTGGGCATCGGACCGGAGGTGGCCGAGGCGCGCAAGGTGCCCATGACCCGGTCGATCCGGTCCTGGTCCAGTGCGGTGTCCCCGAGGGTTCCGTGCAGTTGCGCGTACGCCTCCAGCTTTCCGCGCAGCCCGTCGAAGGTGAACGGTTTGACGATGTACTGGAGCACCCCGGCCCGCAGCGCCTCCTGGACGGAGGCGGGCCGGTTGTCCGCCGTCACCATGATCACGTCGACGTCCGGACCCTCCCGGCGCAGCCGGCGGGTGAGCGACAGTCCGCTCTCGTCCGGCAGATAGTGATCGAGGAGCAGCAGGTCGATGCCCCCGCACTGCACGGTGGCGAAGGCCGCGGCGGCGTCGTGGACCCGCCCCGCCACCCGGAATCCGGGGACGCGGGAGACGTAGTGCGCGTTGATCTCGGCGACGTGGAAGTCGTCGTCGACCACGAGAACGTCGATCACGGCGCCCTCCGTTCGCCGACGGGCACCGCCGGGGGCATCCGGACGGTGAACACCGCCCCGCCGCCCGCGCGTCCGTCCACCGTCACGGTGCCGCCGCGCCCCGACACCAGGTCGCTGACGAGGGCCAGGCCCAGCCCCCGGGGGCGGCCGTCCCGGCGTGGCTTGGTGGACGCGCCCTCGGTGAAGATCCAGTGCCGCAGCTCCGGGGGCACGCCGGGCCCGTTGTCCGACACGCGCAGCTCGGTGAGGCCCGCGCGTTCGCGCAGGTCCACCTCGATCCGCGGTTCGTCCGGCGGCGTCGGCCGGTGTGCGAGGAGTGCGTCGACGGCGTTGTCGACGAGGTTCCCCGCGATGGTGACCAGATCGAGGGATCGGTCCCGGCACCGGCGCCGGGGCGAGCCCTCGCCCACCGTCAGTCGAATGCCCCATTGCGCGGCCGCCACGGTCTTCCCCACCAGCAGGGTCCGTACGGGTGATTCCGATATGCGGTCAGTTCCAGTCGTTCCGCCCTGTCCGGCCATTTCCAGCAGGCCGACGAGCAGGTGCAGCGCGTTGCGCTGTTCGTGTGTGCGTATGTTCTCCCGTCTTCGTGCCGGCGTGCAGAACGCAGGCGCGCGTCCGGACATGAGACCCCCGCTCCGGTCAATCCGATGCATTGAATTCGGTCAGTGTGGCCGAATTCAATACTCACTCATCAGGTAGGCGTGGAACGGTTGTTGACCGTGTGACCTCGCCGGGGAGTGGCCGTTCGGTGCCGCCCGAAATTCATTGATTCCGATGGGCGGGGCAGCGGCAATCACGCTTGGGTAAAGAGATTCTTTGCGAGGAATTTGCCCGGGGGAGCTTTCGGGGGATTCGCGGTCATACGCCACGGAGTATGACGTGGGCGGCCCGGCGGACCCACCCGCGTGGAATTGTCAGACGCTCAGCAGGGCAAGGACGTCCGTCGCCGCCGTCCCGCCCGGCGCGAGGCCCCCCGAGGCCGCCGCCTCGGCCAGCCGCAGCAGCGTCTCGTTGGCCGGAACGGGCACCCCGTGCATCCGTCCCAGCAGCACGAACTCCCCGTTGAGATAGGCGGCTTCGATGGAACCCGCGTCGCGCGCCAGGCTCTGCCACGCCGAACCCAGCGCGCGTTCGCCGTCCGGCACCGGTCGTGCCTCCACGGCGCCCTCGCGCAGCGCCGCCAGTTCGGCCGCGGTGACGTGCCCGATACCGGCCGCCTCCAGCACCGCGGCCCCCTCGGCCCGCACCCGCGCGGCGAGCTCCCCGGCGGGGGTCCCGGCCGCCACCGGACCGCACAGCGCCTCGACGGTCTGGTTGAGATTTCCCAGCAGTTTGGCGTACTTGAAGCGCATCACGTCGGGCACGACCGGTGCGCGGAACACCGAATCCTCCAGATCGGCCGCGATGCGGTGGACGGTGTCGTCGGCGCCGGACGGGTAGCGGCCGAGAACCAGCACCCCGGTGCACGGGCCGCAGGCCGCCGTGACCGCGCCCGGACGCAGGAAGGAGGCGGGCAGCACCACGCACACGCCGTACACCCGGCGGAACAGCCGCAGCGCGAGGCGTTCGTTCTCGACGCCGTTCTGCGCGCAGACCAGCGGCAGCGATTCGCCCGCGGTGCCGCCGCCCTCCACCGGGCGCCCCGCCCATCGGGCCAGGGCCTCCGCCGTGTGCTGCGTCTTGACGGCCATCACCAGGACGTCGTCCGGGCGCAGTCCGACCTCCTCGGGGCCCTCGGCCACCGGCACCCGCAGGGTCCGGGTGCCCTCGTGCGTGGTGAACCGCAGCCCGTCCGCGCGCAGGGCCCTGCCGTGGGCGCCGCGTGCCACCAGGACGACATCGCGGCCGCTCTCGTGGAGCCGCCCGCCGATCGAACCGCCGACCGCTCCGGCCCCCACGACGATGTAGCGCATCACTGTTCCTCGTTCCTTCCCGGCGGTCCGCCGATGCCTCGAAAACCGGCCTCCGGCCCGGGGCCCGGGATCACCCCGACCATCGGACCGAGGCCGCGTACCACTCGGCGAGTTCGCCCACGCGCCGCTCGGCCTCGTCGGCGTCCTCGCCCGTCACGACGTAACCGGCCAGGTAGACCCCGGACTTCTCGCCGCCCTCGTACCGTTCGCCCACCGTGCCACGCACCCGTTGCTCGACGACGAACGGGGGTGCGGCGGAAGGCAGTTCCTTGAGTGTGCCCGACTCGGGGTAGAACACCACCCAGGCCGCCGAACGCCCCGGGGCCGCCCCGGTCACCTCGCGCACGGGATGTGCGGCGCCCCTCACCTGGGCCAGGAACCACTCGCGGTCCAGGTCGAAACCGGTGGCGGCGCGCACGGCCGCGGCGGTCAGGGCGCCGCCCGTGCGGCTGGCGACCTCGCACAGCACCAACTCGTCCCGCGGTGTGCGGAAGACCTCCAGATGGAAGGCGGTGCACCAGGGCGTCGGCAGCCGGTCCAGGACGTGCCGGGCGTAGTCGGCGAGCCGGTCCACCAGCGGATCGTCCCGGGTCAGCTGCACCGAACCCAGGTGCGCGCCCTCCCGGTAGGACAGGCAGTCGTTGAGGTAGCGGGAGACGAAGACGGCGCGCGGCTCACCCGCCACGACGAGCCCGTCCACGACGTACATCGCGCCCTCGACGAACCGCTCCACCTGCGGGTGCTCGGGCAGCCCCGAGGCGAGGAGCGCGGCGAGGTCCGCGTCGTCCCGCAGCACCCGCGTCCCGGTGGAGCCGGAGCCGAACGCCGGTTTCACCACCACCGGATAGGGGTGCTCGCGGACGAACGCCAGCAGGTCCAGCGGAATCCGTACCGGCGCGAACTCCGGTACGGCCACGCCCTGTTCGCGCAGCAGCGACTTCATCAGCACCTTGTCCCGGAAGGCCAGCGCGCTCGCGAAGTCCTGCCCCGGCACGCCCAGCACCTCGCGCAGCCGCGCCGCGCGCAGCACGTCCCCCTCCGCACGGGCCACCACCGTCGCCGGAGACCCGGCGAGTGCGGCCCGCTCGACCTCGCCGCCGGTGCCGTACCCGGTGAACGGGCGCGCGCCGGGCATGTGGCGGTACTGCGGATACCGGTGCGCGGCGACGAGCAGCGACGGCCGGACCCCGGCCTCGGCGGACCAGAGGTCGTACGGGGTGTCGGCGTAGTCGCTGTCGACGAGGACCAGGACGCCGTCGCCGTCCGCAGGGGGGCTCGGGTCCGCCGTGTCCGCCGAGCCGTCGGGGTGCGGGGAAGTCGCCTTGTCCATCGGTCTGCCTCCGGATTCGCGGGCCGCGTGCAGAGTAGATCGGCCGAGCGAATTCCGGGGGTTTTGGGAAAGGCTTCGGCGCAATGGGAACAACGGGATTTTCGATGGGAAATCTCGTTGTGCCCACAAGCGTGGCCCCGCACGTTCCCTTGGCTACCGTCCCCTTCCGGGTCACGTATGCAAAGGGGGATTCGGAATGACGCGGACACCGCACCGGACACTCCGTCTCGGAGCGTTTCTCGTCGCGCCGGGCTACCACATAGCCTCGTGGCGCCACCCGCACGCACACGCCGACGGCGGACTGGACTTCGGGCACTACCGGGACCTCGTGCGGACCGCCGAGCGCGGCCTGTTCGACATGGTGTTCCTCTCCGACGGGGTCGGCATCCGCATCCCGTTCCGGGACGCCGACGAGCTGAGCCGGCAGGGCCGCATCGTGCAGTTCGAGCCGTTGACATTGCTGTCGGCGCTTGCGGTGCACACGACGCACATCGGGTTGGCGGCGACGGCGTCGACGTCGTACAACGAGCCGTTCAACCTGGCGCGGAAGTTCGCGTCGCTGGACCATCTCAGTGCGGGGCGCGCGGGGTGGAACGTCGTCACCTCCGTCACCGACGCGGAGGCGCGGAACTTCAATCTGGACCGGCAGGCGGACCATGCGTCGCGTTATCACCGGGCGCGGGAGTTCATGGAGGTGGTGACCGGGCTCTGGGACAGCTGGGACGACGACGCCTTCGTCTACGACAAGGAGTCGGGGCGGTTCTTCGATCCGGAGAAGCTGCACGTCCTGGGGCACGAGGGGGAGCACTTCAAGGTGCGCGGCCCGCTGAACGTGGCCCGCCCGCCCCAGGGCCACCCGGTGATCGTGCAGGCCGGTGCCTCGCCGGACGGGCAGGACTTCGCCGCCCGCTGGGCCGAGGTCGTCTTCACCGCCGCGCAGGACATCGACCAGGCACGGACGTTCTACCGGGGCATCAAGGAACAGGTCGCCGACCACGGCCGAGACCCCGACCAGGTCAAGGTGCTGCCCGGGATCTTCCCCGTGGTCGGCCGGACCCGCGCGGAGGCCGAGGACAAGTACGCGGTGCTCCAGGAGCTCGTCGACCCGGTCGTCGGCCTCGGGCTGCTGAAACTGCTCCTCGGCGACGTCGACATCTCCGGCCACCCGGTGGACGGCCCGCTGCCCGAACTGCCCCGCACCGAGGGCTCGACCAGCCGCCAGCAACTCGTGTACGAGAAGGCGCGCCGCGAGGGCCTGACCATCCGTGAGCTGTACCGGTCCATCTCCGGCGGACGCGGCCACCGCATCGTCATCGGCACGCCCGAGACCCTCGCCGACGAGCTGGAGGAGTGGTTCACCACCGGCGCCGCCGACGGCTTCAACATCATGCCCGCGGTCCTGCCCGACGGCCTCGACGACTTCGTCGGCCTGGTGGTGCCCGAACTCCAGCGCCGGGGACTGTTCCGTACCGCCTACGAGGGCACCACCCTCCGCGAGAACCTCGGCCTGCCCCGCCCGCCCCGGGGCGCGGCGGCCGGCCACGCGGGCACACCGGCCGGAGAGAAAGCGACCGCCGCCACGCCGGCCACCGCCGACCAGGAGACATCGCCATGCCGTCCCTCAGCCGTCCACTGACCGAGATACCCCCCTCACCACTGGTCGCCGTCGAGCGGCTGCTCCGGGCCCACGGGCACGGGGCGCCGGTCGGGCTGCACCAGGGGAAGACCGTGTTCCCGCCGTGCGCCCGGCCCCGGACCTGGGAGCGCGCCGAGTTCGGCATCGCACCGCACGAACACGCGCCGCCCGTCGGCGTCCCCGCCCTGCGCGAGCGCCTCGCCGAGACGGCGGGGGAGCGCCGCGCCACCCCCGTCGACCCGGACCGGATCCTGGTCACCTCCGGGGCCACGCACGCCATCGCCGTCGTGCTGCACGCGATCCTGAGCCCCGGGGACGACGTGCTGGTCCTCTCCCCGCAGTGGCTCTTCGCCACCGGCCTGGTCCATGCCGCGGGCGGCGTGCCCCGCGAGGTGCCGGTGTTCCTGGAGCTGTCCGGCCCGGACCCGGACCCCGCCTTCGACTTCATCTCCGTCATCGGCGCAGCCGTGGGTCCACGCACCCGCGCCATCTACTTCAACAACCCCAACAACCCCACCGGTTACCGACTCGACGAGGACCAGCTGGCCCGCCTCGTCGACCTGGCCGAGCGGCACGACCTGTGGCTGATCGCCGACAACGCCTACGAGAACTACGACTTCTCGCCCGACGGCTTCCTCGACCCGGCCACCGTCGGCGGCGCCGACGCCCGCACCTTCTCCGTGTACTCGTGCAGCAAGACGTACGCGATGCCCGGCGCCCGCGTCGGCCACCTCATCTCCCCGCCCGGCTGCACCGAGACGCTGACCAAGTGGTCGCTGCACACCCTGTACTCCGTCTCCACTGCCGCCCAGTTCGCCGCGTACGAGGCCCTGTCCACCCCGTCGTCCGAGCTCGCCGAGCGCCGCCGCCTCGCCGCGGAGGCGGGCCGCCTCGCCACCGACGCCCTGGAGATCCCCCACACCCCCGTCACCGGCGGCCTCTACACCTTCCTCGACCTGAGGGGATACGGCGACGGCGAGGCGTTCGTCCGCCGCTGCGCCGAGGAGGGCGTCGGACTCGCCCCCGGCCGGGTCTTCGGCGCGCACTGCGACGCCTGGGCCCGCCTGTGCTTCACCGCCGCGCCGCCGCAGACGGTGTGCGACGCGGTCCACCGCATCAACAAGGTCCACGGGGAGGGCGCCGCATGAGTGCCGAACTCACGAGCTGGGGAGCAAGAGAGGGCGGGCTCGCGACGCCCTGCGACTCCGCCTCCCGCGTTGTCGTCGGTCGCGATGACTCCGCCATCACTCCCTCCTCCGCCTCGGATTCGAAGCCGCATGACGACGCTCGCTGCTCCACCCCTATTGTTCCCCAGCTCGTTACCGCCCCGCCGCCGGCCGGCGCCCTCGCGCCGTACCTGCGGCGCCACGAGTCGCCGGCCCAGCTCGGCCTGAAGATCAACGCCTACCGCGACTACGAGATCGAGGGGCTGGCCGGGGCGCTGCGCGCCCCCGACCTGGTCGACAGCCCCGTCGAATGCGTGATGGTCGGCGACTCCTACTTCATGACCCACCTCGGCCGCCCCACCACCGTCCTGTCCGGCACCGCCGAACGCGATTGGGCGCTGTCGACCCTGGTCGGCCTCGTCGACGAGGTCCGCGGCGCGATGGACCGGGTGTTCGCCGCGCCCCGGGTCCCGTTCCTGCTCGCCGACCTGCCCGACGGAGCCACCGCCGGACCCGCCGCGGCCCGGGAGGCCGCCGCCCGCTTCGCCGGAGCCGGCGCCGACGCGGTGAAGATCGAAGTGGCGGGCGAGGACGAACTGCGCTGCGTGGAGGCGGTCGCCGCCACCGGCCTGCCCACCCTCGCCCACATCGGCTACACCCCCCAGCTCACCGGCCTGGGCCGGCACGGGGACGCCGTGGACGACGCGCTGGAGCTGTTCGCCCGCGCCCGCCGGGCCCGGGACGCGGGGGCCTGCGGCCTGATCGTGGAGATGGTGAGCGAGCCGGTCAACCAGGCACTGAGCCGCCCCCACCCGGCCGGCCTGCCCGTCTACTCGGTGTTCAGCGGCCGGGCCCGCCTCGGCGGACAGAGCCTCAACCTGTGGGACGCCGTGGTGCGCCCCGCCCGGCCGGGCCGCTACTTCCCGCCGACCCCCACCATCGACGCCGCCGACGTGCCCGAGGCGTACACCCCCGACCTCATCGCGGACCGGATGCGCGAACTGATCCGGCTCACCCTCGCGGGCTGGTTCCCGCTCTCCCCGCGCACCGCGCTCGACGCCCGCCAGGCCGCGCGGATCACCGACACCGATCCCTGGAGCGTGTCTTGACCGTCACCGAACCGACCTCCGGCACCACCGTCTTCGACGCGCTCGAATCGGCGGTGCGGACCTACTGCCGCCGCTTCCCCGCCGTCTTCACCCGCGCCTCCGGCCACCGCATGTGGGACGAACAGGGCCGCGAGTACACCGACTTCCTCTCCGGCGCCGGTGCGCTCAACTACGGCCACAACCCGCCCGAGGCGAAGGCCGCACTCGTCGACTACGTCCTCGCCGACGGCCCCGCGCACGGCCTCGACCTGCACACCACGGCCAAGGCCCGCTTCCTGCGCCGCTTCCACGAGGTGGTCCTCGCCCCGCGCGGACTCGACCATCGCGTCCAGTTCACCGGCCCGACCGGCACCAACGCCGTCGAGGCCGCTTTCAAGACCGCCCGCCGGGTCACCGGCCGCACCGACATCGTCGCCTTCACCGGCGGCTTCCACGGTCTCTCGCTCGGCGCCCTGGCCGCCTCCGCCACCGCCTTCAAACGGGGCGCCGCCGGAGTCCCGCTCGGTCACGTCACACGCATGCCCTACGAGGGCTACTTCGGGCCGGACACCGACACCGTCGACCACCTCGTCCGGCTCCTCGACGACCCGGGCAGCGGCATCGACAGGCCCGCGGCCCTCGTCGTCGAGACGGTGCAGGGCGAGGGCGGTCTGGCCGCGGCGAGCCCCGACTGGCTCCGCCGGCTCGCCGCGGCGGCCCGCGAACGGGACATCCTGCTGATCGTCGACGACATCCAGGCGGGCTGTGGCCGCACCGGCACCTTCTTCAGCTTCGAGGAAGCCGGCATCGTGCCCGACCTGATCTGTCTGTCGAAGTCCATCAGCGGCTACGGCCTGCCCATGGCGCTCACCCTGGTCCGCCCCGAACTCGATCTGCTCGGACCCGGTGAGCACAGCGGCACGTTCCGCGGCAACAACCTCGCCTTCGTCACCGCCGCAGCCTGCCTGGAGAACTGGGACGACCCCGCCTTCACCGACCGCGTCGCGAGAACCGCCGCCCTGCTGGAGGAACTCCTCGGCGAACTCGCCCGGACCTTCGGCCACCTGGGCTGCGCCGTGCGCGGCCGCGGACTGATCCGCGGACTCGCCTTCACCGACGACGGCCTCGCCGACCGCGTCTCCCGGGCCGCCTTCGACCGGGGCCTCCTGGTCGAGACCTCGGGGGCGCGCGGACAGGTCCTGAAGATCATGCCGCCCTTCGTCATCGACGAGGACGGACTGCGGGGCGGCATCACCGTTCTCGCCGACGCGATCGGCTCGGCGGCAACGGAAGGGGAAGGGCAGTGACCGTCCTGAACGAGAACACCGAGGAACTCGGCGGCACCGACGGCGAGCCCGGACACATCGACGAGACCGTGCTGCGCCGCATCGCCGACGCCTGGCCGCGCCGCGCGACCATCCGCACCGACCTCGACCGCATCGCCGAGCCCGAGGAGTACGACGAGTCGCTCCCCGACTACCCGGTCCGGCTGCTGCCGTTCGCCGAGCACCCGCTGTTCCTCGCCGCCACCCCCGAACAGCGCCGCGACGTCCTGACCATGGCCTGGCTCGTGTACAACGAGCGCGTCATCGCCGCCGAGGAGCACGTCGCCAACCCCACCTTCGCGATGATCATGCACGGCGTCTTCCCGGGCGCCGAGGGCGTCCAGCTCAAGCGGGCCGTGCAGCAGACCCACGTCGACGAGGTGTGGCACACGTACATGCACATGGTCGCCATGCAGCGCACCCGCGAGGTGCGGGCGGTGACCGACGAGCCGCACTACCCGCACACCGTCACCTACCGAAGGCTCCTGGCCGCCGAGGCGCGGACGAGCGAGCGGTGGGAGCGGGACCTGCTCAAGCTCGTCTGGACGACCGTCTCCGAGATCAGCGTCAACGCCTATCTGGAACTGCTCTCCCGCGACGAGACCGTCCAGCCGCTGCACGCCCTCGTGCCCCGGCTGCACGCCCGCGACGAATCGGCCCACTCCTCGGTCATGGTGGAGGTCGCCAAGGCGCTGTACACGCACCTCGACGAGAAGCAGCGCAGGGCGTTCACGGACTACCTGCCCCAGGCGCTGCACGCCTTCGTCGCCCAGGACTTCGAGGTGTGGCCCGGCATCCTCGCCCACGCGGGCATCGAACGCGCCGACGAGATCGTCGCCGACTGCCGCGCCGACGCCGGCAACGACCTGCTGGTGCGGGACTTCTCCGGAATCCGGCGGATCGTGCGGGAGATGGAGCTGGAGGACCGGGTGGACTTCGCATTCGGAGCGGAGTGACATGCGGGTCGCCCGACTCCCCGACGGCGGCGGCCGGCTGGCCGCGGCGGCCCTGGTCCAGTCCCTGGGCATCGGCCTGTTCATGGCCTCCTCCATGGCGTTCTTCACCCGCCAGGTGGGCCTGACGGCCAACCAGGTCGGGGTGGGGCTCGCCACCGCCGGGGCCGTGGCGCTCGCCGTGTCGCTGTTCGGCGGCGAACTCGCCGACCGGTACGGGGCACGACGGGTCCTGGCGGTGCTCTACGCGATCCGCGCGGCCTGCTGCGTGACGTACGCCGTCGTCACCTCCTTCTGGCAGTTCCTGGTGGTCACCCTGCTCGCGATCGCGGTGGACCGGGCCGCGCCGCCCGTCCTCCAGGCACTGGTGGCCGGGTCGGTGCCCGACCAGCGGGAGCGGACCCGGGTGCTCGCGGTGATCAACGTGGTGCGCAACGTGGGGCTCGGCGTCGGCGCGATGGCGGCGGGCGCGGCCCTGGTCAGCGACACCCTCCTCGCCTACCGGATCACCCTCGGGGCGATCGGCCTCGCCTTCCTCGGGGGCGCGGCACTGGTTCTGCGGGTGCGGGAGAACGAGCGTCCGGCGGTCCGCGAGCGGGCCAGGTGGGCGCTGCCGTATCCGCGCTACCTGGCGCTGACCGGGCTGAACTTCCTGCTCACCTTCTTCGACGCCCTGCTGCTCGTGGCGATGCCGGTATGGGTGCTGGAGCACACGGACGCGCCGCGCGTCACGGTGTCCGTGCTGTTCGCGCTGAACACCGGCCTCGTCGTCGTCCTGCAGATCCCGGTCAGCCGGTTCGCCGACGGGCTGCGCCGCACCAGCCGCCTGATGGCCGCGGCCGGTGCGGTGCTCGCGGCGGCCGGGCTGTGCTTCGCGGCGGCCGGCAGCACCGGCACCTGGGTCGCGGTCGGCTGGCTGGGGGCGGCCGTCGTCGCGCTGTCGCTGGGGGAGGTCATGGCCAACTCCGCGGGCTGGGAGCTGTCCATCGCGCTGGCACCGCCCGAGGCGCGCGGGCGCTACCTGGCGGTGTTCAACCTGGGGCTGTCCGCGGAGCGGGTGCTCGGGCCGGTGGTGGTCACCGGGCTGCTGCTCGGCGCGGGCACCGCCGGGTGGATCGGCGCCGCCGCGGTGTTCCTGCTCGCGGGCGTGGGTGCCGAGCGGGTCGCGCTCGGCGCCGGGGCCCGCGCCGAGGCACCGGCCGGGACATGACGGGACGGCGGGCGGACACGGTGAGGGCCGCCCACGACGGAACGAACGACAGGGACACAGTGGACGGAAGGACGGATCACATCATGCGGGTGGGTTTCGCCGGGCTCGGAGCGATGGGCGGGGGGATGTGCCGCAGGCTCGCCGACCGCGGGTACGAGGTGGTCGTCCTCGACCTGGACGCGGACGCGGTGCGCCGGGCGTCGGCGCACCCCGGAGTCTCGGCAGCACCGGACGTGCCGGGCCTGGCCGCCCCGGTGGTCGTCACGATGCTGCCGGACGGTGCCGCCGTCCGGCAGGTCGCCGACGTGCTGCTGCCCGCGCTGGAACCCGGCGCCGTGCTCGTCGACACCGGCTCCTCGGCGCCCGCCGACACCCTGGAACTCGGGCGACTGGCAGCCGGGTTCGGGGTCCGCGTGGTGGACGCCCCGGTCTCCGGCAGCCCCGCCGCGGCCCGCGCCGGTGAACTCACCCTGATGGCCGCGGGGGACGCCGACGCCCTCGACCGGGCCGCGGAGGTGCTTTCCGCGCTCGGCCGGATCCACCGGGTCGGCCCGGCCGGTGCCGGTCACGCGCTGAAGGCCCTCAACAACCTGCTGTCGGCGGTGAATCTGGCCGCCGTCGCCGAAGTCATGCTCGCCGGGCGGGCGTTCGGCCTGGACCCCGCCGTCATGCTGGAGGTCGTCAACGCCTCCACCGGCCGCAACCACGCCTCCGAGACCAAGCTGCCCGACCACGTGCTGCCCGGTACCTTCGACTCGGGCTTCGCGCTGCGGCTGATGCTCAAGGACATCCGCATCGCCACCGCCCTGCAGGCCGAGGCGGGCGGCCCGGCCCCGTTCGGCACCGCCTGCCGGGAGTTGTGGGAACGGGCCGGGACGGATCTGGACGCGGGCGCGGACAACGTCGAGGTGGTCCGCTGGCTGGAGAACGCCGCGGGACGGGAGTTGAGGGCATGAACGACGTCAGGCGCGTGGCGGTCGTCGGCGGCACCCCGGCCGCCCTGCGCAAGGCCCGTGCCGCGGGCTTCGAGGTGGTCTGGATCCACCAGCCCGGTGAACTCGCCGCGGCGGGCCTCGCGGAGGTCTCCGAAGCACTGCTGACGGACTACCGGGAACCGGACGCCGTCGTCGCGCTGCTCCGGGCCCTGCACGCGGACCGTCCCGTCGAGCGGGTCGTCTCGATGATCGAGGACGGCCTGGAGACCGCGGCGGAGGCGACCACCGCCCTGGGCCTGCCCGGCACCGGGCACGAGGTCGTCCGGGTCCTCCAGGACAAGCTCGCCTTCCGGGCCCGCCTCGACGAGCGGGGGGTGGACGCCACGGCGGCCCGCCTGGGCCGCGGCGAGGAGGACCTGCGCGCGTTCGTCGGGGCGCACGGCCGCGCGGTGATCAAACCGCGACTCGGTTCCGGCAGTATCGGCGTGCGCCTCGTGCACGGCCCCGAGGACGTGCCCGCCGTGGCCGCGTGGGCCCGCGCGTTCGGGCTGCACACCTTCCTGATGGAGGAGTACCTGGAGGGGCCGGAGATCAGCGTCGAGGCATTCTCCTACGACGGGCGCCACGTCGTCCTGGCCCACACCGCGAAGGAGACGCTCGGCTCCCTCGTCGAGATCGGCCACGTACAGCCCGCCGGACTGGCCCCGGACCTCGCCGCGGCCGTCGACGAGCTCGTGGTGCGCATGCTCGACGCGGTCGGCCTGCGGGACGGCCCGTCGCACACCGAGATCAAGCTGACCCCGGACGGCCCCCGCCTCGTGGAGTCGCACAACCGGCGTGGCGGGGACCGGATTGCGGACCTCGTCCAGGAGGTGTACGGCATCGACATCGACGCCCTGGCCTTCCGCTGGTACGCGGGGGACACCGCACCGGAGTTCCCCGGCGCCCCCCGGTGCGGCGCGGCGATCCGCTTCCTCACCGCCGAGCCGGGCGTCGTCGAGTCCGTCGACGGGGCCGAGGCGGTACGGGCCGACCCGCACGTCGTCGATGTGCAGATCGGTGTCTCGCCCGGCGACACGGTGTTGCCCATCGCCTGGTCGTACGACCGTTCCGGGCTGCTCGTCGTCCGTGGCGCCGACGCCGACGAGGCGCGCGGACGGGCCCGGGAACTCGCCTCGGCCATCACCATCCGCACCACACCGGGGGAGCCGGCCGCGCACCCCCGTCCCATCGCCGCGGTGGCCCCCCGCCCGGACCGCCTGATCGGACCTCCGGGCCCGGGGACGGCGCCCGGGGAGACGGACGGCACGCCGGCGCACCGCACGGCGACGCCGGAGAAGGGATGAACGGCCCATGGGCAAGCTCTACGAGGTGCTGACCCCGGCGTTGCGGTCCTTCGTCGCCGAGGCGCCGATGTTCTTCGTGGCCACCGCGCCGCTCGCCGCCGACGGCCGTGTCAACGTGTCGCCCAAGGGCGGCATGGACACGTTCGCCGTGCTCGACGACGTCACGGTGGCCTACCTGGATCTCATCGGTTCGGGCGCGGAGACCATCGCCCACCTGCGGGAGAACCGGCGGATCACCCTGATGTTCTGCTCGTTCACCGCCCGCCCGAAGATCGTGCGGCTGTACGGGGAGGGCCGCTGCGTCTTCCCGGACTCGTCCGAATGGGACGCTCTGATCGGGAACTTCGGCACCCATCCGATTCCGCGTTCGATCGTCGTGGTGTCCCTGGACCGCATCGCCGATTCCTGCGGCTTCACGGTCCCGGAGATGACCCTGGTGCGGGAGCGGGACCTCCAGGACAAATGGGGGGAGCGCAAGACGCGCACGCAGTTGGAGGAGTACATGCGCGAGAAGAACTCCCTCAGCGTCGACGGCCTCCCGGCCCGCCCGCGCCGTTCCGGGACGCACGCGGGCTGACGGCGCGTGCCGCCGCGGGAGCGGGCCTGCGGAGCGTCACTCATGACCACGCTCGGGATGATGTGCCGCCATTTTCATCTTTTATCCGGATTGTGGCTTGCCCGACTTGTTGGCCGTAGAGGGGCGTCGTAGTGTCGGAAGTGCCGTCGAAGGAACCAGGGGCGGCGCATCAAACCCTCCGAAGGAGGCGAAGATGAAGGTTCGTAGCATCTTCGACTACAGGGACAGGGACCACGGTGACCGTGGGCGCGGACGGGATCGCGAAGGCGACCGCGGACGTGGACGCGGAGACCGGGGCTACGGCGACTACGGCAGGTTCGGCGACCGCGGTGGTCGTGGGCGTTACTGACCCGCATCCCTGACTCCATCCCCGAATCGAGGCAGGCTCGTGCTACGGCGCGGGTCGGCCTCGCGGTATGGGGGCGGCCCGCGCCCATGGAAACGGTCCATGGCACCGAGAGCCTGTGTGACGTGACGCCCATGCGCCTGCGCAGTTCACCGAGGCGCCCAGCGCCCCACGAGGAAGAACCTCCCGACCACGAACCCACCCAGGACTCCACCCGCGAATCGGTGACGGACGTACCGATCCGTACCGATCCCGTCGGCATCATGGCGGCGTTCCGCCGCTTCTGGCCGCTGACCAGGGGCGATCGACGCTGGCTGTTCCTGGTCTTCGTGTGCGCCGTCCTTTCTGCCGTCGCCGAGACCATCACGGTGCTGCTCTTCGCCGAACTCACCGACAGCGCCCTGCGGGAAGGCACCGTCAGCGCGTTCTGGAAGCCGGCCGGCCAGTGGCTCGCCGTGGCCGTCATCGGCGCGGTGACGGGCTATCTGGGCAACTCCGTCGCCGCCTGGACCGCCGAACGCTTCGTGCTGCGGCTGCGCGCGCGTGTCTTCGGCCATCTCCAGACGCTGCCACCGCACTTCTACCAGCGCAATCGCCGCGGCGACCTGGTGGAGCGGCTGACCGGCGACGTGGAGGCCATCGAGGCGCTCGTGGTCTCCGGCATCGTCGGCGCGGCCTCGGCCCTGTTCAGCACCGTTTTCTACGCCGCCGCCGCGCTGTGGCTCCGCTGGGACCTCGCCCTCGCCACCTTCGTGATGGTGCCGCTGTTCTGGTACACCACCCGCCGGTTCGCCGGACCGCTGCGGGCCGTGTCCCGGCGCGGCCGGGCGGCGGACGGCGCCATCACGGCGGTGGTCGAGGAGACGCTGGTCAACGTCGTGATGACCCAGGCGTACAACCGGCAGCGCGACGAGGAGGCCCGGCTGCTCGGCAAGGCGCGCATCCGGCTGAAGGCGGCGGTGCGGGCGGTCCGGCTCACCGAGTTCTACGAGCAACTCGTCGAAGTCCTCGAAACGTTGTGCGTTCTGACGGTCATCGGGCTGGGGGCGTGGGAGATCTCCGAGGGCCGGATGACCCTCGGACAGCTGCTCGCCTTCGCCGCCTTCATCGGCTACCTCTACCCGCCGATCCGCTCCCTGGGCCAGCTCGGCCTCACGGCCACCGCGGCGACCGCCGGCGCCGAACGCCTGCTGGAGATCCTCGATTCCCGCCCCGCCGTCACCGACCCCGCCGCCTCCGTACCGGCCCCGCCCCGGGAACGGGCGCGCGGCGAGGTGGAGGCGCGCGCGGTCCGGTTCCGGTACCCCGGCGGCGAGGAGCCGGTGCTCCGGGACTTCTCGTTCACGGCGAGCCCCGGCGAACTGGTGGTCGTCACCGGCCCCAGCGGCGCGGGCAAGTCCACCCTGGCGGCGCTGCTGCTGCGCTTCTACGACCCCGACAGCGGCAGCATCCGGCTGGACGGCGTGTCCGTCGACCGGCTGCCACTGGACTACGTGCGCCGCAACATCACCCTGCTCCCGCAGGAGACCCTCGTCCTGCACGACACCATCGAGGAGAACATCGGCTGCGGACACACCGACGTGACGCACCGTGACGTCGTGGCGGCGGCGCGGGCGGCCGACGCCGACGGGTTCATCCGTACATTGCCGCAGGGATATGCCACCGTCATTTCCACCGGCACCTCCCGGTTGTCCGGCGGCCAGTTGCAGCGCATCGCGATCGCCCGCGCGATGCTGCGCGACGCACCCGTCCTGCTCCTCGACGAGCCCACCACCGGGCTGGACCGGCTGGCCGCGCAACGCATCATCGAGCCGCTGCGGCGCCTCGCCGAGGGGCGCACCACCATCGTCATCACGCACGACCTGGCCCTCGCCTCGGACGCCGACCGCATTCTGGTCGTGGACGAGGGACGGCTGGTGGAGTCCGGTACCCACGCCCAACTCCTGACCCGGCAGGGCCTGTACGCCACCCTGTTCGAGCGCAGGACGCGTCCCCGCGACGCCGTCGAGCAGCACCGCCCGGCCCGCCCCTCGGGAATCCACTGGCGCTGACGGAGCGGGTAACTACCTCGCCCACGATGGGCAGCGGCGTCGCGGCGTCCGGGACCTCCGCCTCCGGCGTTGTCGTCGGTCGTCGACGCTCAGCGTCGGCTCCCTCCTCCGCCTTGGATTCGAAGGCCCCGGACACCGCTCCTTCCCCCACTGCCCATCGTGGGCGAGGTAGTAACGGCCGGGCCGGGGCCCGGCGACAGGGGCCCGGCGAGCGACCGCACGCCGGCCGCCGGTGCCGGGAGCGGCACCGCCATCCGTGTCGCTACCATCCGTTGTGAGCGAAACAGCGGAGACGTCGGAGCAGGCCGAACCATCGGGAACGCCGGGACCGGCGACCGGACCCCCCGAACCGGTGCGCGTGCCGGGGCCGGCCGCACCGGCGGACCCCCCGCCCACCACCGGGCCGGACCCCGGCGGCCCCCCGCGCCGCGCACGCCTCCTCGCCGACCTGACCCCGCTGCGCACGTCCCCCGACTACCGGCGGCTCTGGTTCGGGAACACGGTCTCCTGGATCGGCCAGGGCATGACATCGCTCGCCGTCTCGCTCCAGGTCTACGACATCACCGAGTCCGCCTTCTCGGTCGGCCTGATCGGGTTCTGCTCGTTCGTGCCGCTGGTGGTCTTCGGGCTGTACGGCGGTGCCGTCGCGGACACCCTGGACCGCCGCAAACTGGGGCTGGTCAGTGCGGCGGGATCGTTCGTGCTCTCCCTGGTACTGGTCGTCGCGGCCGTCGTCGGCCTGGAGCGGGTGTGGCCGCTGTACGCGGTCGTCGCCCTCCAAGCGGCCTGCTTCGCGGTCAATTCACCGGCCCGCAGCTCGATGATCGCCCGGCTGCTGCCGGCCGAGCAACTGCCCGCCGCCAACGCGCTCACCTCCATGACCAGCACCACCGGCATGCTGGTCGGACCGATGCTCGGCGGCCTCGTCGTCGGCTGGTGGGGGTACCGGGCGGCGTACACCGTCGACGCCGTCACCTTCACCGCCTCGCTGTACGCGATGTGGCGGCTGCCCTCGATGCTTCCGGAACGGGAGGAGGGCGCGGGGACCGGCCGGGCGTCGGTCGCGGACGGTCTGCGCTTCCTCGGGGCCAGGCCCAACCTGCGGATGACCTTCTTCACCGACCTGTGCGCCATGGTGCTGGCCCATCCCCGTGCGCTGTTCCCCGTGGTCGCCGTGGTCTGGTACGGCGGCGACGCCAGGACCACCGGGCTGCTGGTCGCCGCACCCGCGCTGGGGGCACTGCTCGGCGGGGTGTTCTCCGGGTGGCTGGGGCGCGTCCGGCGGCACGGCCTGGCCGTCCTGCTCGCCGTGGCCGCCTGGGGTGCCGCCGTCGCGGTTTTCGGGCTGACCCGCCAGCTCTGGCTCGGGCTGCTCTTCCTGGCGCTCGCCGGATGTGCCGACACCACCTCGATGGTCTTCCGGAACACCATGCTCCAGGCGGCGGTGCCGGACGAGATGCGCGGGCGGCTTCAGGGCGTGTTCATCGTGGTCGTGGCGGGCGGACCGAGGCTCGGCGACTTCCTGGCCGGATCGGTCTCCGACCTCTTCTCGCCCGGCCTCGCGGTGACCGGGGGCGGGATCGCCTGCGTCGTCGCGGTGGCGCTGCTGGGGCTGCGCCACCGCGGATTCGCCAGGTACGACGCGAAGGACCCGCAGCCGTGACGCCCGGCCGCCGGAATCCGGGCCCGGTGGTGCTGCGCGGTGCCCGCGCCGCAGCACCGGGGACGGCCGGTCAGGGGCGCAGCGACCGCTTCATGATCTTGCCCAGGTCGTTGCGGGGCAGCGCCTCCAGGTAGCGGACCGTGCGCGGGCGCTTGTGCGGGGCCAGCTGGGCGGCCACATGGTCCGCGAGCTCGGCCTCGGCCGGGGGAGCGTCGGGGTCGGCGGGCACCACCCAGGCGACGATCCGCTCGCCCAGGTCCGGGTCCGGCTCACCGGTGACGGCCGCCTCGCGGACGCCGGGGTGGTCCAGCAGCGCGTTCTCGATCTCGCCCGCGCCGATCTTGTAGCCGCCGCTCTTGATCAGGTCGGTGGCCTTGCGGCCGACGATCCGCACGTAGCCGTCGGCATCCCGGGTGGCCATGTCGCCGGTGCGGAACCAGCCGTCCGCGGTGTGCGCGGCGGCGGTGGCGTCGGGGCGGTTGAGGTAGCCGGTGAAGAGGTTCGGGCCGCGGACCTGGATCTCGCCGATGGCGCCGGGATCGGTGAGGACGGTGCCGTCCTCCTCGACCAGGCGGAGCTCGACCCCGCCCAGGGGTGCGCCGACGGTGCCGGGGCGCGGTTCCCCGTCGGCGCGCACGCCGGTGTTCATCAGGGTTTCGGTCATGCCGTACCGCTCGATGACCCGGCGACCGGTCGCCGCGGCGATCCGCTCGTGGTCGTGGACCGGCAGCGCCGCCGATCCGGACACCAGCAGCCGGGCTCCGGCCAGTGCCTTCGCCAGCTCGGCCGCCTCGCTGCCGGAGCCGTCCAGCGTCTCGGCGAGCCGGTGGTACATCGTCGGTACGCCGAAGAGCATCGTGGCGCCGGACGAGAGCTCCCGGGCCACCCCGTCCACGGCGAACCGGCCCAGGTGCCGCACCGATCCGCCCCGGCGCAGCGGCCCGAGCACGCCCAGGATCAGCCCGTGCACGTGGAACAGCGGCAGCGCGTGGACGAGCACGTCGTCGCCGGTCCACCGCCAGGCGTCCGCCAGCGCGTCCAGCGACGCGGCGATCGCCCGCCGGGGCAGGACCGCACCCTTGGGCGGGCCGGTGGTGCCGGAGGTGTAGACGATCAGCGCGGGTGACTCGGGGGAGGGCTCCGGGAACGGGGCCGCGACGCCGTCGTCCGGGTCCGTGTCGACATCGATGCGGGGCCGCGCGTCCAGCTCCGGCGGCAGCACGTCGCCCGCCCCGGCCAGCACCAGGCCCGGATCGCTGTCGGCGAGGATGTGCCCGAGTTCGCGCGCGCCCGTCCTCGGGTTGAGCGGCACCGCGGGCACCCCGGCCCGCAGCGCCGCCACGACGGCGACCACAGTCTGCGGCGTGGGCGTGGCCCAGACGGCGACCCGCCCGGCTCCGGTCAGCCGCGCGGCGAGTGCGGCGGAGGCGGCGGCCAGTCGCTCGTACGTCAACGCGTGTGCGCCGAACCGCACGGCCTCCCGCGTGGAGGCATCGGCCGGCTGGGGCAGAAGAGGTGTCATCTGCCCGACCCTACGGTCACCCGGCCCCACGGTCACCCGGCCCCGGCCATGACCGCGGTACGGGCGCGGGCCCGGCCCCTGCGCACCCTTGAACGGACGCGACGACGGACTGCGCGTCCTCCTCGCCCGCGGCGACGGACCGGGCGTCGGCGAACGGACCGTCGACCGGCTCGCGGACCTGCTGCTCGGCCCCGCTGTACTACCGGGCCGGCAGGCGGCCGACGGCACTGCGCCGACTCGTGCGGGGGACCCCTCGACGACTGTTTCCACCCCTCCGGTCAAGGGCGGACGGCCCCCGCGGGCCCGCCGGACTGCGCCGGGCGGGGCCACACACTCCGTGACCGGGACCGGGACGGGAGCACGGGCCCCGCCCGTCCCCTCGCGCCCACGATGCCCCGCCCCGGAACCGCAATCCATAGAAAACTGGGACAATCGTGACATGGACCGTCTGGACAGGGAAATCCTCGGCATCCTCCAGGAGGACGCCCGGATCTCGTACCGCGATCTGGGCGTACGGGTCGGACTCAGCGCCAACGCCGCCGCGGACCGGGTGCGCCGGCTGCGCCGCGACGGGGTGATCCGCGGATTCACCGTGATCATCGACCCGGCCGCCGACACCCGCACGGGCCTTGTCGTCTTCATCGACGTGACGCTGCGCATCGACACGGCCAACGAGACGTTCGAGCGGGCGGTGCTCGCCCTTCCCGGCATCACCGAGGTGGTGCACGTGACCGGCGGCCACGACTACCTCGTCCGCGCCACCGTCGCCGACACCGCCGCCCTGGACGGACTGCTGCGCAGGCTCAAGCGGGAGGCCGGTGTCGCCCACTCCACCACCCGGATCGCGCTGCGGGCCGCGCCCTCCGGGTGACGGGCCCCAAGGACTCGGAACCGGGCCCGCCGGGTGACGGCTCCGAAGGGCTCAGAGCGGTGCCTGCCAGACGAGCGTCGACGAGCGTGAGCCGTCCTCCTCGCGGCCGTCGTCCGCCACCGCCAGCCGCACCGCGGGCCGCCCGTCCGGCAGTGCCGCCGTCGCGTCCACCTCCACCTCGATCGCCGACACACCGGCCCGCCGGTGCGCGGCGGCGAGCGCACCCCGCAGCGCGGCGAGCAGCTCCCGCTCCACGGGCTCCCGCACCAGGGCGTCGACCGCCCCGTCGAAATGCACCGACGGCTGGAAGCCGAGGACGGCGGCGGCACCCCCGGTCTCCCGCAGCACCCGGCCCCGGAAGGTGGTGGGCGCCTCCGCGGGCGGCTGCTGGAGGGCGAAGATCGCCGTCCGCACCTCGTGGATGGTGGAGTCCAGCTCGTCCACGGCCCGGTCCAGCAGTTCGTCCGTCTCCGGGGACGGGGCTCTGCGGCGGGTCGACTCCAGCATCATCTCGGTCGCGAACAGCCGCTGCACGACGAGGTCGTGGAGATCGCGGGCGATCCGGTCCCGGTCCTCGTACACCGCGAGCTGCTCCCGGTCGGACTGGGAGTCCGCCAGGACCAGGGCCAGCGCGGCCTGCGAGGCGAACTGCGAGGCCAACTGCCGGTCCAGAGCCGTGTACGGGCGCGCGCCGCGCCGTCGCGGCAGGGCGAGGGTGCCGATCAGCCGCCCGCCGCTCTGCAACGGCAGCATCATGCTGGGCCCGAACCGCGACCGGACATGCGTGGTCATCCGCGGATCGGTTGCCGAGTCGTCTATGAATACCGGTTCCCCGCCGAGCAGTTGGGCCAGCACGGGGGAGCCGGGCTCGATGGTCGTGCCGACGATTCCGGCCGGGTCGTCGAGAGTGGACGCGGTGACGATCTCCATGCCGCCCGCCTCGGTGGGCTGGAGGATCACCCCGGCGGAGGCGTCCGCGAGCGTCCGGGCAGCCTCGGCCACCGTCATCAGCGCGTCGGTGGCGTTCCCGCCGGTCAGCAGGGTGGTGGTCACGGCGGCGGCGCCCTCGATCCAGCGCTCCCGCTGCCGGGCCGCCTCATACAGCCGTGCGTTGCCGATCGCGGTCCCGGCCCGTGAGGCCAGCACCCGGAGCAGCGCCGTGTCGGTGCCGGTGAAGCGGCCGGTGCGCTTCTCGGCGAGGTAGAGATTGCCGAACACCTGGTCCTGGACCCGGATCGGCGCCCCGAGGAAGGACCGCATCACCGGATGGCCGGGCGGCACCCCGCAGGAGCGCGGATCGGTGGTCAGGTCGTCGGAGCGCAACGGCCCCGACTCGCCGAGGAGGGCGCCGAGCATCCCGGAGTGCCCGTCGGGGAACTCGCCGATGCGCCGACGCCCGGCGTCGTCCAGGCCGCAGGTGAACAACTCGCCGATGGTGCCGAGTTCGGGGTCCAGGACCCCGAGTGCCCCGTACCGGGCCCCGGTCAGCTCCGTCGCGGTGTCCACGATCTGCTGGAGCGTGACCCGCAGGTCGAGGTCGGTCCCGACGCTCAGCACCGCTTCCAGGATCCTCGACAGCCGGGACGTGGCCTCCGTGTCGGAGTCCACCGCGTTCGGGCCTGCCGGGTCCGTCGCGCCCGGGGCCGTCGCGTTCCGCTTCCCTGTCCCATCCGTCATGCGCGTTCCCCCCGTGGGCGAGGTCGTCAGCAGGCGAGCGGGTCGAGCACCAGCGGCTCGATCTTCCCGTCCAGCATCGCACCCAGCCCCAGGACGGAGCACACGTCGGGCCGCTCCGCGATGTGCACGGGCACGCCCGTCGCCTCCCGCAGCATCTGGTCCAGTCCGGGCAGCAGCGCGCTGCCGCCGACCATCATGATCCCGCATTCGGTGAGGTCGGCGACCAGATCGGGCGGGCACTCGCGCAGCACCTTGCCGAGGCCGTCGAGCACCCCGGTCAGCGGGGCGTTGATCGCCTCCCGCACCGCGGCCGTCTCGACCCGCACCGAGCGGGCCAGCCCGGTCGCCACGTCCCGGCCGTGGATCTCGGTCACGGCGGGCCCGTACGGATTCAGACCGCTGCCGCTGAGCGCCAGGTGGAGCGGGCGCACCGACTGGCTCGGCAGCATCAGCTCGTGGTGCTGGCGCAGGTGCTGGATCACCGCGTGGTCGATGGCGTCGCCGCCGATCGGCACCCGTACCGCCGTCACGATCGAGCCCAGCGAGAGCACCGCGATCTGGGTGGTCGCCGCCCCGCACACCATGATCATGGTGGCGGTCGGCTGCTCGACCGGAAGCCCGCAGCCGACGGCCGCCGCGATCAGGGTGTCGACCAGCTCGACCCGGCGCGCGCCCAGCCCGACCAGGGTCTCCACGGTGGCCCGCTGGGCGAGCGGATCGCTGTCGTGCGGGGTGCAGGCGGCGGCCCGCAGCCGCGGCTTGCGGCGCAACTGGCGGCGGAGCCGCTCGCCGAGCAGCTGGCGGAGCATGCGCTGGGCCATCTCGATGTCGATGACCGTCCCGCCGGTGACCGGGCGGACCACCCGGATGTAGTCGGGGGTGCGACCCGTCATCTGCTCGGCGAGCTCACCGACGGCGATCAGCGAACCGGTACGCGTGTTCACGGCGGCGGCGCTCGGTTCGTCGACGACGAGCCCGAGTCCTTTCACGTACACCCGGGTCCGGGCGGCCCCGAGGTCGACGGCGACATGGCAACGGCGCAACTGCTCAAGACTGACGGTCACGGCAGGTTCTCCCGAGAGCGCGGTGGAGGGTTCCGGCGGCGGCCGGCCCTCCACGCATCGTGCGCCGTTCGGAGTCGTGTCGCCCGCCGGGTTGAGCCGTCGGAGTTACGACCTGGGGAGCAAAAGGGAGTGGATCAGCGAGCGGCGTCATGCGGCTTCGAATCCAAGGCGGAGGAGGGAGGCGACGTGGAGCGTCGGTGACCGACGACAACGCGGGAGGCGGAGTCGCAGGGCGTAGGGAGCCCGCTCCCTATTGCTCCCCAGGTCGTTACGGGTCGACAGCGCACGGGCCGACGTGACGGGACGCGGCGGCGGTCCTCGGGCCCCGGCCCTCACCTCCCGGGCAGCAGCCGCTGGAACAGCCCCCAGGCGAACTCGGCCACATACGGCTCACCCGTCCCGGGCGCGGTGATCGCGAGTGCCCACCGGGTCGGGGCGCCGCCCTCCATCGGACGGGCCGGCGGGAAGGCCCGCGCCACCTCGTCCACCGTGGCCGACCAGGGGCGCAGGTCCCCGATCGTGTGCAGCTCGGGCCCCGGTGCCCCGGCCGCCCGGACCAGCCATTCGTTCCACACGGCCCCGCCCGGTGCGGCCATCACCTCGAACCGCAGGTCCGGCCAGAGCGGCACCCGCCACCGCAGCGCCTCGCACTCCAGGTCGCCGATCGTGCGGGGCGCCGACGACTCGGGCGCGCCGAGCACCGACCGGTAGCGGCGCAGCGCACCCCGTCCCCGCGGCGCCCGGACCATGGCCTGCCAGCGGCGGTTGGCCTCCCGCATCTCGGCGGCGGAGGCGCCGAGTTCCCGCCGGGCGTCCTCCACCAGACCGGGCTGGTGGTCGGCCATCCGGCGCAACAGGACGAGCTGGAACGCGCGGGGACCGAACGGTGCGGACGCGTTCGACGATGCGGTCGGACTCATGGGGCCGACGGTCTCACGGTTCCGTGCGGCCGACGGCCCGCGTCCGGCGCCCCCGCAAGGTCCGTCACGCCCGGCCGCCGTCCGGCTCCCCGAGCATCCGCCGCAGCAGGTCCCGCAGCGTCGCACGCTCCGCGTCCGACAGCTCGGCCAACGGCTCCCGCGCGAAGGTGAGCGAATCGCGCAACTGCCGGGCCGTCCGGGTGCCCTGCTCCGTCGGGGCGGCCAGCTTCACCCGGCGGTCGGCCGGATCGGGCCTGCGCTCCACCAGCCCGCGCGCCTCCAGCCGGTCGACGATGCCGGTGACGTTCGACGGCTCGCACTTCAGCTTCTGGGCGATCCGGCGCATGGGCATCGGCTCCAGGGCGAGCAGCCCGAGGACCCGTGCCTGGGCCCCGGTGAGGGAGTGGGCCGCCGCGGCCTCGTCGTACTCCTCGTAGTAGCGCGCCACGACGGTGCCGATGAGCTCGACGACTTCGAGGGTGAGGGGGTCTGAACGGGTGGTGGCCATGAGGCCCAGGATAGCCGGTTGCTTGACAACATGAAATATTCAGGAGCATGGTTGTTTCAGGTTCTGAAACATCTTCGCCCCCACCGGCCCCGCACGGGCCAGGGGCGAAGCTTCCCCCACTCCGTCAGACATCGAGGAGATTCCGGGCCCATGTCCGCAGCACTTCCCACGTCCGGCCGTGAATGGCACCTCGTCGCCCGCCCCCACGGCTGGCCGAAGGCCGAGGACCTCGCGTTGCGCGAGGCCCCGGTCACCGCTCCCGGCGAGGGCCGTGTCCTGGTGCGCAACCTGTACTTCTCGGTCGACCCGTACATGCGGGGCCGGATGAACGACGTGAAGTCGTACACCCCGCCCTTCGAGCTCGACCGCCCGATGGACGGCGGCGCGGTCGGCGAGGTCATCGCCTCGAACGCGGACGGCTTCGCGGTCGGCGACCACGTGCTGCACGGCCTCGGCTGGCGGGAGTACGCCGAGGTCCCGGCCAAGCGCGCGGTGAAGGTCGACGGCTCGCTCGCCCCGCTCTCCGCCTACCTCGGCGTGCTCGGCATGCCCGGACTCACCGCGTACGCGGGCCTCTTCGAGGTCGCCTCGTTCCGGGCCGGCGACGCCGTGTTCGTGTCCGGCGCGGCGGGCGCGGTGGGCAGCCAGGTCGGGCAGCTGGCGAAGATCAAGGGCGCCTCGCGGGTCATCGGCTCGGCCGGATCCGACGAGAAGGTCCGGCTCCTCGTGGAGGAGTACGGCTTCGACGCGGCCTTCAACTACAAGAACGGCCCGGTCGCCGAGCAGCTGCGCGAGGCGGCCCCCGACGGCATCGACGTCTACTTCGACAACGTCGGCGGCGAGCACCTCGAAGCGGCGATCTCCTCGCTGAAGGTGCACGGCCGGGTGACGGTGTGCGGCATGATCGCCCAGTACAACGCCACCGAGCCGACCCCCGCCCCGCGCAACCTCGCCCTGGTCATCGGCAAGCGACTGCGCATCGAGGGCATGCTGGTGGCCGACCACGCGGCGCTCCAGCCGAAGTTCGTCGAGGACGTGGCCGGGTGGCTGGGCTCCGGTGAGCTGAAGTACCGCGAGACCGTCGTCGAGGGCATCGAGAACGGCTTCGACGCCTTCCTCGGTCTGCTGCACGGCGAGAACACCGGAAAGATGATCGTTTCCCTCGTCTGACAGGCGCTCCGGCGCACCGATCGGCCCGGTTCCGGGCCGCCGCGATCGTGGGCGCGACCCGCGGCGCACAGCAGGAGGAATTCCCGGCATGACCGTGCAGGACATCAACGTGCTCTACACCGCCGTCGCCACCGCGGAGAACGGGCGTGACGGCCGGGTCTCGTCCGACGACGGCAACCTCGACGTCGTCGTCAACCCGCCCGCGTCCATGGGCGGGAGCGGCGTGGGCACCAACCCCGAGCAGCTGTTCGCGGCCGGGTACAGCGCCTGCTTCCAGAGCGCCCTGGGAGTCGTGGCCCGGCGGGAGAAGGCCGACATCTCCGGCTCGACGGTGACCGCCGCGGTCTCCATCGGCAAGACCGCCGAGGGCGGCTTCGGCCTGGCGGTCGCGATCACCGCGGCCATCCCGAACGTCGATGCCGACACGGCGCGTGCGCTCGTGGAGAAGGCCCACCAGGTCTGCCCGTACTCGAACGCCACGCGCGGCAACATCGAGGTGGACCTGTCGGTCGCCTGACCCGCAGCGCCGCCGCGCCGCCGCACCGCTCGCGACGGACCGAGGGCCGTACCCCGCGCCACGGAGTACGGCCCTCGGGCATCCGAGGCCGTGTCCGGGCGCCAGTACGCTGACGCCATGCGCGATCTCGGGGTGGGTTTCGGTTACTTGGTGGCGGGCCAACGATGGGTGGGCCGGCACGGCCGCTGGTTCGGGTTCGGACTGCTGCCCGGTCTCATCACCCTCGTCCTGTACGCGGCGGCGCTCGTCGGCCTCGGCTACGGTGCCGATGATCTGGTGGCGTGGGCGACGCCGTTCGCCGACGACTGGTCCTCGCCGTGGCTCGGGCTGTTCCGTACCACCCTGACCGTGCTGTTCTTCGGCCTCGGCCTCTTCCTCGCCGTGATCACGTTCACCGCCGTGACACTGCTGGTCGGCCAGCCGTTCTACGAGTCGCTGTCCGAGGAGGTCGACCGCACGGAGGGCGGAGAGGTGCCCGAGTCCGGGCTGCCGCTCTGGCGGGACCTGTGGATCTCCGCCGTCGACAGCGTCCGCATCCTGGTGCGGGTGGGGCTGTACTCGCTGCTGCTGTTCGCCCTCGGGTTCGTGCCGGTCGTCGGGCAGACCGTCGTCCCGGCCGTCGGATTCTGCGTCACCGGCTACTTCCTCTCCGAGGAACTCACCGCCGTCGCGCTCCAGCGGCGCGGCATGCTGCTGAAGGACCGGCTCGCCCTGCTGCGCGGGCGCCGCATGCTGGCCCTCGGTTTCGGCGTGCCGCTGGGCCTGGTGTTCCTCGTCCCGTTCGTCGCCGTGTTCCTGATGCCGGGTGCCGTCGCCGGTGCCACCCTGCTGGCCCGCGACCTGGTGGCACCCGACGACGGCGACGACCGGGACGGCGGCGACCGGGGCGGGGACGGCCGGAACGGCGACGGGGGCGGCGACCACCGGGACGACGACCGGGACGACGACCGGAACGACGACGGCGACGCGGACGGGGCCGCCGGTGCGGGCGGCCACCTGGCCACGATGTCGGCCCCGCCCACCCCCGACCGGAGCTGAGCCGGTCCCGCGCCCACCACCGGGGCGGGCGCGGGACCGGGGCGGATCAACTGGCGTGCACCTCCAGAGCCGTCCTGACCGCCGACTCCAGGGCCCCCTCGATCCAGGCAGGCTTGATCGAGGTGTGGCAGCCCGCGAAGTGCAGCGGCCCCTCGACCGACCGCACGTCGGCGAAGAGTTCGGTGTGCTGGCCCGGCAGCAGCACCGACGCCTCGCCGTACGCGTACGGGTCGCGCATCCACGACTGGGTCGCGCCGACGCCGGTGTAGAAGACCTCGATCCGCTGCCCGTACACGTCCTGGACGCCGCCCAGGGCGTGCGGATAGCGCTCGTCGTCGTCCAGCGAGTCCCACTTCAGCGCGTCGTCGGACCAGCTGTACGAGGCGAGGACGACGCCGCCCGCGCTGCCCTCGACCGGGTGGGAGGGCTGGAACATGAAGCGGTTGGGGTTGTCGGTGGCCGACCCGCCGCCGATGACGTGCGCCGCCTCGGGCTGGTTGCGGGCGGTGGCCCGGTACGCCGCGTAGTGCACCCGCTGGTTGGGCGGGAGGTGGCCGGACGGCACCGACGGGTGGGCGCCCAGCAGGGAGCCGTCGGCCGGGGCCCTGCCCGTTCGGTAGGCGTCGTAGAGACCGGGCCTGATCCTGTTCAGCTCGGTCTTCCAGTCCTTCTCCTCGAACTCCCACCAGCGGCGGCTGAATTCGAGCAGCACCTTGGTCGCCGCGTCGTAGTGGATCTCGGTGATGGCGCGCCGCTTGCCGTACGAGAGCAGCGGCGAGACGGGGATGTGCCGCAGCCCGGAGAACGGCACGGTGATGATCGCCCGGTCACCGGTGAACGTCTCCCTGACCAGCCGCTTGCCGTCGCGGCCCTCGGAGATCGTCTCGACCCGGACCTCGTTCTCCCCGTAACCGATCCGGGTGGCGCGGCGGTCCAGCCGTACGAGGCCCTTGACCCGCTCGTACATCCGGTCGGCGAGCGTGGCGGTGCCGCCCGGCAGTTCGAAGAACGCGGTGTCCGGGCTGATCAGCGAGGACCCGATGAAGCTGTGCACGAAGGCGAGATGGAGCCGCGAGGTGAGGTTCTCGACCGTGCCGACGAGGTCGATGGTGCGCTCGTCGAGCTTGGCGGCCTCGGCAAGGAAGCGGTACATCGACCAGTGCCCGTAGCGCTGGACGACCCTGGCCCAGCCCTCGACGAGTTCGCGGCCCTCCTTGCCCTCGAACTCCTTGCGCACCGGGGCGAACGCCTCCCGCACGATCGTGGCGGCGGGCTTGTCCTCGTACGAGGCCGGGACGCCGAACGACCGGTTGATCGCCCGCGGTTTCGCCGCGTAGTCGGCCCGGCGCATCCGGATGCCGTTGACGTGGATCCAGGTGTGGTTGGCCGGGCGGCCCTGGGCGTTGACGTCGACCAGGTGGAAGGGGCGGCGCTTCAGACCAAGGCTGTCGATGAGCCCGGTGACCAGCGGGTGGCTGTCGGGGATGCGCATCGCGCCCGCCTCGGCGTACTGCTTCGGGTCGGCGAACGGTGCCGCGGAGTGCTCGTGGCCGCCCTGGCGGAACGTTTTGATACGGCCGCCGACGCGGTTGCCGTTGGCCTCGATCACGGTGACGGTGTGCCCGGCCCTGTGGAGCAGGTGGGCGGCGGTCAGCCCGGCCGGGCCCGCGCCGACGACCAGGATCTTCTTGGGTGCCTTGCGCCCGCGCGGAAGGCCCTTGGACAGCAGGATTTCCTTGTAGTGCGGGATCAGCGGCCGGTCGTGCTCGTCGCGCACGAGGATGGCGCGGGCGATGTTCAGGCAGGTGTTCCAGTCCGATCCGGCGGCCGTCGGCGCGAGGACGGGAGCGGCGGCCGGGTCGACGGCGGCGGGAACGGCGGCGGGAACGGCGGCGCTCGCGGGGCCGGCCGCGGTCGTGGCGAGCGCGGCGGCGCCGGCGGCGGCCCCCGCGATCAGGGAGCGGCGGGAGGGCAGGCCGGCGGAGGGCGAGGAGGCCCCGGTGGGCTCGGAAGTCATGCGCCCCACCCTGGACCGCCCGGTGCGCGGTCCGTGTCCGAACGCGCGTAGAAAACCCGGAAATCACCCGCAGGTGGGCCCAACGGCCGTTCCATACTGACGACTTGACCGTCAGTTCGTGGACCGCGGGCTCTGTTCGGCGTCCGGGCCCGCCGCTCGCAGCAGGGTCAGGAAGTCGTGGAACGCGGCGGGCATGTCCACCGCGTCCGGGTCCAGCAGCCACTGGTACTGCAAGCCGTCCATCACCGCCACCAGCAGCGGGGCCGCACGCTCGGGGGTCAGGCCGCCCGGCAGCCGCTCGCCGTACTCCGCGCGCAGGGTGGCCGTCATGTTCGCCCGGACCTGGGTGTAGCGGTGGGTGAAGAACTCCCGGGCCGGGTGGCCCTCCGTCACGCTCTCGCCGAGCAGCGCCGAGAACGCCTGCACGATGCCGGGCCGCATCGCGTTGTACTCCACCAGCGAGCCGAGCAGGTCCGTCCGCCAGGTGCCGTCGCCCCGGGTGCCGCCGCCGGTGTCCCACTGGTCGCGCTCCTCCAGCACGGCGACCAGCAGCGCCTCCTTGGTCGGGAAGTAGTGCAGCAGTCCCTGCTGGCTGAGCCCGACCCGCTCGGCGACGGCGTTCAGCGAGGCGCCGCGATAGCCGCGCTCGGCGATCACCTCGAACGTGGCCCGGAGAATCTCCGCCCGCCGTTCCGTGCTCCTGGCCCGCGCCATCGTCCCGGCCCCCTCAGGTGCTGCGTCCGTCCCACTCCGAGGACCGTACGCCATCCCTGCGCGTCACGAAATGATAACGAAACCTACTATTCGATCGGGATTGGAGTGACGATGGGAGGCATCGCAAGCAGCGGTGCAGGACACTCACGAGGAGGAACGGCCGTGGCTGACGCGTCCACAACCACCCACCCCGAAGCGGCTCGCGAGGCCGCGGTCGAGAACGCGCTGGCCGCCCTGGGGCTCGACGACAAGGCCCGGCTGCTGGCGGGCCGGGACATGTGGTCGCTGCCGGCGATGCCCGCCGTCGGCCTGCGCTCCCTGGTGATGTCCGACGGTCCCATCGGAGTCCGCGGGGTCGCCTGGAGCGCCGACGACCCGTCCGTCGCGCTGCCCTCGCCCACCGCGCTCGCCGCGACCTGGGACCCGGCCCTGGCCCGCCGGGCCGGCCGGCTGCTCGCCCAGGAGGCGCGCCGCAAGGGCGTGCACGTCCTCCTCGCCCCGACCGTCAACCTCCACCGGTCCCCGCTCGGCGGGCGCCACTTCGAGACGTACAGCGAGGACCCGTACCTCACCGGCGAGATCGGCACCGGCTACGTGCGCGGCGTGCAGGACGGCGGCGTCGGCACCACCGTCAAGCACTTCGTCGCCAACGACGCCGAGACCGACCGCTTCACCGTCGACAACGTCGTCGCCCCGCGCACCCTGCGCGAGATCTACCTCGCCCCGTTCGAGCGGATCGTCCGCAACGCCCATCCGTGGGGCATCATGTCCGCCTACAACCGGGTCAACGGCCCCACCATGACCGAGCACCGCTACCTCCAGAACGCGGTGCTGCGCGGGGAGTGGGGCTTCGACGGTTTCGTCGTCTCCGACTGGCTGGCCGCCCGCTCCACCGTCGGCGCCGCCCTCGGCGGGCTCGACGTCGCCATGCCGGGCCCGAGGACGGTCTACGGGAAGGCCCTCGCCGACGCCGTACGGGCCGGTGAGGTCGAGGAGTCCGTCGTCGACGGCGCCGTGCGCAACGTGCTGCGGCTCGCCGCCCGCGTCGGCGTCCTGGACGGCGCCCCGCCCGCCGTCGACCCGGCCGACCACCCCGGGACCGTCGACGGCGACGCCCTGGCCCGCGAGATCGCCCGCCGCTCCTTCGTCCTGGTGCGCAACGAACGCGCCGGGCGGGCGGCGGCCGGCACGGACACCGCGGGCGAGGGGCCCGCCGTGCTCCCCGTCGACCCGGCCGCCGTCCGCAGGGTGGCGCTCAGCGGCGCGCTCGCGCGGGACGCCCGGGTCCTCGGCGGCGGCTCGGCCCAGGTCTTCCCGCACCACGTCGTCACGCCGCTGGACGGCCTCGCCGCCGCCCTCCCGGACGGCGTCCTCGACTACCGCGTCGGCGCCGACCCGAACGACGAACTCGTCCCCGCCGGAAAGGGGTTCGACCTCCGGGCCGTCTGCCGCGACGCCTCCGGCACCGTCATCGGCTCGGCCCCGCTGCACGACGGCACGCTCCAGTGGATCGGCGACGACCTCCCCGAGGGCGTCACCCGCACGAACCTGCACAGCGTCGAGGTCACCGGCACCTTCGTCCCGCGCGACAGCGGCGAGCACGTCTTCGGCACCCGCGGCACCGGCGAACTGACCCTCACCGTCGCGGGCGAGACCCTGTACGACGAGATCCACCGGGTCGTCTCCGCCGACCCCGGCGAGGCGTTCTTCGGCAACCCGCTGGAACGCGGCCGGGTCACGCTCACCGCGGGCGAGCCCGTCGAGGTCTCGCTGCGCCAGGTCCCCGAGACCCTGGGCGACGACGCGCCCGTCCTCGGCGTCTCGTTCGCCCTGTGCCACCTCGGCCCCCGCCGCGATCCGGCGGAACTGATCGCCGAGGCCGCGGACGCGGCCCGCGGCGCGGACCTCGCGATCGTCGTCGTCGGCACCACCGAACGCGTCGAGTCCGAGGGCTTCGACCGCACCTGCCTCGGGCTCCCCGGCCACCAGGACGACCTGGTCCGGGCCGTCGCCGCGGTCAACCCGCGCACCGTCGTCGTCGTGAACTCCGGCTCCCCGGTGGAACTCCCGTGGCGCGAGGAGGTCGCGGCGGTGCTGCTCGGCTGGTTCCCGGGCCAGGAGGCGGGCCACGCCCTTGCCGACGTGCTGCTCGGCGCCGAGGAACCCGGCGGACGCCTGCCCACCACCTGGCCGGTCGCGCTCGCCGACGTCCCCGTCTCGAACACCACCCCCACCGACGGGAAGCTCCACTACGACGAGGGCGTCTTCGTCGGCTACCCGGCCTGGGAACGGTCCGGTACCGCGCCCGCGTACCCGTTCGGCCACGGCCTGGGCTACACCACCTGGGAGTACGAGGGCCTCGACGCGGGCCCCGACGGCGCCACCGTCCGCCTCCGCAACACCGGCACCCGCCCCGGCGCCGAGACCGTCCAGCTCTACCTGGCCCCGCTCGACGACACCGCCGACCGCCCCGCCCGGCGGCTGGCCGGCTTCGCCCGCGTCGAGGCCGGGCCCGGCGAGAGCGTGCGGGCCGAGATCCGGATCGAGCGGCGCGCCTACGAGATCTGGGACGAGGAGGCGTACGGCTGGCACCTCGTCCCCGGCACGTACGAGGTGCAGGCGGCCCACAGTCTCGGCGACGTGCGCCTGACGGCCGCCGTGGACGTCCGGGACGCGTAGCGCGAACGCGGGGGCGCGAGGGCCCCGGAGCGGAGTCCGACCCCGCTCCGGGGCCCCGCGGCCCGTCCCGGGTGCCTCAGCGCACCCCGAACCCGTACACCGTCGTCGAGACGAACTCCTCGCCCGGCCGCAGCACCGTACTCGGGAAGCCGGGCCGGTTCGGGGAGTCCGGGAAGTGCTGGGTCTCCAGCGCGATCCCGGCGCACGGACCGAACGGCCGCCCGTCGAAGTGGTCCGCCGTGTACAGCTGCATCCCCGGCTCCGTCGTCGTGACGGTCAGCACCCGGCCCGATCCCGGGTCGTACAGCTCGGCCGCCGGGCCCGCGCCCGCCGCACCGGCCCCGTCCAGCACGAAGTTGTGGTCGTAGCCGGGCCCCACCGGCCGCGGTTCGCGGAAGTCGAATCGCGTCCCGTCCACCGCCAGGAACTCGCCCGTCGGCAGCGACTCGGCGTCCACCGGGGTGATCCGACCGGCGGCGATCCGCAGCTCCTGGCCCAGCGCGGCGCCGTCCGCACGCGCGCCCGCGAGGTTCCAGTACGTGTGGTTGGTGAGGTTCAGCACCGTCGGGGCGTCCGTCTCCGCCCGGTACCCGATCCGCAGCGCCCCGTCCTCGTCCAGGGTGTACGTCACGAAGACCGTCAGGCGCCCCGGGAAGCCCTCCTCGCCGTCCGGGGAGACCAGGGACAGCCCCACCCCTCCCGCGGCCTCCCGCGCCCGCCAGACGCGCTTGTCGAAGCCCCGGGGGCCACCGTGCACCTGATTGCGCCCCTCATTGGGCGTGAGCCGGTGTGTGCGCCCGTCCAGCTCGAAACGCGCCCTGCCGATCCGGTTCGCGTACCGCCCGACCAGGGCGCCGAAGTACGGGCCGGGGAACGCCTCGTACCCGGCGAGGTCCGGCAGCCCCAGGACCACCTCGGCCCGCGCCCCGTCCCGGTCCGGCACCTCGACCGACTGCACGATGCCGCCGTACGTCAGCACGCGCACCCGCGTACCGGCCCGCTCCAGCGTCCAGCGGTGCACCGCGTCGCCGTCCGCCGACGTGCCGAACTCCTCCGCACGTACGACCGTGCTCGAACTCGTGTCCATGATCACAGACCCTACGGGACGACCCCGGGAGCCGGCCGGGGCCGCCCGACGGGCCCTCAGGCCGGCGGCCGTGCCGCCGTGACGTTGCGGTACGCGATCTCCGCCAGCCGGGCCTGCCCGTCCCGCCCCGGATGGAACCAGTCCCACTGGCTGAGCTGCGCGCCGATGAACGGGAAGTCGTGGACCGCCCCTCCGTCGTAGCGGCAGCGCGCGTCCTTCGCGCAGACGTCCCGCAGCACCGTGTTGTACGCCACCACGCGCTCCTGCACCGAGGCGCGCCGGGCCACGGCCTGCGCGCCCATGTCGTCCGCGTCACCCAGCATCGACGTGCAGATCCCCAGCTTCCAGATCTGCTTGACGAGCTCCTTGTCCCGCCCCGTCGACCAGAGCCGCTTGAGATCCGGCACGCTCGACACGTACACCTGCGCCTTCGGCGCGCCCGCCCGCAGCTGCCGCATCGCCGTCTCGAACGAGGAACGAAAATCGGCCACCGGTGTCATGTTGCGCACCGAGTCCCGGCAGGCGTCGTTGGCGCCGATCATCACCGTGACCAGATCCGGTTTCTCCTTCGCGGCCCGCGCCATCTGCTCCGGCAGCTGCGCCATCCTGGCGCCCGTCACGGCATGGTTCCAACTGTGCGCGGCGGCCCCCGACTCACCGAGCAGCCGCACCGCGAGGCTGCGCACCTGGGCGTCCGTGCCGGTGGCCCACGACACCTCGGGGCAGTCCGCCAGCACCGAACAGGCGTCGAAGCCGCGCGTGATGGAGTCACCCACCGCGGCCACCGACTTCGGGCTGCGGTTCCAGACCGGACCGGCCGCGGGGGACGGGCTCCGCGGCCCGGCCGCCGCCCCCTTCGTCGCCACGTCCCGGTCGGAATCGCAGCCGACGAGGGCGGCCGACCCGAGCAGAGCGACCGCCGCCAGGGCGGCCGCGGTCCGCGAACGACGTCGGACGGAACGATCCTGCATGCCTGGGTCCCCTCGGTTGTGCCCCGGCATTCCCCGGTGGCATCGCGGTGGGAAAGCCGGACGAATGATGTGCCCAGGACCGACCGTACGTCACCCCACAGGCGTCCCCGCGCGGTAGTTTTTCCTCGTCGAACCAGCGGCGCGTTTCCTCGCCCGGCTCCACTCGGGTGGCATTCCGTAAATCACATCACGTCACATACTGTCCCTTTTCAGGAGATTCACCCCGATGCTGTTTACTGATGACAACCTCGGGATCCGGCCGAGAAGCGACGGCACGGGCGCGATGCCGCTGGGGAAGGCGAACTTCGTCCCACACTGGAGGTCCCGGTGACGACACGTGGAGTTCTGTACGTTCACTCCGCACCGCGCGCGCTCTGTCCCCATGTCGAATGGGCGGTGGGGGGCGTTCTCGGTGTGCGGGTGCAACTCGACTGGATCAGGCAGCCGGCCGCGCCCGGCACTTGGCGGTCCGAGTTCTCCTGGCAGGCCCGGCCCGGCACCGCGTCGAAACTCGCCTCCGCGCTGCGCGGCTGGGATCTGCTGCGCTTCGAGGTGACGGCGGAGCCGAGCCCCACGACGGAGGGCGAGCGCTACAGCTCCACGCCCGAACTGGGCATCTTCCACGCGGTCACCGGCATGCACGGCGACATCCTGGTGCCCGAGGACCGGCTCCGGGCGGCGCTGGCACGGTCCTCCCAGGGCGAGACGGACCTGGCGGCCGAGATCGCCAAGCTGCTCGGCAAGCCCTGGGACGACGAGTTGGAGTCCTTCCGCCACGCCGGAGAGGGCGCACCGGTGCGCTGGCTGCACCAGGTGGTGTGACGGGCGGCGCCGACGAGGCGCCTGCGCGACGGACGACGAACGGACGAAGCCCGTCTCCCCACGGGGAGACGGGCTTCGTCCGTCGTACGGGACCGGGTCGCCGGGCCGCCGTTTCGCGGATCAGACGCTGCGGAACGCCAGGACCACGTTGTGGCCGCCGAACCCGAACGAGTTGTTGATCGCGGCGACGGGCCCCTCGGGCAGCGGACGCGGCTCGTCGCGCACGATGTCCGCCTCCACCTCCTCGTCGAGGTCGTTCACGTTGATCGTCGGCGGGGCCATCCGGTGGTGCAGCGCCAGAATCGTCGCGACGGTCTCCACGCCGCCCGCGCCACCGAGGAGGTGACCGGTCATCGACTTCGTCGCGGAGATCGCGACGTGGTCGAGATCGTCGCCGAGGACCTTGCGCAGCGCCTTCAGCTCCGCGACGTCGCCCTGCGGCGTCGACGTGGCGTGCGCGTTGAGGTGCACGACCTCGGACGGCTTGAGGTCCGTCTGGTCCAGCAGGTTCTGCAGCGCGGCGGCGATGCCGCGGCCGCTCGGCTCGGGCTGCGCGATGTGGTGCGCGTCCGCGGACAGGCCCTGGCCCAGCACCTCGCAGTAGACCTTCGCGCCGCGCGCGGCGGCGTGCTCCGCCGACTCCAGGACGATCACGCCGGCACCCTCGCCGAGCACGAAGCCGTCACGGCCGGTGTCGTACGGACGGGATGCCTTCTCGGGCTCCTCGTTGTTCTTGGACATCGCCATCATGTTGGCGAACGCGGCGATCGGCAGCGGGTGGATCGCCGCCTCGGTGCCACCGGCGAGGACCACGTCGGCACGGCCGGTGCGGATCATCTCGACGGCGTACCCGATCGCCTCGGCGCCGGAGGCGCAGGCGGAGACCGGAGTGTGCACACCGGCCTGGGCGTTGACCTCCAGGCCGACGTTGGCCGCGGGGCCGTTGGGCATGAGCATGGGCACGGTGTGCGGGGAGACGCGGCGTACGCCCTTCTCCTTCAGCACGTCGTACTGGTCGAGCAGGGTGGTCACGCCGCCGATGCCGGAGGCGATGACCGAGCCCAGCCGCTCGGGCCGGACTGCGTTGTCCTCACCGGCCTTGCCGGTGAAGCCGGCGTCCGCCCACGCCTCCCGGGCCGCGATCAGCGCGAACTGCGCCGAGCGGTCCAGCTTGCGGGCGAGCGGACGGGGGAGTACCTCGCCCGGGTCGACGGCCGCGAGGGCAGCGATCCGGACGGGAAGCTCGGCGAAACGTTCGCCCTCGAGAGGCTTGACGCCGGAACGACCGGCCATCAGACCTTCCCAGGTCGACGCCGAGTCGCCACCCAGCGGAGTGGTTGCGCCGATACCGGTGACGACCACGGTGCAATTGGTCGAGCTCACTGGAAAATCTTCTCCACGTGTAGAGGGTCGTGAATCAGCGGCGCCACCGCCGGGTGGCGACACAGGAGCCGGCCCGATCAGGCCTGGTGCTTGAGGATGTAGTCGGCAGCATCGCCGACCGTCTTGAGGTTCTTGACGTCCTCGTCGGGGATCTTCACGTCGAAGCGCTCCTCGGCGGCGACGACGACCTCGACCATGGACAGCGAGTCGACATCCAGGTCGTCGGTGAAGGACTTGTCCAGCTGGACGTCCTCGACCGGGATACCGGCGATCTCGTTGACGATCTCCGCGAGACCTTCGACGATCGCTTCCTGAGTGGCGGCCATGTTGGCGCTCCTTCGGTGTTTATCTGCAGGGTTCGGACGTCCGGGCCGAATGGCCTGGTGTGTCTAGGGGAGGGTAACGACCGTTGCGGCGTAGACGAGACCCGCCCCGAAGCCGATGACGAGCGCGGTGTCCCCGCTCTTGGCCCGTCCGGTCGCCAGAAGCCGCTCCATCGCGAGCGGAATCGAGGCGGCGGAGGTGTTGCCGGTGGTCTCCACGTCACGGGCGACCGTGACGTGCTCCGGCAGCTTGAGGGTCTTCACCATCGAGTCGATGATCCGCATGTTGGCCTGGTGCGGGATGAAGACGTCCAGGTCTTCCGGGGCGATCCCGGCCGCGTCCAGCGCCTGCTGGGCGACCTTCGCCATCTCGAAGACGGCCCAGCGGAAGACCGCCTGGCCCTCCTGCGTGATGGCCGGGAACTTGATGTTGCCCTCGGAGTCGAGGGGCAGTTGCGACGTGTCGCCGATGTGGAACTTGTCCCACGGAACGGTCTGCTTGATCGTGCCGGCCTTGTCGCCCTCGGAACCCCACACGGTCGGGCCGATGGCCGGAACCTTGGAGGGGCCCACGACGACCGCACCGGCGCCGTCGCCGAACAGGAAGGCCGTCGCCCGGTCCTCCAGGTCGGTCAGATCCGACAGCCGTTCCACGCCGATGACCAGGACGTATTCGGCCGAACCCTCGACGACCATGCCCTTGGCGAGGGTCAGCCCGTAGCCGAAGCCCGCACAGCCCGCCGAGATGTCGAACGCGGCGGCCCTGTCGGTGCCCAGCTTGTCGGCGATCTCGGTGGCGATCGCGGGCGTCTGCGAGAAGTGCGAGACGGTGGAGACGACGACGGCGCCGATCTGGTCGGGACGGATCCCGGCGTCGGCGATGGCCTTGCCGGACGCCTCGATCGACATCGCGGCGACGGTCTCCTCGTCGTTCGCCCAGTGACGGGTGGCGATGCCGGAACGCGAGCGGATCCACTCGTCGGACGAGTCGATCTTTTCGAGGATCACCTCGTTGGGCACGATCCGCGTCGGACGGTAGCCGCCGACACCCATGATCCGTGCGTAGGGGGCGCCCTGGGCGGGCTTGATCTTCGACATGCTCTCGGGCTCCTTAGGCACCCGCGTGCTCGATGATGAGCGCGCGGGCCGCGTCGAGGTCGTCGGGTGTCTTGATCGCGAGGGTCTGCACACCGGGCAGAGCACGCTTGGCGAGACCCGTGAGGGTGCCGCCGGGGCACACCTCGACGAGCGCGGTGACGCCCATCTCCTTGAAGGTCTCCATGCACAGGTCCCAGCGCACCGGGTTGGCCACCTGGCCGACCAGCCGGGAAACCACCTCGTCGCCGGTGGCGACGGCCTTCCCATCGGCGTTCGAGACATAGGTCACGGACGGATCGCTGATCTTCAGCTCCAACGCGGCCTCGCGCAGCCGCTCCACGGCGGGCGCCATGTGACGTGTGTGGAAGGCGCCGGCGACCTTGAGGGGCACCACCCGGCGCACGCCCTCGGGCTTGTCCTCGGCCAGCGCGGCGATCTGCTCGGCGGTGCCCGCGGCGACGATCTGACCGCCCCCGTTGACGTTCGCCGCCGTCAGGCCGAGCTTCTCCAGGTGCGGAAGGGTGACCTCCGGCTCGCCGCCGAGCAGCGCCGCCATGCCGGTCTCGGTGACCGCGGCGGCATCCGCCATGGCGAGCCCGCGGGCCCGTACGAGACGGAGTGCGGCCTCGTCGCCGATGACGCCCGCCAGCGTGGCGGCGGTGATCTCACCCACGCTGTGACCTGCGACGATGTCGGCCGTCGCGTCGAGCGCGGCGGCCGAGAGCAGACCTGCGGCGACCAGTAGCGGCTGAGCCACCGCGGTGTCGCGGATCTCCTCCGCGTCGGCCTTCGTGCCGTAGTGAACGAGGTCGAGCCCGATGGCCTCGGACCAGGCCGCGATGCGGTCGGCGGCACCGGGGAGGTCGAGCCAGGGAGTCAGGAAGCCGGGCGTCTGAGCGCCTTGGCCGGGAGCGACGAGTACGAGCACCCTCACACTCTCTCTTGCGAACGGCCCGGAACGCCCGTGGGGACAGGGACGAAGAACCGTAGGGGGAATTGTTGACGTTCGACAAAAGTCTAGGACCGGGCATCTCCGACAGCCAGACGCCCGAGAATCAGGGCGATTCGCAGCGTGAACGCCGAGCGCACGTCCGACGGCGACCACCCGGTGACGTCTGTCACACGTCGGAGCCGGTAGCGCACGGTGTTGGGGTGGACGAACAGCATCCTCGCCGCGCCCTCCAGACTGCTCGCCTGCTCCAGATACACACTGAGCGTTTCCAGCAGGGCGGAGCCCGCTTCCTCCAGCGGTCTGTAGATCTCCTCCACCAACTGCTCCCGCGCGGCGGGGTCGCCCGCCATGGCACGTTCCGGGAGCAGATCGTCGGCGAGCACCGGCCGCGGGGCGTCCTGCCAGGCGCGGCACGCCTTCAGACCGGCCGCCGCCGCCTGCGCGGACCGGGTTGCCGCCAGCAGGTCGGGGACCACCGGCCCGGCGACGACCGGGCCCGCCGCGTACGGGCCGATCAGTGCCTTCGCCACTTGCAACGGGTTGTCGCTGCCGCCCGCGATGACCACCAGGCGGTGGCCGAGCACTCCGGTCAGGACCTGGAGCTTGGCGTGCCTGGCGGCCCGCCGGATGGCCTCCACGGTCAGCTCGCTGTCGCCGTCCGGGGCGGTGCCGAGCACCACGCAGACGTGCTCGGGGGAGTTCCAGCCGAGCGCGGCGGCACGTGACACGGCACCCTCGTCGGCCTCGCCGGACAGCACCGCGTTGACCACGAGCGATTCCAGCCGGGCGTCCCAGGCGCCGCGCGCCTCGGCGGCCTGGGCGTACACCTGGGCGGTCGCGAAGGCGATCTCCCGCGCGTAGACGAGCAGCGCCTCGCGCAGCGCGGACGTGTCGCCGGGCGCCGCGACCTCGTCGATCGCGGCCTCCATGACCTCGATCGTGGTGCGCACCATCTCGACGGTCTGCCGCAGGGTGATCGCCCGGGTCAGCTCGCGCGGGGCCGTGCCGAACACGTCGGTGGAGATCGCCTGCGGGGTCTCCGGGTGCCGGAACCACTCGGTGAACGCCGCGATACCGGCCTGGGCCACCAGGCCGATCCAGGACCGGTTCTCCGGGGGCATCGCCCGGTACCACGGCAGCGTCTCGTCCATGCGGGCGATCGCGTTGGCGGCCAGGCGGCCGGAGGACTGCTCCAGCCGCTTCAGGGTCGCGGCGTGCAGGTGGGCGTCGTGCGCAGCGGGCTGCTCAGGATCGGGTCGGGACACGCACACAAGACTGCCCTATCCGGCCACCGGTACGACGGGCCGGGGCGGTGGCGGGTCGTACCGCCCGGTAACGACGGTGTGCGGGCCGGTGACGGCACGGAACCCGAGGTCGGGGCGGTGACGGTACGGGAGCCGGGGCGGGCCGGTGCCGGAGTTGGGGGCGTGGTGTGCGGGGGCCGCCGCGACCGGCCGGGCCGGGCTACCGTGTGCGGGTGATTTCCGTACAGCGTTCCGAGGACCGTTTCCGGGGCGGGGACGAGGCGGCCGGCATCGTGTCCCTGCACGCGTTCTCGTTCGGCACCTTCTACGACCCCGACAACCTCCGCTTCGGCCCGGTCATGGCCTGCAACGAGGAGCGGCTCGCTCCCGGCGCGGGCTTCGACGAACACCCGCACAGCCACACGGAGATCGTCACCTGGGTGATCGAGGGCGAGCTCACCCATCGCGACTCGACCGGCCACGCCACCACCGTGCGGGCCGGTGACCTCCAGCACCTGAGCGCCGCGGCGGGCGTCCGCCACGTCGAACGCAACGACGGCGACCGGCCCCTGACGTTCCTCCAGATGTGGCTGGCCCCGCTGGAGTCGGGCGGCGAGCCCGCGTACACGACCGCCCCCGCCCTCGCCGACGCCACCCCGTACCCGCTCCCGGCAGCGGGCGCGACGCTCCACGTCCGCCGACCGACCGGCGGCGAGCGCGTGGCACTGCCGGACGCGGACCGGGTGTACGTGCATGTCGTGTCCGGACGGGTACGGATCGGCGACGCGGAACTGGAACCGGGCGACGCGGCCCGGATCACCGGGGGGACGGGCCTCGAACTGGTGGTGGCCGGACCGGACGCCACCGGCGGCCCGGTGGGGATCGGTGGGGCCGCCGGGACGGATGCCGCCGAGGCCCCGGCGCGGGCCGCGGGCGCGGCCGAAGTACTGATCTGGGAGCTCCCGGCCTGAGCGGAGCCCGCGCCTTCCCACACGCCGTCGTCCCGATGCGGCACCCCGAGGCTTCTCGACTGCCGCCGGCTGTCCGAATCCCCGCCTACTGCTATGCGCCGGACACGGGTCAACTCGGAGGTTCGCCCGGAACAGAGTGGGAGAGCCGAAGGGAAGGGCACCAGATGGCAGACAGGGCATCGGCGCAGGCGGCTTCGGCGGGAGTACGACAGCGGCCGTGTGGGAGCGCTTCGACGCGCAGGTATTCCTCAAGGGCCGTCCCTCGGCAACGAAGGTCCAGGCCGCGTTCCGTTCCTCCTACGATCTGCCTCGGGTTGACGCTGTCGCGGTCGGCACGGACAACAGCAATCACCTGCGGGAGCTGACCGAGGCCCTGGCGTACGAGGCCGACGAGAAGGTGCTCCGGGAGTACCGGCAGCTCCTCAAGGCCCGTCAGTCCGCCCGAAGCTCTCGCAGCAGCTGCTCCGCATCCCTCCGTGCGGGACCCAGGCGAGGATCCTCGGCATCGGCGTAGGGGCCGAGGATCTTTGCTGCGACGAACAACGTCATCAGCTTGCCGTCCCGGCTTTCCAGGTCCTCACGCCGCTCGCTTCGGACGCGATCGGCCAGAGCCGGGACGGCGAGGGAGGCCCCCCACAGATTTGCCGCGTCCAGGCCGCGCGGGGCCATGCCCCAGTCCTCCCAGTCGAACACGCAGAACACCGGCGCCGTCATATTCGCCCAGTTGAGATCCGCGTGGGCCGGACGCCATTCCCCCACGGCCGCGTCGACCCCGGGGAAGACGCCGTGGACCGTTCTCGTGATCAGTTCCTGTGTGAGCGTCTCGGTGTCCGGTGTCGCGATGCGGTTGGTGTGCTGCGTGGCGAGGGCATTCAGGGAGGTGTTCAGTGCGGCCCACCACTCATCGGGCAACTGCGGATCCTCCGCCAACACGGCGCTGCCCACCGGCGGCCCCGGCAGCAGCTCCGTCTCGTCCGCCCGCCACATCACCGCCTCCGTCTCGTCCCGCCATGCGACGCCGACGAGCCAGGCCGGCTTCGCGATCCCGCGCAGGGCCTCGGCGGACGCGGTGCCATCCCCGCCCTGGACCCCGATCCGGTCGAGTCCTCGCCGCTCGATGCGTACCCATGTATCGCGGTCCGTGCGTGCCCCCAGAGACCGGCGCTTGCGCACCACCGTCTCCTGGTCCAGGCACACCCCCAGCGACCGCTCCACACGGTTCAGTACGGCTTCCACAGGCTCCTTGCGCAGATCCACCGAACGCAGTGTCATACGCCGGAACGTACCAAGTCGCAGCTGCACGTCGAGGAAGATTCGAGGCAAGGCGCACTCTCGGTGAACGGAAAGGGTTCGGGACGACCACCCGTCGTCCCGAACCCTCTTGCCGTACCAACTCTTCCGGCCGCCTCAGCGCAGCCCGTCCACGAAGGACTGCCAGGCGCGGGCCCCGACGGTCAGGACCGGGCCGTCCGGGTTCTTGCTGTCGCGGACGGGGACGGCGCACGGCAGCCCGTCGACCACCTCGACGCATTCGCCGCCGGTGCTGCCGCTGTAGCTGGACTTGCGCCAGGCCGCGCCGCCGGTGATGGTGCACTCGACGCAGTCGCCGCCGGTGTTGCCGCTGTAGCTGGACTTACGCCACCGCGCGTTCTTCAGCTCGGAACCGGTCTCCATAACGCTCCTCCATCACGCGGGTGATCAGGGCCGCGGAGTCCTCGACGGAGAGGGCGGCGGCCTGCAATCGAGCGTAACGGAGCGCGGCCTCCCTGACGGTGTCGGGGCTGGCCGTCATGTGGCCGGAGACGATGTCCTCCGTGTAGACGATGTCGGGATCGTCCTCGAAGCGCATCGTGGTGAACGACCCGTCCAGACTGGCGTGTTCACCGGCCGCGAAGGGCAGCACCTGGATCTGCATCCAGCGGTGGCCGGTCACGTCCAACAATCGCTGGAGTTGCCTCCGCATGACCTCCGGGCCGCCGATCGGCCGATGCAGCACCGCCTCGTCGAGCACCGCCCAGGTAAGCGGCGGCCGTTCCCGCTCCAGAATCCGCTGACGCTCCATCCGGGCCGCCACCTGACCGTCGAGATCCTCGGGCATACCGGTCGCCAGAACGGCCCGCGCGTACTCCTCCGTCTGCAACAGCCCGTACACCAACTGCGCCTGGTACGTGGAGATGTACGTGGCACACGACTCCATCTCCGCGTACGGCTGGAACCAGCTCGGCAACTGGCTGCGCAGCACCAGCCCGATCAGCCGGGAGAACACCCCGTCCGTCCCGAGCGCCGCGTCCACCCGTTCCGAGAAGTCGCGGGTGGGCACCTTTTTCGTCGTCTCGATCTGGCCGATCAGCGAGCCCGTGCAGAAGATGCACCTGCCGAGTTCCGTCTGGTTGAGGTTGTTCGCCTCTCTCAGGCGGCGCAACTCCCAGCCGTAGTAGTCCAACGGGGAAGCGCTGGGGTCGAGTGTCTGGATGTTGGCCACGGCGGGGGCACCTCCGGCGTTCAACGCCTCACGGCGTTCGTTTCACTGCGTAGCCGAGGGTAGCCAGGCCACTCCACTCTGGTGACATGAATCACGTAACTTCACCCCCGGCCGCCGAGCTGCCGGAGCCGACCTACCGTGCCGACTTCGCGATGGGCGAGCACTCCGCCCGCCACCTGCGCCGCATCCTGCGCCTCTACCTCACCGGTTGGGGCCTGTGCGACGTGGCCGACGCGGCGGAACTGGCGCTCACCGAGCTGATTGCCAATGTCGTACGGCACGTGCCCGGCCGCCGCTGCCAGACGCTCATCTTCCTGCTCCCCGACGGGGGCGTGCGCGTCGAGGTCGCGGACGCGTGCCCCGAACTGCCGTGTGTGACGGTCGGTGACGTTCTGGACGAGGGCGGGCGGGGGCTGGTGCTGGTCGACGCCGTCACCGACCGGTGGGGCACCGACGTGCGACGCGACGGGCGCGGTAAGACGGTCTGGTTCGAATGCCTTTCCGCCGACGCGGCGAAGGCCGCTGCGGCGTCGTCCGCCCTCGTACCTCCGTCGCCGTGACGTGCTCGTACCAGTAGGCGGTGCCCTCGATCCAGGGGAGCTTGTCGTCCGGGCCCGGCTTGCCCGCGAACTCCAGCGCGCGGGCGCTGAGCGGCGCTCCCCGCTCCTCGTAGTCGCGGGGGTCTTGCGGTGGGCGTCCCGGTCGGCGTTGTCGCGCTTCTGCCGCGGCGCCTGGCTGTTGATCATTTCCAGGGTGTCACCGGCGAAGGTCTCCGACTCCGGCTGCCGCCAGGTTGTTGCCCAGGGCGTACGGGTCCCTCGCGTAGTTGTAGCCCTTGCCCTTGACGTTCGCAGCCGCCTCCAGCAGCGCCCGCTTCGAGCTGTTCAGGAACGCGGAGTGCTTCTTCCGCTCCTCCTCATTCATCCCGAGCGTGGCGGCGAGTCGGGGCCGAGATGACGACATGGCTGGCGGAGGTGTACGCGCGGGCGCCGGCCTCGGCAGCGGAGCGCTGCGCGGCGGCGCCGGTGTGCAGCCGTACGTCGGAGAAGTCCGCGCCCAGCCGCGCCTCCATGTCCGCGCGGACCGCCCCGCCCAACGGCTTCCCGGCCGAGCGCAGCACATCCGGCACCGACGAGCGCCGACCCGGGGCGGGAGACCCCTCGCCCCCCGTCCCCTCCCACGCGCGGCGCTGCGTCTCCAGCCCCCGTACCGCGGCGGCTTTCCCGAGGGAACGTTGCAGCGCGCCGAGCGGGTGCGCGGTCGGCGGGCCGGGTACGTCCGGCCGGGCGGCGGTCCGGGTGCCGCCGTACCCGGCGACGGGGCCGACACCGACTGCCGGACCGTTCGTCGGCACCTGGGCGTGGCCCACGGGGGTGGGACGTACGACGTCGTCCTGCCGCTCGTGTGTGCGCATGAACCGATGGTCGGCCATCCCCGCGCCGGACGGGAGGGGTTCCCGGGCTATCCCGTTCCGTCCCGCAGGTTCACCCGTCCCGCACCGGACTGCCACCGGCCGCTGCGCGAACGACCCGTCCCGGAGCCTGCCGGGTGGGGACCCGGCGGCTACGCGAACGGCCCGTCCCGGCGACCCGACGACGGCCCGCCTCAGCGGCCGGAACGCAGCTCCGCGAGCACCGCGTCCGTGAACGCCGGCCACACCTCCACCGCCCACGGGCCGAAGGCCCGGTCGGTCAGCGCGACGCACGCCGCTCCCGCGACCGGGTCGACCCAGAGGAACGTGCCCGACTGCCCGAAGTGCCCGAAGGTCGCGGGCGATGACGAACTCCCCGTCCAGTGAGGGGACTTGTGGTCGCGGATTTCGAAGCCGAGTCCCCAGTCGTTGGGGTTCTGGTGCCCGTAGCCGGGCAGCACGCCCTTCAGGCCGGGATGCTGGACGGTCTGCGCGTCCAGCATCGTGCGCGGGTCGAGCAGCCGGGGCGCCTGCATCTCCGCCGCGAACCGCACCGTGTCGTCCACGGTCGAGACGCCGTCCTTGGCGGGCGAACCGTCCACCGTCGTCGACGTCATCCCCAGCGGCTCCAGCACCGCCTGGCGCACGTACTCCGGGAACGGGATGTCGGTGGCCTTCGCGATGTGGTCGCCGAGCACCTCGAAGCCCGCGTTGGAGTACAGCCGCCGGGTGCCGGGCGCGGCCGTCGTACGGTGCTCGTCGAACGCCAGCCCACTGGTGTGCGCGAGCAGATGCCGGACGGTGGCCCCCTCGGGCCCGGCCGCCTCGTCCAGCTCCACCGCGCCCTCCTCGTACGCCACCAGCGCCGCGTAGGCCGCGAGCGGCTTGGTCACGGAGGCGAGCGGGAACCGGTGCGCCGTCGGGCCGTGCGTACCGACGACCGTGCCGTCCGCTCGTACGACGGCAGCCGCCGCGGTGGGGACGGGCCAGTTGTCGATCATCGCCAGGCTCTGCATGCGTACGAGCGTAACGGGCCGCGCGGCGAGGTCACCGTCCGGAAGGGCCCCGCCGCGGGACGGGGAGCGGAGCCCACGGGGGACGCGGGGTGCGCCCGACGACGAAGAACAGCGAGGGCATGGAGTCGGCGCGGTGAGGACGAGGCCGTTGTCTCTTCTGTCCGTCCTGCCGTCTTCCGTTTGCCGGCCTGCCATTCGGAGTCCGGTACGCGGGGCGAGGTGGTGGAGGGCAGAGCGGCCGATCTCGGTGGTGCCGAAAAGCGCGGCCCGTTTCCGGGCTGCGCTTGCTTCGAGTGCACTCCAAGGTTTTAGCGTGGAGGGCATGACGGTGATGGAGAGCATTCCCGCGACGACGGCGACGGACATCTGCGCCTCGGCACCCCCGGCGCATCCGCGCCCCGATGGACAGGACCGCTACACCATCAGCGAGGTCGTCGCCTTCACCGGGCTCACGGCGCACACCCTGCGCTGGTACGAGCGGATCGGGCTGATGCCCCACGTCGATCGGTCGCACACCGGTCAGCGCCGCTTCACCAACCGTGACCTGGACTGGCTGACCTTCGTCGGCAAGCTGCGGCTGACCGGGATGCCGGTGGCCGACATGGTCCGGTACGCGGAGCTGGTGCGTGAGGGCGAGCACACCTTCGAGGAACGGCAGGAGCTGCTGGAGGCGACCCGCCGCGACGTCCGGGCGCGGATCGCGGAGCTCCAGGGGACGCTCGCCGTCCTCGACTACAAGATCGACTTCTATGCGGGTGCCCGACGGGCGCCGGAAAGGCCCTGTGCCTGATGACTGACAACAAGATCGCCACCGTAATGCTCGGCAGCAACGGCCCGCAGGTCGGTGTGCAGGGACTCGGTTGCATGGGGATGAGCGAGTTCTACGGGGACACCGACGAGGCTGCCGCCCGCGAGACACTGGAGACGGCGCTGGCGGCCGGCGTCACGCTCTTCGACACCGCCGACGTCTACGGCAGCGGGGCCAACGAAAGGTTCCTCGCCCCGTTCTTCGGGGCGCACCGGGACGAGGTCACCATCGCCACGAAGTTCGCCATCGAGCGGAAGGACGACGACCCGCACTACCGGGGCGTGCGCAACGACCCCGCGTACATCCGGCAGGCCGTGGAGGACAGCCTGCGCCGCCTGGGCGTCGACGTCATCGACCTCTACTACATGCACCGCCGCGACCCCGCCGTCCCGCTCGCCGAGTCCGTCGGAGCGATGGCCGAGCTCGTCCAGCAGGGCAAGGTCAAGCAGCTCGGGCTGAGCGAGGTGACCGGCGCGGAACTGCGCGAGGCGCACGCCGTGCACCCGATCGCCGCCCTCCAGTCCGAGTGGTCGCTGTTCAGCCGGGACGCCGAGCGCAGCGCCGTGCCCGCCGCCGTCGAGCTCGGGGTGGCCGTGGTGCCGTACTCGCCGCTCGGCCGGGGCTTTCTGACCGGGGCGTTCGCGGACGCGGCCAAGGAACTGTCGGACGGCGACTTCCGCAAGTACCAGCCGCGCTTCACCGGTGACAACGCCCGCACGAACGCGGCGCTGCTGGAGCCCGTTCACAAGATCGCCGCGGCACACGGCGCATCGGCCGCGCAGGTGGCCCTGGCCTGGGTGCAGCAGCGCGCCCAGGTGCACGGTCTGACCGTGGTCCCGATCCCCGGCACCCGCAAAAGCAGTCGGCTGCTGGAGAACGTGGCCGCCACCCGGCTCGTCCTCACCGACCAGGAGCTGGCCCTGCTGGAGCCGATCGCCGGGCAGGTGGCGGGGGACCGCTACCCGGACATGAGCAACACGGCCACGGCGCGCGAGTAGTACGTGGCGCGCGAGTAGACCTGAGGGGTGGCCCGCCGCTCACTGGACCCGCCTGCCTACTGGGCCCGCCCCTCCGCGATCGCGGCGAAGGCGCGGAGCGAGTCCGTGCCGGGAGCGAAGTAGCCGGTGTGCCCATGGGCGTCGTGCGCCGGGACGCGTCGTGCGCCGAACTCCGGGGCGGCCGGATCGGGGCCGTGGCCGAGGCCGGCCACCCGGATGTTCGGCACGTTGTCGATCCAGTCGGAGGCGTCCTTGGCGGCCCAGACCCGGGCGCGGGTGCGCAGGTCGGCCACGTCGTCGGCGCGCATCCCGGGCGAACCGAGCACGACCAGGTCCGTGGCGGTCAGCCGGGACGCGGCGAGGCCGCACACCACGGAACCGTAGCTGTGGCAGAACACGGTGGGCGCGGGCAGCCCGTCGGCGACCAGCCCGGCCACGAACCGGGCCAGCCGGTCGGCTCCCGCCTCGGCGAGCGAACCGGTGGCGGCGTCGAGCCCGAGGCCGACGGGTGTGGTGTACCCGGCCCAGGCGATCACTGCGGTGCCGGGCCCGGTCTCCGCGTGCAACGCCTTCGCCATGCCCGCCGGGGTGCCGTACACGTCGTTCGTGCGGTCGAAGGTTCCGGCGTCGATGTCCGAACCCGGCACCACCACCGCCACATGGCGGGCGGTGTGCAGGTCCCCGAAGACCTCGGCGACCTGGCCGCGCCCGCGCGGGTCGAAGGCGAGGATCTGCCGGTGTCCCGCACCGGAAGACGACGCCCCGGCTTCGGCGGCTCCCGTGCCGATTCCGGCCTCGGCTTCGGGGTCCGCACCGCCCTCGGCTTCGGTGAGGTGGGTGTACCGGGGATCGCGATCAGCCTTCAGGGCAAGGGCGTTGGCGCGGTATCGCAGTCCCGCCGGTACGCCGTCCAGGTTGCCGACGACGAGCGGGTGGCGTGCGATCAGGTCCTGTTGTCGGGCGTCCGTCAACTCGGCGAAGAATCGGTGCACTTGGGCGGGCGTCGCCCGTTCCGGGTCGGGGAGCTCCAGCCCCGGGATCCGGTCCGCACGCCAGGCCGCGGTGCCGGGCGGCGGCCCGGTCAGGGCCTGTTGAGCGGTTCCGGACGCCCAGCCTGCCGTCCCCGTTACCACGGTGGTCGCCAGCGCGAGCGCGACCAGGGTCCGCGCGTAACGGCTCCTCGCGGACCGGCTTGTCGTGGGCCGGTTGCTCGTGGGCCAGTTGTTCGTGGGCCGGTTCCTCGTACGACGGCGCAATGGCTGTTCCTCCCCCTCCGGGCCGGCCCGGATCTCGCACGCCGTGCGGCGTGACGGGAGGAAGGTAGGAAAAGGGTGGGGGTGGAAGCGTCGTACCCGGGAGCCGAGTTCGAGGTGATACCGGGGTAGGGGGCGTACAGGTGGGTGGCGGTGGTGGGGCCGGTGCCGGAGGGTGGACGGGCCTGCGCGCACGGGGTGGGTCCGGTGCCGGAGGGTGTACGGGCCTGCGCGCACGGGGCGGGGCCGGTGCCGGAGGGCGGACGGGCCCGCGTACACGGGGCGGGGCCGGTCCTGCGGAATCCGTCAGTCCGTGTCCGGTGGCCCGATCGGCGGCGCCGTCGCGCCTCGCCCGGCGCCCCGACCCGACGCGGGCCCGTCTCCCCGGCCCGACGGGACCCTCACGCCTCGCCCGGCACCACCAGCCCCGCCTCGTACGCGAAGATCACCGCCTGGGCGCGGTCCCGCAGGTCCAGCTTGGACAGCACCCGCCCGATGTGGGTCTTGACGGTCTGCTCGGCCAGCACCAGCCGGGCCGCTATCTCCTGGTTGGACAGCCCCCGCGCGATCAGTTCCAGCACCTCCGTCTCGCGCGGGGTCAGCCTCTTCAGCCGCTGGGCCTGCCCTCCCCGGGTGGCTCCCGTCGGCCCCTGCCGGGCGAAGTCGGCGATCAGGCGCCGGGTCACGGACGGGGCCAGCAGCGCCTCGCCCGCCGCCACCACCCGAACCGCCGCGATCAGATCCGCGGGCGGCGCGTCCTTGAGGAGGAAGCCGGACGCCCCGGCGCGCAGCGCCTCGTACACGTAGTCGTCCACGTCGAAGGTGGTGAGCATCAGCACCTTGGGCCGGTGCACCACCCCGGCCGGCGGGGTCAGCAGCTCGCGGGCCGCCGCCAGGCCGTCCATCTCGGGCATCCGGACGTCCATCAGGACCACGTCCGGGTGGACGGCCCGGCTGACGTCGATGCCCTGCCGCCCGTCCGGCGCCTCACCGACCACATCGATGTCGCTCTGCGCGGCGAGCAGTGCCGCGAACCCCGCACGCACCATGGCCTGGTCGTCGACGATGATCACGCGGATGGTCAAAATTCCTCCGAGGCCGGGGTCGGGGCGGACGCCGGGGGCCGGTCGGGCGTCGGGTGCGTGTCGAGGGCCGTGGGCACCAACGGCAGGCGTGCGGCCACCCGGAAGCCGCCCCCGGGCAGCGGTCCGGTGTCCAGCGTGCCGCCGGTCAACCGTACGCGTTCCCGCATGCCGACCAGCCCGTGCCCGGTGCCGGTCGTCTCCAGCGGCGAATCGGGTTGCTCTGCCCGCCCGTTGACCACCAGCACGGTCACGTGCGCGTCATCGGACGTGATGGACACCCGGGTTCGTGCCCCGGGCGCGTGCCGCATCACGTTGGCCAACGCCTCCTGCACGATCCGGTACGCCGAGACGTCCACCGCCTGCGGCACGTCCGGCAGATCGGCGGCCATCGACAGTTCGGCAGGCAGCCCCGCCCGCACCGTCGCCTCCACCAGGTGCTGCACCCGGTCGAGCCCCGGTTGCGGTGCCCGCTCGCCCTCGGTGCCGTCGCTGCGCAGCACCGCCAGCAGACGCCGCATCTCCGTCAGCGACTCCCGCGCGCTCGCCGCGATCGCCCCGAACTCCTCGCCCGCCTCCTCGGGCAGCCCACCGATCCGGTAGGGCGCCGAATCGGCCTGCACCGTGATCACCGACATGTGATGCGCGACCACGTCGTGCAACTCCCGGGCAATCCGGGCGCGTTCCTCCAGCAGGGTCCGCTGCGCCCGCTCCGCCTCGCTGATCGTCTCCTGCTCGACGAGCCGTCGCTGCGCGTCGCGCCGCTCCCGTACCGCCGCGCCGATCACCATGACCACCGCGCCGAAGACCGGGAGCAGCACCGCACTTCCGTTGCTGCGGTTCTGGTCCATCAGGTGCAGGAGCAGCCCCGCCACCACCGTCACCCCCCACACGGAGACCGCGGTCCGCCGGGTCTCCCGCAGGGCCAGGGCCAGCAGCAGGAACAAGTAGCAGGCCAGGGTGGGCGGGGGCCACGGCCAGACGTCGTACGTGTGCGACGGGTACTCCATCAGCACCAGCGCCCCGAGGACATCGGCGGGGAAGACGATCCACCAGGCCTGCAACGGCCGGTGCGCCAGCATCAGGAGCGGGGTCGTCTGGGCGACGGCCAGAAAGCCCGCGATTCCGTCGTTCACGCCGAACTGGTGGGTCAGGACGTTGATCGTGATCGGGAGGAAGATCGCGGCGAGGGCGACGACGACCACGTACGGCAGCAGTCGCTGCCAGCGCTTGGGCGCGTTCGCCAGGAACGGTGTCGGGGGGTGGGACGGGTGGGCGAGGTCGTGGGCGATCCGGCGCAGATTGCGTCGGGCCGCACTCACCAGGCCGTCGGTGGCGGGCGCCGGGGAGTGCGAGGCACTGTGCGACGCCTTGGCGGAGACGTGCCCGGGCAACCCCGGTGTCTCGGGCGGAACGCGTGGCGGGGGAGTCGTCATGGCCGGATCAGCGTAGGCGTCCGACCGGCGGGACCGCGTCATACCGGGGTGCCGGTCCGCCGGGCTCCCACCCGGTACGGAGGTATGACACGGCTGCGGGAAATCCGGTGCGCACCGCCCCGCACCCGTTCCGCCTCCTCCCCCCGATCCCGTTCGTGCCCCCGGCCCGGCTGCCCGACGCTGCCTGCCGGACGGCGCCCGGACCAGCCTCTCGGACGGCGTCCGGACCTGCCTGCCTGCCTGCCTGCCTGCCGGACGACGGGGGCTGGGGGCCGAGCGCCGGTTACAGCTCGGCGAGCAGCTGGGCCTTCTTCGCGCTGAACTCGTCGTCCGTCACCAGGCCCGCCCGGTGCAGCTCCCCGAGATGGTGGATGCGTTCCGCGATGTCCGCGGGATCGCGCCGGCCGGGGCCGGTCATGGCGGCCGCGGTCGCCGCGGCGTGCGCGGGCTGTTTGCGGCGTACGGACTCCAGCACGGCGGCGGCGAACGGCAGCGACTCGTGCACCGGGCCGTAGCCGAGGCCGAAGACCACCGCCGCCGGGTCCTGATCGGCGCGGGCGGACCGGACGGGCCCGGCGACCGCGGGTCCGGCGACGTCCCGTCCCGGGCCGGTCCCGAGACCGGCGGCCGGTTCCCCGCCCCCGCCCGAGCCCTCGTCCGCGACGGCGTTCACGTCGAGGCAGGACACCGGTCCGGGCATCGGAGCCGCGCCCTCCGTCCGCCGGGGCAGCAGCCGCAGGTAGCCGTTGATGGCCTCCGGCGAGCGCCATTCGACCCCGCTCAGCTCCGTCACCGGGAACGTCTGGTCGCCGGCCTTCCACTTCGCCGTGGAGGCCCCCGTCCAGAACCAGCGGAAGGAGACCCGCTCGCCGTCGAACCCCGCCCGGCCGTCGTACGCCTTGAACTGCAGCGGTGCCTCGGGAGCCGCCACCAGGAACCTTTCGGCGGGCTCTGCCGCGTCCGGGCCCAACAGGGCGCGCAGTTCGTCCGCGTAGTACTCGGCGAGCGTCTCGCGCTCGGCGGGGAGCACCAGCCGGTACGGGTCGTAGCCGTCCTTGAGCTGCCCGGCCGCGACCTCCAGCAACGGGTCGGCGCCGGGTCTGGGCACGGCACGCAGAACCACCGTGCCCCGCTTGCCGGGGGTCAGCGTCACCGATGACAGCGCCGCGTGCGGGACGCGGCGTTCACGCAGGCTCTGGAAGAGCCTCGGCGTACGTATCCCCCGTTCGAAGCGGATGAGCACGGAGTCGGTGTCGAACTCCCAGGTGGCATGAATTCCGGCCAGCACATCACCCATGTGCCTCATCGTAAGCGGCACTTGCCCCCGCGTACCCCTCGGTGCAAGCACCGATATGTGCCCGGATACCGTGCGATGTGCCCGATAGTGGGTGAGGCGCCCGTCAGGCGGCGTGGTCGCGGACGACCTCATGGCCACAGGCGGAGTCGGCATCCGCGCAGCTCACCGAGGCGTAGGCGCCGACGCCGATGGCCGCGAAATTGCTGAGACTCTCGGTGCCCGGCTCGAAATAGCCGCTGTGGCCGACGGCGTCGCCCGTCGCGACGACGCGGGCGCCGAAGCCCGGGTCGACCGGGTCGGCCCCGTGACCGAGCCCGCCGAACTCCAGGTTCGGCACGTCCTCGATCCAGTCGCCGCGATCCCGCATCGCCCACACCCTGGCGTCGGTGCGCAACTGCCGGGCGTTCTCCACCCGCATGCCGGGGCTGCCCGCGACCGCGATGTCGGTGACCCTGGCGGGCAGCTCGTGCGCCGCCACACCGCACAGCACCGAGCCGTAGCTGTGGCAGAACAGCGAGACCGGCGCCTTGCCCGGCAGCGCGCCCACCAGGGCCTTCAGACGTACCGCCCCGCGCTCGGCGAGTTTTCCCAGGGCCGCGTCCACCCCGATCCCGGCGGGCGAGGTGTAGTCGGCCCAGGCGATGACGGCGCTGCGGGTGCCGGGGCGGGCGGCGCGCTCCGCCGCGTACAGCGACTTCGCCATGCCCACCGGGGCGGCGTTCACCATGGGCGCGGGCCGCTCAAGCGTCAACAGACCGGTGTCCACGCCGGGGACCACCACGGAGATCCGCTCGGCCCGGTCGAGATCACCGAACACCTCCGCGGCCCGGCCCCTGCCGGTCGGATCGAAGGCGAGGATGTGCCGGCCGTTCGCGAGCATCGACCGGAAGCGGTCCATCCGGTGGAACGCCTCGGCGCGGCCGTCGGGGGAGAGCCTGACGTCGTGCGTGCGCTTCTGCTCGACCTCCCGGGCCTGCACCAGAGCCCGCCGATTGGCTTGGTAGCGCAAGGTGATCGGAGCACCGTTCAAGTTGCCCACGACCAAGGGGTACCGGTTGGCGAGAGCGGTGCGCTGCGCGCTCGTGAGCGTGGCGAAGAACTGGGCGAGGCGGTGCGGCGGCGCGTCCGCGGCGGGCAGCGGGTGGCCCGCGAGGCGGCCCCGCGCCCAGGCGGCGAGCGCCGCCGCGCGCGGTTCGTCGGAACGCTCGTGCCGAACGGCGGTCCAGCCCGTGGTCGCCAGCATCACGAACACGACCGCGACGGCGAGCAATGCACGCCACGCGGCAACAGTGGGGGAGGAGTCGAAGGAAATCACTCCCGCCCACCTTAGGAGACGCGCCACGACGCCCGTGAAGAGGGTGACGCACATCACCCGACTGTCGGGAATTCAGTCCCGCATGTTTCACGCTGTGTTGGTGCGACGCGCACGCTCGGGCGCGCGGAGACGTCCCGGGGGCGTCGCGTGCTCCCCTCGGGGCGGGGCGCTGTGAAGTCGGTCATGGCGCGGCACTGAGAGATCCGGCACACCGGACGGAACGACCGCGGCCTCGGCCGGAACGGGAGTCGGCCCCAGCCGGCTCGTGCTCCAGCCAGCCCGTGTTCCGGCCCGTCCGTGTTCCGGCCCGTCCGTGCTCCCGTCCGGCCCCCGTCCGCCCGTGCCGTCAGCCGGAGGGAGAACCTGCTCCCGCCCGCCAGTTCCCCGCCAGGCTCGGGCCGAGATGGTCCAGGTAGCGCTCGGTCAGTGCCCGCAGCGACTCCACGCTGGCGTCCCGGCCCCGGCCCCAGAGATGCCCCGTCACCCGCATCACGCCGCAGAACGCCGCGACGGCGACCCTGGGCCGGGGGTCCTTGTCCACGTCGAGCCCCTCGCGCTCGGCGATCAGCAGCGCGATCTGGTTCTCCAGGTCGATACCGCGCCGCAGATGGGCGGCGAGCAGCGACGGCGTCGACTCGATCATCTGGTAGGTGCGCATGTGGAGTTCGACCGTGACGAGCGCCTCCATCGCGTCGCCCATGTTGTCCCAGGCGCGGAGGACGGCGCAGCGTATGGCGTCGAACGGTGCTTCCGTGTCCGGGCGTCGGCGCAGTTCCGCGAGGAAGTGGGACTCCACCATGTCCTGGATGGCGAAGACGACCTCCTCCTTGCTGGCGAAGTAGCGGAAGAAGGTGCGCTGGGAGACCTCGACGGCGTCGACGATCTCGTCGACGGTCGTCTCCTCGTACCCCTGGGTGGTGAACAGGTCGAGGGCCGCGTGCAGCAGGGCGTCCCGGGTGCGGCGCTTCTTCCGTTCACGCAGCCCGCCGGGGCGTTCGCGTCCATGCGGTCCGGCGGGGCGTTCGCCGGGCTCGCCCCGGTGCTCGCGCGACCCCGTCGGGTGTTCGTGCGGCCCGCGGGCCGGGGCCTCGGGCGGCCGGCCCGTCGTCGGACCGGCTTGCGGCTCAAGAGCCGGACGCTCGTGCGGCCCGATCGGGCGTGCGGCCCGCTGCCCATCCGTCACTGAAGCGATCCTCTTTCCCCTGCTTTCGGCCGGCACAGCGTACCTGTGAGCTACGTGACAGTTACCGACTAGTGAAATGGTTTGTCAACTGTCAGAGGCTGACACTAATCTCCCCCGCATGACTAGTCAGACCACCGTCGAGAAGGCGTCGCGGGAGCCACAGGAGACCGTTGTGCCCGCACCTGCCAAGGGGCTGCGCGGCCACCCCTGGCTGACCCTCTTCTCCGTGGCCATCGGCGTGATGATGGTCGCGCTCGACGGCACGATCGTCGCGATCGCCAACCCGGCCATCCAGCACGACCTGAACGCCTCGCTCGCCGATGTCCAGTGGATCACCAACGGCTACCTGCTGGCGCTCGCGGTCTCCCTGATCACCGCGGGCAAGCTCGGTGACCGGTTCGGTCACCGGCAGACCTTCCTGATAGGTGTCGTGGGCTTCGCCGCGGCATCGGGGGCCATCGGCCTCTCCGACAGCGTCGCCCTGGTGATCGTGTTCCGGGTGCTCCAGGGCGTCTTCGGCGCCCTGCTGATGCCGGCCGCGCTCGGCCTGCTGCGCGCGACCTTCCCGGCCGAGAAGCTGAACATGGCGATCGGCATCTGGGGCATGGTGATCGGTGCCTCGACCGCGGGCGGTCCGATCCTCGGCGGTGTGCTCGTCGAGCACGTCAACTGGCAGTCCGTCTTCTTCATCAACGTGCCGGTCGGTGTGGTCGCGCTCGCGCTGGGCCTGGTGATCCTCAAGGACCACCGTGCCGAGAACGCCCCGCGCTCCTTCGACATCGGCGGCATCGTGCTGCTCTCGCAGGCGATGTTCTGCCTGATCTGGGCGCTCATCAAGGGTTCCGGGTGGGGCTGGGGCGACTACAAGACGCTCGGCTTCCTGGGGGCCGCCGTGGTCCTGTTCGTCGTCTTCGCGCTGTCCCAGAAGAACGTCAGGGAACCGCTCATCCCGCTGGCGCTGTTCCGGTCCCTGCCGCTGTCCGCCGGCACGGTTCTGATGGTGCTCATGGCCTTCGCCTTCATGGGCGGGCTGTTCTTCGTCACCTTCTACCTCCAGAACGTGCACGGTCTGAGCCCCGTCGACAGCGGACTGCACCTGCTGCCGCTCACCGGCATGATGATCGTCGCCTCGCCGCTCGCGGGCGCCATGATCACCAAGTTCGGCCCGCGGGTTCCGCTGGTCGGCGGCATGGTGTGCACGGCGATCGCCATGTTCGGCATGTCCCAGCTGGAGATCGGCACCGGGACCCTGACCATGTCGATCTGGTTCGGCCTGCTCGGCCTCGGCCTGGCCCCGGTGATGGTGGGCGCCACCGAGGTCATCGTGGGCAACGCCCCGATGGAACTGTCCGGCGTCGCCGGCGGCCTCCAGCAGTCCGCCATGCAGGTCGGCGGCAGCCTGGGCACCGCCGTGCTGGGCGCGATCATGGCCTCCCAGGTCGACGCGAAGCTGGAGGACAACTGGAAGGCCGCGGAGCTCCCGCCGCTCAGCCCGCAGCAGCTGGACCAGGCGTCCTCGGCCGTCGAGGTCGGCATCCCGCCGGTCGGCGGCAACGTTCCGCCGGAGATCGCGCAGAAGATCACCGGGGTCGCGCATGACACGTTCGTGTCGGGCATGAACACCGCGTTCATGGTCGCCGGCATCGTCGCGGTGGTCGCCGCGGTCGTCGCCACGCTCACCAAGCGCGGCGCGAACGCCGAGGCGGGCGCGGGCGTCGGCCACATCTGAGCCGCCCGCCCGCTTTCCCCGACGCGTCAACACATCGCGTACAACAGCCCCGCCGGAACGGTCCGGCGGGGCTGTCGCCTATCCGGGTGGTGCGGTCCGTGCCCCCTTTCCCGGGCATCGCCGCGCAGGTCAGGGTGCGTGCAACTGATTCGCACCACCACGGGGGTCGATTTCCATGCGTACGACTGTCCTCGCCGCCGCCCTGGCCGCCGCCGCTCTCGCCGCCACGGCCGCGGTGCCACAGACGGCGGCCCGTTCCGCCCACTCCGCGGCACCGGCCGCGGCGGTCCGCCCCGCGCATCCGCCGGCCACCGCCCGTTCGGCGCCGGTCCGGCTCGGTCCGTGCGCCCCCGGGCAGCTCTGCCTCTGGACGAAACCGGACTTCACCGGCGCCCGGCAGATCCACGAACTTGCCGCACTCGACATCGAGAGCTGCATCCCGCTCCCGGCGGGCGGTCGGGTGCAGTCGCTCGCCAACCGCACCGGCCGCCCGGTCACCACGTACCAGTCGCAGGAGTGCGCCGAGACCGGGGAGTTCGAGACCTATCCGGGCGGCGGCACCTGGCTGCCCCAGTCCCCGTACCAGGTCAGGGCGTTCAAGATTTGGGAGAGCTGAGACCGCGCCCGCCCGGAGCGGCCGAACGAAACGGGAGGGGCGGCCGGGACCACATCCGGTCCCGGCCGCCCCTCTGTCCTCGTCCGTCGAGTCTCACGCAGGCCGTGTGTCTCGCAGGCCGTGTCCCTCGTCCGTCGCGCCTACGCGTCGCCGCCGGCCGCGCCCGGGTTGGCCGCAGTGACGTCCAGCAGCTCGTACCGGTCGATCGCCTGCTTCAGCAGCGAACGGTCGATCCGCCCCTGCTTCGCCAGCTCCGTCAGCACCGCGAGCACGATCGACTGCGCGTCGATGTGGAAGAACCGGCGGGCCGCGCCGCGCGTGTCCGCGAAGCCGAAACCGTCCGCGCCCAGCGACTGGTACGCGCCGGGCACCCAGCGCGCGATCTGGTCCGGAACCGAACGCATCCAGTCCGACACCGCCACGAACGGGCCCTCGGAACCGGAGAGCTTCCGCGTCACGTACGGCACGCGCTGCTCCTCCTCCGGGTGCAGCAGGTTGTACCGTTCCACCTCCACGGCCTCGCGGCGCAGCTCGTTCCAGGAGGTCGCCGACCAGACGTCCGCCCGGACGTTCCACTCCTCGGCGAGGATCCGCTGTGCCTCGACCGCCCACGGCACGGCCACACCGGACGCCATGATCTGGGCCGGGATCTCGCCCCGCTCGGCCGCCTTGTAGCGGTAGACGCCCTTGAGGATGCCCTCGACGTCCACGTCGTCCGGCTCGGCCGGGTGCTGGATCGGCTCGTTGTAGACGGTGAGGTAGTAGAAGACGTCCTCACTGTTCTCGCCGTACATCCGGCGCAGGCCGTCCTTGACGATGTGCGCGATCTCGTAGCTGAACGCCGGGTCGTACGCGACACAGCCGGGATTGGTCGAGGCCAGCAGCTGCGAGTGGCCGTCCGCGTGCTGGAGACCCTCACCGGTCAGGGTCGTACGACCAGCGGTCGCACCCAGCACGAAGCCGCGCGCGAGCTGGTCGGCCATCTGCCAGAACTGGTCGCCGGTGCGCTGGAAGCCGAACATCGAGTAGAAGACGTACACCGGGATCAGCGGTTCGCCGTGCGTGGCGTACGCCGAACCGGCGGCGATCAGCGACGCCGTGCAGCCGGCCTCCGAGATGCCGTCGTGCAGCATCTGCCCCTTCGGCGACTCCTTGTACGCGAGCAGCAGATCCCGGTCCACCGACTCGTACTGCTGACCCAGCGGGTTGTAGATCTTCGCGCTCGGGAAGAAGGCGTCCATGCCGAAGGTGCGGTACTCGTCGGGCGCGATCAGCACGAAGCGCTTGCCGATCTCCTTGTCCCGCATCAGGTCCTTCAGGATGCGGACGAACGCCATGGTCGTGGCGATCGACTGCTGGCCCGAACCCTTCTTCGCGGTCGCGTACGTCTTGTCCTCGGGCAGGACCAGCGGCTTCGCACGCACCACACGCGTCGGGACGTAACCGCCCAGACCCTTGCGGCGGTCGTGCATGTACTGGATCTCCTCCGAGTCGCGACCCGGGTGGTAGTAGGGCGGGTAGCCCTCGTCCAGCTGCTTGTCGGTGATCGGCAGGTGCAGCCGGTCGCGGAACCGCTTCAGGTCCTCGACCGTGAGCTTCTTCATCTGGTGGGTGGCGTTGCGGCCCTCGAAGTTCGGCCCCAGCGTCCAGCCCTTGACCGTCTGCGCCAGGATCACGGTCGGCTGGCCCCGGTGGGCCTTGGCCGCCGCGTACGCCGCGTAGACCTTGCGGTGGTCGTGACCGCCGCGGCCCAGGTGCAGGATCTGGTCGTCGGTCATGTCCTTGACCATGTCGCGCAGCCGCGGGTCGTCGCCGAAGAAGTGCTCGCGGATGTACGCGCCGGACTCCGTGGCGTACGTCTGGAACTGTCCGTCCGGCGTGGTGTTCAGCTTGTTGACCAGGATGCCGGTGCGGTCCTGGGCGAGCAGCGGGTCCCAGGAGCGGTCCCAGACCAGCTTGATGACGTTCCATCCGGCGCCGCGGAACTGCGACTCCAGCTCCTGGATGATCTTGCCGTTGCCGCGCACCGGGCCGTCGAGCCGCTGCAGGTTGCAGTTGACCACGAAGGTCAGGTTGTCCAGGCCCTCGCGGGCGGCGAGGGAGAGCTGGCCCAGCGACTCGGGCTCGTCCATCTCGCCGTCGCCGAGGTAGGCCCACACGTGCGACCGCGAGGTGTCGGCGATGCCGCGCGCCTCCATGTACCGGTTCATCCGGGCCTGGTAGATCGCGGCGAGCGGGCCGAGGCCCATCGAGACCGTCGGGAACTCCCAGAAGTCCGGCATCAGCCGCGGGTGCGGGTAGCTGGACAGCCCGTCGGGCGCCTTCGACTTCTCCTGGCGGAAGGCGTCGAGCTGCGCCTCGCTCAGCCGGTCGAGCAGGAAGGCGCGGGCGTAGATGCCCGGGGACGCGTGGCCCTGGAAGAAGATCTGGTCGCCGCCGAGGCCGTCGTCCTTGCCCCGGAAGAAGTGGTTGAAGCCCACGTCGTACAGGGAGGCCGAGGAGGCGAAGGTGGCGATGTGACCGCCGACGCCGATCCCCGGGCGCTGGGCGCGCGACACCATCACGGCCGCGTTCCAGCGGGTCGCGTTGAGGATCCTGCGCTCGATCTCCTCGTCGCCGGGGAAGAACGGCTCGTCCTTCGTGGCGATCGTGTTCACGTAGTCCGTGCTGCGCATCTCGGGCACGGCGACGCGCTTCTCCCTCGCGCGCTCGATGAGCCGGAGCATCAGATAACGGGCCCGCTCACGGCCTCGCTCGTCGACGGCGGCGTCGAGCGAGTCGAGCCATTCCTGGGTCTCTTCGGGATCGAAGTCCGGGACCTGGCTCGGCAGGCCGCCAATGATGATCGGGTTGCGATCGGATCCGGAAGCCACGCTGTTCCTTCGCTGTTCGGTGCTGCTCTACGGGGCCGGTCACGGGAGAACGTGCCCCCGGGACGTGTGCCTGTACGCCATCACCATCGTGTACCGCAGGGGCGCAAACGTCATCTTTACCGAGGGGTAACCCCTGTCGCAGCGAGACATCGCGCCCGCCGGGCGAGGACGGGCCGGTGCAATCGGAAACCATACGCCCAAGCCGCTCAGGCGGTCCCAAAGCATGTTCGAATCCGAATGGGGTACCGAAACGGCATAAGCTGTCCAAGGACGTAAAGGGTGTGGAAGTGAGCGCGGAACCCCGCAGGGGGCCGCCGACAGGGCGGGGACGTGGTAGGGAACGTCACCGTTTAGGCGGTCTCGCACGCCGGGTACTTGCGCGATCCGCCACTCCCGTGTGGACTACGGCCAGCGGCCCGCGCACGCGCGTGGCCGAAGCATTTTCCGAAACATGATCAGGAGGCAACCCGTGAGCGCGACCGCGGACCACGCGGAGGAGCGGACCAACCCGGCGGCACGCCTGGGGTTCGAGCCCGGACAGGTGGTCCAGGAGATCGGCTACGACGACGACGTCGAGCAGGAGCTCCGTGAGGGCATTGAGGCCGCGATCGGCCAGGATCTCGTCGACGAGGACTACGACGACGTCGCCGACGTCGTGCTGCTGTGGTTCCGTGACGAGGACGGCGACCTTACGGACGCGCTGGTGGATGCCATTGGTCTGATCGAGGACGGCGGCGCGGTCTGGCTGATGACGCCGAAGACCGGCCGTGACGGATACGTCGAACCGAGCGACATCAACGAGGCCGCGCAGACCGCCGGTCTCTCCCAGACCAAGAGCATCAGCGTGGGCAAGGACTGGACGGGCAGCCGTCTTGTCACGCCGAAGGCGGCCCGGGGCAAGCGCTGACCGGCGCCCGACACGAAGAACTCACGAAGGTCCCCGACGGCACCGCACGCCGGGGACCTTCGTCGTGACCGCCGACGGCCGCCGCAGCCGTTCGTACGGGGTCGCCGGGGGCATATGCGATCCGGGGCCGCCGGAGCGGCCCGCGGGCCCGTAGCACCCCGTGCCGGGTGCCGCACGGGGCGGGCCGGGTGCTGCGTAGGGTGGGAGCCACCCGGACAGCCCAGCCCGGTGAACGTAGCGAAGGGACGCGTCTCATGGCGATCGAGGTCGGCACCCAGGCCCCGGATTTCGAGCTGAAGGACAACCACGGCCGGACCGTGAAGCTCTCCGACTTCCGCGGCGAGAAGAATGTCGTGCTGCTGTTCTACCCGTTCGCCTTCACCGGCGTCTGCACGGGTGAGCTCTGCGCGCTCCGCGACGAACTCCCGAAGTTCGAGAACGACGACACGCAGCTGCTCGCCGTCTCCAACGACTCCATCCACACCCTGCGCGTCTTCGCCGAGCAGGAGGGCCTCGAATACCCGCTGGTCTCGGACTTCTGGCCGCACGGCGAGACGTCGCGGGCGTACGGCGTCTTCGACGAGGAGAAGGGCTGCGCGGTGCGCGGCACGTTCATCATCGACAAGGAGGGCGTGGTGCGCTGGACCGTCGTCAACGGTCTGCCCGACGCACGCGACCTCAACGACTACATCAAGGCGCTCGACGCGCTCTGATCCGCGATCGGGTGGATCCGCGGTCCGCGCCGGGCGGACCCTGACGGGCGACCGGTCGATCTGCGGGCAACCCGGCCGAAAGGCTGCTTCCGCAGGGAACCGGTCACTAGGATCCGATCGTTGATCGGATGCCAACGCAACGTGGAGGCGCCGGCGCCCGCCGGCCCCCAAGGACACCAATGGGAGGACTCGTGGGAGTCAGCCTCAGCAAGGGCGGCAACGTCTCGCTGACCAAGGCCGCGCCCAATCTGACCGCCGTGATCGTCGGTCTCGGCTGGGATGCCCGCACCACCACCGGTGGTGACTTCGACCTCGACGCCAGCGCCCTGCTGACGAACGACCAGGGCAAGGTCAGCAACGACAGCAACTTCGTCTTCTTCAACAACCTGAAGAGCCCCGACGGCTCCGTGGAGCACACCGGTGACAACCTCACCGGTGAGGGCGAGGGCGACGACGAGGTCATCAAGGTCAACCTGGCAGGCGTTCCGGCCGACGTCGACAAGATCGTTTTCCCGGTCTCCATCTACGAGGCCGAGACGCGCCAGCAGAGCTTCGGCCAGGTGCGCAACGCGTACATCCGCGTGGTCAACCAGGCCGACAACAGCGAGCTCGCCCGCTACGACCTGAGCGAGGACGCCTCGACGGAGACCGCGATGGTCTTCGGCGAGCTGTACCGCCACGGTGCGGAGTGGAAGTTCCGCGCCATCGGTCAGGGCTACGCCTCGGGGCTGCGCGGCATCGCGCAGGACTTCGGCGTCAACGTCTGAGCCTGCCGGGCGGACCGGGCCCGGCCCGGTCCCCGCAGCAGTGACGCAGCCCGTCCGGTGCCGCCTCGTGCGCGGCACCGGACGGGCTCGGCAGTCGGTTCAACAGATGGTTCATCGACGTGGGGAGGACCACACCATGGGCGTCACGCTCGCCAAGGGAGGCAATGTCTCCCTCTCCAAAGCCGCACCCAACCTCACTCAGGTGCTGGTCGGGCTCGGCTGGGACGCGCGATCCACCACGGGCGCCGACTTCGACCTCGACGCCAGCGCACTGCTGTGCCAGTCGGGTCGGGTGCTCGGCGACGAATGGTTCGTGTTCTACAACAATCTCAAGAGCCCCGACGGCTCCGTGGAGCACACCGGTGACAACCTCACGGGCGAGGGCGAAGGCGATGACGAGTCGGTCATCGTGAACCTCACGCAGGTTCCGGCGCATTGCGACAAGATTGTTTTCCCGGTCTCCATTCATGACGCGGACAACCGGGGCCAGACCTTCGGTCAGGTCAGCAATGCGTTCATCCGAGTGGTGAACCAGGCGGACGGCCAGGAACTCGCACGTTACGACCTCACCGAGGACGCGTCGACGGAGACCGCGATGATCTTCGGCGAGCTGTACAGGTACAACGGCGAATGGAAGTTCCGGGCCGTGGGGCAGGGGTACGCATCGGGTCTGCGCGGGATCGCTCTAGACTTTGGGGTCAACGTTTCGTAAAGCCGCGCATGGCGCGGGGGAGACCCGTTACACACACGATGGGGTAGCCAGTGCTTCTGAAAACCTTCGGCTGGTCGTTCGCGATTACCGCGCTCGGCCTGGCCGCAGCGTTGATCTACGGGGGGTGGGAAGCCTTCGGAGTGGTGGCGATCCTCTCTGTCCTCGAGATCTCGCTGTCCTTCGACAATGCGGTGGTCAACGCCGGAATTCTGAAGAAGATGAATGCCTTCTGGCAGAAGATCTTCCTCACGATCGGTGTGCTCGTCGCGGTCTTCGGTATGCGACTGGTCTTCCCCGTCGTGATCGTGGCCATCACCGCCAAGATGGGTCCCATCGAGGCGGTCGACCTCTCGTTCAACCAGCCCGAGCGCTACCAGGAACTCGTCACGGACGCCCACCCGGCGATCGCCGCGTTCGGTGGCATGTTCCTGCTGATGATCTTCCTCGACTTCATCTTCGAGGACCGTGACATCCAGTGGCTGCACTGGATCGAGCGCCCGCTCGCCAAGCTCGGCAAGGTCGACATGCTGTCGGTCTGCATCTCGCTGATCGTGCTGCTGATCGCGTCCATGACCGTCGCGACCAGCGCGCATCAGCACGGCGGCGGTCACGCCGACAAGGCAGAAACCGTTCTGCTCGCCGGAGTCGCGGGTCTGATCACCTACCTCATCGTCGGCGGTCTCTCCGGATTCTTCGAGAACCGGCTGGAGGAAGAGGAGGAGCGCGAGCAGGAGGCCGAGGAGGAGGCCCGGAAGAGCGGCAAGAAGGTTTCCGCGATCGCGCTCTCCGGCAAGGCCGCGTTCTTCATGTTCCTCTACCTCGAAGTGCTCGACGCGTCCTTCTCGTTCGACGGCGTCATCGGCGCCTTCGCCATCAGCAACGAGATCGTCCTGATGGCGCTCGGCCTCGGCATCGGCGCCATGTACGTCCGTTCCCTCACGGTCTACCTGGTCCGGCAGGGCACCCTCGACGACTACGTCTACCTGGAGCACGGCGCCCACTACGCCATCGGCGCGCTGGCCGTCATCCTCCTCATCACCATCCAGTACCAGATCAACGAGCTCATCACGGGCCTCGTCGGGGTCGTGCTGATCGGCTGGTCCTTCTGGTCCTCGGTCCGGCGCAACAAGGCGCTGGAGGCCGCGGGCGGCGACGAACGGGGTTCCGAGGCGGAAGTCCCGTCCGGGGTGTGACCCGGTAGGGATTGAGGAACGCTCTCAGCGGGGCGGTCCGTGCGGCGACGGTTCTCCGGAAGCATCCGGAACCGGCCCGACGGCCGCCCCGCAGTGGTGTGGACGGCCGTCGTCAGACGGCGGACGGCCGCGGGCCGGCGCACTTTCGACCGATACGCGTGGGGGTAGGGGATGAGGTTCCTGGAAAATCTGTGGCCGGGGCGGCAGACGACGTTCGAGTCGAGCAATTCGCTGACCAGCTCGATCGTGCTGTCCAAGCGGCAGGCCACGGTCTCCTTGACGAAGCAGGGCGCGCTGACCGGCAATCTCCGGGTCAATCTCTCCTGGCGGATGCGCACATCCGACATCGAGGGCCGGTCGCGGCAGGGCGGCAGGCTGCTGCGGCCGCTGAAGATGTTCCAGCCCGACGTCGTCCAGGCGCACACCCAGGGCATGGTCAACGTCGACCTGGACCTGGGCTGCATGTACGAGATGAAGGACGGCACCAGGGGCGTGGTCCAGCCGCTGGGCGACCTGCTGGGCGATCTGAACACGGTGCCGTACATCCGCCTCAGCGGCGACGACCGCTTCGGGGCGCCGTCGGGCGAGACGGTCTACGTCAATCTCGACCAGCACGAGCAGTTCAAGCGGCTGCTGTTCTTCGTCTACATCTACGACCAGACACCGGCCTTCGACCGGACGCACGCCAAGGTGACGCTCTACCCCGGCAATGGTCCGCAGATCGAGATCGAACTCGACGAGCACGCCCCCGAGGCCCGCTCCTGCGCGGTGTTCACGGTGGACAACACCAAGAACGAGTTCGTCGTGCGGCGCGAGGTGAAGTTCGTGTACGGCTTCCAGTCGGAGCTGGACCGCATGTACGGCTGGGGCATGCAGTGGGGGCGCGGCTACAAATCCCGCACCTGAGCACGGCACCGGAGCACGGCCGGCCGGCCCGAAGGGGCCCGCCGCCGGTTCGGTCCGGTGTCGCCCCGGAGTGGTCTCACTGCCGCACGAACTGCGGCCCCTGCGGAGGCAGCACGAAGTTCGGGTCGGGCGCGGGCGCCGCGACGGCCGCGGGCTGCGGGTAGCCGTAGGAGGCAGGCGAGGCGGACGCCTGCGGATATCCGTACGAGGGCTGCGGGTATCCGTACCCCGGTCGCTGGTGCTGGACCGTGATCTGTGAATCCGGGCCGGGCGCCGGGGACGGCGGGAAGGCCGGTGCCGACGGCGGGAAGGCGGGCGCGGTCACCGGCTCGGGTGCCACCGCGGGAGGCGACGCCGGGGGCGGCGGGGATGCCGCTATGGGGGGCGGCACCGGCGCGGGTGCCGACGAGGCGGCGCCGGGCGCCGGGGACGGCGGGGCGGGCTCGGCCGCGGCCTCCGTCTCGTCGACCGAGATGCCGAAGGCGGTGGCCAGTCCGACGAGTCCGGTCGGGTAGCCCTGCCCCACGGCCCGGAATTTCCAGCCATCGCCGCGCCGGTAGAGCTCGCCGCAGATGATCGCCGTCTCCTCGCCGGTCTCCGGCCGCACGTCGAAGAGCGCGAGCGGCTCCTCGCTCGACCCGGCCGTGTCGTACAGCAGGATGCGCAGGTCGTGCACCCGGGCGAACGTGGCCCCGTCGGAGGACGCGGCGATGATCACCTGGTCGACCGTCGGGTCGAGTGCGGTGAGGTCCGCCTCGATGGTGTCCGTGAGCCCCTCCGGCACACTGCGCTTCGGCAGCCGTCGTACCAGGCCGGAGGGGTGCCGGGGCTGGTTGTAGAAGACGAAGTCCTCGTCCGAGCGCACGCGGCCGCCGACTCCCAGCAGCAGGGCCGAGGCATCCACGTCCGGAACCCCGGTGCCCGGTGTCCAGCGCAGCACGGCCCGTACGGCCATGGCGTCCAGAGGGACGTTCGAGCCTTTCACCATCGCGTGCGTCATGCCCGTCATCCTGCCTTCTGGCTGCCCGCGCGGACAACGCGGGGGGTCGTACGGGGTGTCCCGGCGGAGGGTCGGAACCGTGCCGTTCGCACTACGGAGAGTCGTCGGGAAATGGACGAGTTACTCGGAGTTCATGCCCTGGGGGAACTCTCGACACTCGTTCGTACGTACTATTACCGGCCATGCCTTGTTCGGTCAGTCAGGTAGTTCGGGGGAATCATATGCGTCATTTCGGGCATATCGCGCCCGCGGTGCGAGAGAGGTTGTTCTTCCGGGAGCCCTGTGCATTCGGAGCGGATTCGCCCGCCCGCGTGCTTTCGGCCGCACTGGGAGCGACCCTCTACAGCCCCGCCACCAGGCCCAGGCTTGCCGACGACATCGTCAAGCAGGCCACGCGCGGTGTCGTCTCGATGGTGCTGTGCCTGGAGGACTCGATCGACGACTCCGAGGTCATCGACGCGGAGGAGAACCTGGTCAGGCAGTTCGCCGACCTCGACGCGCGCGGTGTCGACGTGCCGCTGCTCTTCATCCGGGTCCGGGAGCCGGGCCAGGTGGGCGACCTGGTGCGGCGGCTCGGTGACGCGGGCCGTCTGTTGTCTGGTTTTGTACTTCCGAAGTTCACGGAAGAGCGTGGCGTGCTTTTCCTGGAAGCCCTCGGACAGGCCGAAAAGGCATGCGGACGGCGTCTGTTCGCGATGCCCGTTCTCGAATCCCCCGAGCTGCTGCATCTGGAAACCCGCCGGGAAACGCTCCGGGGGATTGCCCGCACCGTCGACAAGTACCGGGAGAGGGTGCTCGCACTTCGGCTCGGGGTCACCGACTTCTGCTCGTCCTACGGGCTGCGCAGGGCGCCCGACATGACGGCCTACGACGTACAGATCGTCGGCGCCGTCATCGCCGACGTCGTCAATGTGCTCGGCCGCGCGGACGGCACGGGATTCACGATCACCGGACCCGTCTGGGAGTACTTCCGGCTCCAGGAGCGCATGTTCAAGCCGCAACTGCGCCGCAGCCCCTTCCTGGAGGGCCGGGCCGAGGAACTGCGTACGGCGCTGATCGAGCACGACCTGGACGGCCTGCTCCGCGAGATCGAGCTCGACCGGGCCAACGGCCTCCTCGGCAAGACCTGCATCCACCCCTCGCACGTCGCCCCCGTGCACGCGCTGTCCGTGGTCAGCCACGAAGAGTTCAGCGACGCCCAGGACATCCTGCGCCCGGAACGCGACGGCGGCGGCGTCATGCGCTCCGCGTACACGAACAAGATGAACGAGGTGAAGCCGCACCGGGCCTGGGCGGAGCGAACGCTGCAACGGGCCGAGGTCTTCGGCGTGGCGCGGGAGGACATCGGCTTCGTGGAGCTGCTGGCCGCGGGCGTCGTGGAATGAGCACTCCTCGGGGTACGCCTCGGGGGACGCGGGGGACGCGGCCGACACCGGGGGCGAAGGGGGCACAGGACACGCAGGGCGTGCAGGGCATGCACGGCGCACAGGAGGCACAGGTGACGCGGACGACACCGGGGACGCGCGAGACGGACGAGACGCACGAGGTGTTCGAGACGGACAGCACGCGCGGCGTCTGCAAGGCGGACGAGGCGTGTGAGGTGCACGAAGCGGACGGGACGCCGACGGCGGGCGGGGTGTGGTCGGGCAGCTGGGTGACGGCACGCCTGGGCGTCGGACTGTCCGGTGACGGGAGTCCCACCGGCGACCGGGAGCTGCGGGAACTGCTGGGTCTCGCCCTGCGCCGCAATCCCAAACGCGCCCATCTGCTCGTGTCGAACGTGCTCGGCAAGCATGTGCCGCAGAAGCCGTCCGTGGTGTACGGCGCGGGTTACGAGCTGGGGCGGCAGGCGCGCGAACTCCTCGGAGACGCCGAGGCGAGCCGGGCGGTCGTGGTCGGCTACGCGGAGACGGCCACCGGCCTCGGCCATGCGGTCGCCGACGGGCTCGGTGCGGCACCGTACCTCCACTCGACGCGCCGCCCCGTCGACGGCGTGGAGCGCGCGGGCGGCTTCGAGGAGTCGCACTCGCACGCCACCTCGCACCTGCTCCTCCCGGAGGACCCGGGGCTGCTGGTGGCCGGGCACGGCCGGACGGACGGCAGAGATCCGAGGAAGGCTCCCGCCGCCGACGCGCCGCTCGTGCTGGTGGACGACGAGTTCTCCACCGGCAACACCGTGCTCAACACCATTCGCGTCCTGCACGAGCGCTACCCGCGCGGCCGGTACGTCATCGTGGCCCTGGTGGACATGCGCTCGGCGGCCGACCGGGGACGCCTCGCCGAGTTCGCCGCGGAGATCGGTGCGCGTGTCGACCTGCTGGCACGCGCCTCGGGCACGGTGACTCTCCCGGACGGCGTCCTGGAGAAGGGCCGGGCGCTGGTCGAGGCACAGGAGCGCGCCGACGCGCAGGAGCTGACCGCCGCGCGGGCGCGTGCCGACGCAGGGACCGGGGCCGATGCACAGGGCGGAGCCGAGGGGGCGAGCGGAGCCGGCGCCGTACCGGCGGCCCGGGCACGGACCGGCACCGGACCGGCGGTCGACACGTCCGGCGCGGGGGAGCGGACGGTTCCGTACTCGGCCACCCGCATCGACCTCGGCTGGCCCTCCGGTGTGCCCGACGGCGGCCGGCACGGCTTCACTCCCGCTCACCGGGCCGCCCTGGAACAGGCCCTGCCCGCCATGGCCGATCGTGTCGCCGCCGCCCTGGGCGAGGCCCGACGCGTACTCGTCCTCGGTTTCGAGGAGCTGATGTACGCCCCCCTCCGCCTGGGCACGGCCTTGGAGGAACGTGTCGACGCCGAGGTTCGTTATTCGACGACCACGAGGTCGCCCGTCCTCGCCGTTGACGACCCCGGCTACGCGATACGCACCCGACTGGTCTTCCCGGCCCACGACGATCCGGCCGACGGGCCCGGCGACCGGTACGCGTACAACGTCGCAGGCGGGGGGTTCGACGCTGTCGTGGTGACCGTCGACTCCACCGCCGACACCCCCGCACTCCACGCCCCCGACGGCCTGCTGGCGCGGCTCGCCCCCCACACCGGGCACGTCCTGCTCGCCGTCGTCCCCTCCTACGTGCCGCCGTACGCCGCCGCCCCGCGCGACGCGTCCGACGGGCTCTCGTCCGTCACCGACCGGCCCCGGCCCGTCACCGACCGGCCTTCACCCGTCATCGACCGGCCCTCGTCCGCCACCGACCGGCAGGAAACCTCCGTGCTGCCCGAGCCCCTCCGCGGCCCCGCCTTCTCCTCCTACGCGCCCGACGACGTCGGCTGGCTGCTCCAGGACTTCTCGCACGTCGAACTGGAGGCGCCGGTCGAGGAGCGCGAGGAGGCGATACAGGGCGGTGGCGCGCACTACGCCGAGTCGCTTCCCGTCGAGTACCAGCCGTCCGAGCGGTACCAGAACCTGTTCAGGGCGGCGCTGGAACTGTCGGCCGCCCGTGTCGCCCGCGCCGTCGGCACCGTCACGGAGACCGTCCTCGCCGAGCGCACGCCGCGCCCCGTCCTGGTCTCGCTCGTCAGGGCCGGCACCCCCGTCGGCATCCTCATGCGCCGCTGGGCCCTGCACCGGCACGGCCTCGACCTGCCGCACTACGCCGTCTCCATCGTGCGCGGCAGGGGCATCGACGCCAACGCCCTGCGCTGGCTCGCCGCCCACCACGACCCGTCCGACGTCGTCTTCGTCGACGGCTGGACCGGCAAGGGTGCGATCACCCGCGAACTCTCCGCGGCGCTCGCCGAGTTCGATGGCTTCGACCCCGAGATCGCGGTACTCGCCGACCCGGGCGGCTGCGTCCGCACCTACGGCACCCGTGACGACTTCCTCATCCCGTCGGCCTGCCTCAACTCCACCGTTTCCGGGCTGATCTCGCGCACCGTCCTCCGCTCCGACCTGGTCGGACCCGAGGACTTCCACGGCGCGAAGTGCTACCGGGAACTCGCCGACAGCGATGTCTCGGGCCACTTCCTCGACACCGTCGCCGCCCGATTCGACGAGGTCGCCGAAGCCGTGGACGCCGATGTCAAGGAACTGCTCGCGGCCGACCGCACGCCCACCTGGGAGGGCTGGGCGGCGGTGGAACGCATCAGCGAGGAGCACGGCATCCACGACGTGAACCTGGTGAAGCCGGGCGTCGGCGAGACCACACGGGTACTGCTGCGCCGGGTCCCGTGGAAGGTCCTCGCCAAGCGCGGCGCGGGCGCGGACCTCGACCACATCCGACTGCTCGCCGAACAGCGCGGGGTGCCGGTCGAGGAGGTGGACGAACTCCCGTACACCTGCGTCGGGTTGATCCACCCGAAGTACACCAGGGGCGCGACGGGCGCGGACGGCAGGGCGGTGGAGTCGAAATGACCACCCCGGACACCTCGGCCGCTCCGGACACCTCGGACGCCCCGGACACCCAGGGCGCCCCGGCTGTCCCGGTTGCTCAGGACACCTCGGCTGCTCCCGGCACCTCCGTGACGCTGGTCGCCAGCGACCTCGACCGCACTCTGATCTACTCCGCGGCCGCACTCCGGCTCCGCATGCCGGACGCCGAGGCGCCCCGGCTGCTCTGCGTGGAGGTGTACGGGAACAAGCCCCTCTCCTACCTGACCGAGACGGCCGCCGCGCTGCTCGGCGACCTGGGCCGCACCACGGTCTTCGTCCCCACGACCACCCGCACCCGCGAACAGTACGGTCGGATCCGTCTGCCCGGCCCCGCACCGCGGTTCGCGATCTGTGCCAACGGCGGGCACCTGCTCGTCGACGGCGAGTCCGACCGCGCCTGGCACGCGCAGGTCACGCGCAGGATTGCCTCCGAGTCCGCCCCGCTGACCGACGTCCGGGCCCATCTCCTGTCCGCCGCCGACCCCGCATGGCTGCTCAAGGAACGTGTCGCGGAGGATCTCTTCGCCTACCTCGTCGTCGATCGTGCGTCGCTGCCCGAGGGCTGGGTCGAGGAACTGGGGGAGTGGGCGGGGAACCGTGGTTGGACGGTTTCTCTCCAGGGGCGCAAGATCTACGCGGTGCCGGGTCCGCTCACCAAGAGCGCGGCCATGCGCGAGGTCGCCCGGCGTACCGGCGCCACCCTCACCCTGGCCGCCGGTGACAGCTTTCTCGACGCCGACCTGCTCCTCGCCGCCGATCGCGCCTGGCGCCCGGCCCACGGCGAACTCGCCGACACCGGCTGGAGCGCCCCGCACGTCGAGGTGACGGCCGAGGACGGGGTGGCGGCGGGCGAGGAGATCCTGCGGCACTTCCTGAGTGCTTCGGGGGCGTGTTCTCTTCCGGAACCCCGTCCGGAGCGGATGCGCTGATACCCGATCACGGAGGCGCGCCCGCTCTCGGACGCGTGCGCGATCAGGTGTGTTCGTTCACGTGTTCCCGATTGCGCGTGTTCGTTGACGTGTGTTCGTTCAGGTGTGTCTGATTTCCGGCGGGCGCCCGATCGGCCGTCAGCCGCAGCAGCCTCCGCCGCAGCAGCCGCCCCCACCGCCTCCGCCGCCTGCCGACGGGGCGGCGGGGGCCGCCTTGGCGGACGACCCGCCCACGGCGACGGTGGAGAGCAGCTTCACGGTGTCGGAGTGCCCGGCGGGGCAGGCGGCCGGATCCGAGGACTGGGCCATCGGGCGGCTGAGTTCGAACGTGTCTCCGCAGGAGCGGCAGCGGTATTCGTAACGAGGCATGATCCCAGGCTATCCGGCACCGACGACTCCGGACAGAGCGGTCAGGGCCGACGTACCACGGGCATCGTGGTCGTCCTCCGCCGCAGCCGGAGTTCGCGCTCGACCTCGGCGGGGTGGCGTGCCCGCCAGTACGGGTTGTCGTGCGGGAGCCCACCGCTGACCCGTCCGTACATCCCGAAAACCATCAGCATCAGACCGACCACAAAGCTGAACAGCACGTTCTGGAGGCGGAAGGCGAGGAAGTTGAAGTCCGTGTCGAGCAGGGCGAGGTTGACGAAGCCGCTGAGGACGAAGGCGACGCCCAGAATCATGTTGAGCGTCGAGGCGAAGTTGCCGCCGATCGCCATCCCGATGAACAGCAGCAGCCCGACACAGATGGACAGGACGCTGAGGGCACCGTTGGTGTTGAGGCCCGCGACGGTGGCGCCGCCGGTGCTGAAGAAGCCGATCCTGTCGATCAGCCCCAGGATGCCGAAGCAGAGCAGCAGCAGACCCATGAGCCCCGCTCCGACGCGGTAGACGCTGTTGAGCCGGTGATCGACCGGCAAGTGCTTGTCGAGCGGGCCGGACCGGCGGTGAATGGCCCTGCGACGACGCATGGCCCTGCGGCGAGTGGAGTGGCGTCCGGTGGTGGGCAGCTCGTGCGTGACCATGGCGGCCTCCTTCGGGCGTACTCCCAGGATCCGCCCGCGCCCCTCCCGTCGCACATCAGACGCCGTACGGCCCGGCGTCGTGGCCCGCAGGTCCGGACATCGTGCCCCCCGCGACGCCGGACTACGTGTCGTGCGACCCCTGATACCCCCGCTGTGCGGCGCGGACGATGCGTCGAACGGGTGGACGGCCGTCCGTGCGGTGCGGTCCCGGTACGGATCAGGCGCCCGCGCCGCGCTCCTCACGGATCTCCGAGACCACGCGCGCGGCCGTCTGCCGCACGGCCTCGGTCTCGGCCAGGAAGTGCCAGTAGTCGGGGTGGCGCCCCTCCAGCCCGGCGACGGCGCGTTCCAGCCGGACCACCGCATCGTCCAGCGGACGGGCATGACGCGGGTCGGGGGTGCTGCGTCCGGCCATGGCCAGGCGCTGGGCGTCCCTGACCGTGAACCGGGTCCGCTGGATCTCCTGCTGCGGGTCCTTGGCCACCTCGTTCAGCCGGGTCAGCCGGTCCCCGGCCATGGACACGGCGTCGTCCGTGGCGTTCAACAGGGCGCGTGCCGTGCTCAGCCGGGAGGTGGCGTCGGCCCACCGCTGTTCGTCCCGGGCCCGGGACGCCTCCTTCAGCTTCTCCTCGGCCTGCCGCACCTGGTCCGCCGCCTGCGCGGGAACGGGTTGCAGGTCCTGCCAGCAGGCGGCCGAGAAACGGCGCCGCAGTTCGCTCAGGACCGGCTCCACCGAGCCCGCACGGGTGGTCAGTGCCTGGGCGCGCGTACGCAGCGACACCAGCCGGTGATCGATCTCCGCGGCCCGTTCGGGCAGCCGGGCGGCCTCGGCCCGTACCGCCTCGGCGTCACGCAGCACCCGGTCGGCGCGTTGCAGGGTCTCCGCGACTCCGTGCCGGCCGGCGCCCTCGTTGAGCCTGGTCAGCTCGGGGGCGAGGGCTGCGAGCCGGGCGGCGAGGTCGTCCGCTCGCAGTCCGGACGCCCGCACCGAATCGAGAGCATTGCTCGCACCGAGGAGCGCCTGTCGCGCCCGCTCCACGGCGGGCGCGAGCCGGGCGAGCTGCGTCTCCGCCTTGTCCAGGAGGGGCCCGAGGCCCTGCGCGAACCTGTCGAGTTCGCCCTTGACCCGTACCAGCTCGTCCCTGGCGGCGGTCAGCTCCGTTCCGGCACGGGTCGCAACGGATGGATCCAGGTCGTCCCGGTCCAGGTCGTGTGCGTCGACCGCGGTGATGTACCGGTGGCTGACCTCGTCGATCCGCTGTCCGAGAGCGGCGAAGTCGTCGAGGGCCCTGCGCGCCGTGGGCGAGCTGTCCACCGCCGTGATCGTCTCGATCGAGATCCGCAGGTCGCGCTGGGCCGTGTCCAGCTCGTAGAAGGCGGCAGCGGCGGCATCCTTCGCGGCCTGGGCGTCGGCGCGCCGATTCTCCCCGCGCCCGCCGAACCAGCGCCTCGTACCCCCACCCGCGAACGCGGCCGGAAGAGTGGCGGCGAGCAGGGGAACCGGCAGCAGAAGCAGCGCCAGGACGTCCCCGATGCCCCTGACCACCGTCCCCGTACCGACGGACCTCGTACCGACGGTTCCTGCGCCGACGGACCTCCTACCCACAGCCCCGGTACCCGCGGACCCCGTACCGACGGAGCCCTTCGTCCCCAGGACCTTGACACCGAAGCTCCGGGCGCGGGGGCCCTTGATCTTGATGCCGGAACGCTCGCCGGTCGAATTCCTGACGGCGGAACTTCCACCCGCTCCCGCCCGCGGCCGCGCGTGTGTCGCCGTCACATCCCTCTCCCGTGCCGTTCCGCCCTGCCCGGTACATTCTCCCACCAGGTAAGGACGAACACACGGGGCGATCAGTTCGCGTTTCGAACGGTGATCCGTCCGTTGTTGCTGCGCGCCTTCACCACGTGCGGGCTGTCGTCGCTACGAGGTGCCTCCACCGAGACGCGTCCGTTGTGCGCGGTGGCGCTCACGGCGTACGTCGTGGAGCCGTTCGGCAGGCCGATGACGGTGCTCCCGTTGTGGGACTGCGTCTCCACGAGATCCGGCACGGAGCTGAAGTCGAGCCGCATGCTGCCGTTCTTGGATTGTGCCGACACGGACTTGGCCGAGATCCCCTCCGCGGTGACAGTGCCGTTGTGGGTCTCCAACGAGAGCTTTCCGCTGGAGTCCCGGATGGTGACCCCGCCGTTGTGGCTGCGCAGCGTGAGGGGCGTGTCGAAACCGGACGCGTTGATCTTCCCGTTGCCGCTCTCGACGACCACCTCCACTCCGCGCGGCACCTTCACCTGATGCCGTGCGGAGCAGTCGCTGATGAGCGCCCGGCACTTCACCTTGAGTGTGAGCGTGCCGTCCTGCATGCCCCACTCCGGATCCGGCCCGTTCCCCGCGACCACCCAACCGTCGACGCGGCGGGTCACTTCGACCTTCCGGACATCGGCCGGTTCGATCTCCAGGGCCGTATTACTGGATTCGACGGTGAGTGTCTTGCCGGCGAGCGCGAACGACTTGTGCTCGGCGGGCGCGTCGCCGGAGTCCGTACTGCCGCAGCCGGTGAGGACCACCCCCAGGACCACGGCCCCGCCCGATGCGATGAGAGCGCGGGTGCGCAGCGCCACGTTGATCATTCCCCCCAAGTCGATGACGGGTCTCCCCGACGGTGTGACATCACCGTACGTACGCCGGCCGGGCGCGGGAATCCGGTCGGCCACCGCAAGCGGGGTGGGGATAACCCCCGCACGCCGCCCCGCCCCGCAGCCGTTCTCCGTCGCCCCGGGGCGTCGTCCCGGAAGCGTCGTCCCGGAACCGTTTGTGACCGAGGACGGGCGGCCATGTACGCTATTGCTTCATCCACGGGTGCGTAGCTCAGGGGTAGAGCGCTGCTCTTACAAAGCAGATGTCGGCGGTTCGAAACCGTCCGCGCCCACAGTAGGAAACCGCAGGTGAGAGCCTGCATCGGCCTCCCGGTCGTGATCGACCGGGGGGCCTTTTCCATGATCGATGCCACATGAATGCCACATCCCCGAAAAGTGAGCGGCCCTCATCACTCGTTCGGGGAGATGGAGTGGGGGTACTGACCACGTAAAGTACGGCGCATGGGAGGGGCAGGTGTGCCTCCCCGCGTGCGCCTGACGCGCGCCTCCCACCACCTGCGCGCCCCCGGCGGGGAGGCCAGGGCCGCAGACCGAAGACCCCCACCGCACTACTCGGTGGGGGTCTTCGTATGCCAAACGGTAGCCGCCCCGCACCCATATCCGGGTGCGGGGCGGGACGCCTTGACCGAGTCGTGGCGTCATCCAGCGCCATCTGGCGGACGCGCGAACGCCGATGCGCGAGCGGAAGCGGGGGTAATACCCCCGAGGCAGCAAGATCAACCATTTTGCGTTTGACCGTAAAGACAAAACGATCATGATCCGGCGAACGTGGGCGAGTGCACCACCAGCCGATGCCCCCCGAACGCGTCCTCGCCAGACGCCGGGCCATCGGCGACCACCTACGAGCCGCCCGACTCCACGCGAACCTCACCCAAGAAGCAGTCGCGCTACGAGCCGAAATCCGGATCGCGACCTACAGCGAGATCGAGCAGGGCCACCGAGCCGCGCTCCTGGACACCTTGATCCGTATCGCCGACGCGATTGGTGTGCCGCTTGCCGACCTCGTCCGGGAGTAGCAGGGTCAGAGCATGAGCCCGTGACGGTTGAGGTCTACGCACCCGCCGGACGTCGTGCCGCAGCCGAAGCACCCACTTCCGCCGCTCGGCGGTGCGGGCGGCGGAGGCGGCTCCGGAGTCGGGGTTTCCTTCTGCTCGTTCTCGGCCTTGCTACTCATGCGCGCTCCTCCTGTGATGAGTGGTGGGCTGCTCGACTGCCGGCGCATCCTGCGGCCACGTCAGCGCCGGCATGTACCACGGGTTCGCGTACGGGTCCGTGTGGTCGCCGCCGTGGCGGGGCGAAAGGGCGCAGCGTGCGGGACGCGTCGGGTGCTCGGCCCAGCAGTAGCAAGACACGTAGGTGGTCACTTCGCCTCCAGCCGTCGGACCTGGGCCACGTCAGACCACGCGCGGGCGTACTCGTCGTGGCCGGGATGCATCCCGGTATGCGTCAGGCATGCCCCGTTGCCCGCGTCTTCGTCGTCGCCCGGGGCGAGCTCCCAATTGCAGTCCGGGGTGAGGCACCGCGCCGTCATCAGCAGCCGGGCACGAGGAGCGGTCCCGATGCCGTGCACCGCAAACCGGTACGTGGATCGGACCGTCATCGCCGCTCCTCGGGCTTGTGCCGCTGCTCGCCGATCGGGCGGAGGCCGCGCTGCTCCCGGCATGGGGCACACGCGTACAGGCAGGTCGGGCCTGAGTTCTCCCCGCCGATGATGTCCACCGGGACCGCAGTCTCGGACGGGCCCTTGTGCCAGTCGCACCAGCCAGCCGCCGTATCTCTCACCACCGCACCGTCCTTGCCGGCCCTCGGGCCGCCCGCCACGCCCGGCCCAGCCGGGCCGCAGTCCAGCACGAGGCGCCGGCCCGGCAGGTGGCGCAGGTGTAGGTGTGGGTGATCAACACTCGGTACGCAGCCTCAGGCATCACTGATGAGCCTCCCAGCAGGTGGGGCAGCACCGGGGGAACCAGCGGGTGCCGTCGGAGTCGAGGATCCGCGGCCCGAGACCGTGAGCCTCGGAATTCAACAGCTGTCTCCCTCACCAGATGCAGTGCGCACCACGTTTCTGGTGGGACGACAAGCTGAGAACTGACGGTAAGCCCCTCACGGCCATGGCACGCTCGCCCCCGGCTCGTCGCGGATCAGGTACAGGACCAGCCTGGCGGACAAGAGGGCGCGCAACGCTCACAGATTTGTGAGCGCGCCGGAGACCGGGGTGCTCTACAGGCCGACCCACGTGGCCATGTGGGCCAGAGTGTCGGGCGTTCGCCGCGCCGTGTGTACGAGGCCGGACACAGCGTCTCGGGTGCCTGGGTGATACTGCGTCTGCTCCGGTGCCAGATGTCGGGCCCCAGCGAGTTGCCGTAGCGACGCCTCGGTATACCCCGTCTCCATCTCGACAACGGCCCTGTCAACCAAGTACCGGGCACGACGCGACATCAGGGTCGCCGCCGGCAGGCGCAGCGCGCGGGCCTGCTCAAGCCCCTTGTCCCACTGCCGCATCCGCACCTGCGCGCCAAGAGCGTGCAGGGCGATGTCGGTCCGACCGAACGACAACCAGTGCACGTCCCCGGCTTCACCGCCGACCTGCTGGGCCAGGTCCCGCGCAGCTGCAAGATGGTCCTCCACAGCCGACTCGTCCCCCGCGCGCGCAGCAACCGCCACAGCCCCGAGATGAAGTTGCCCAGCCACAGCACGGGCTTCACGCGACGTCTCACCGTCGAGGAGCGCGTGCCCGGCCTGCACGAGACGCTGGCCGAGCCCCTCGGACTCCTGACGGGCGAGTGCCCGCTTGTACTGGCGGACAGCGGCGACACACGGATCGGACGCGCGCTCGGCCGCCCACCCCATGCGATCAAGCGCAACCGCGGCAAGGTCCGGATACCCAACCTTGAGCGCGACATCATGAGCCGTGCGGTAGGCAGAAGCGAGCGCCTGCCAGGCTTCAGTCCCCGGCCTGGTCTGCACAATGTGCGTCAGGCCGGTGATGACGCCGGGCAGCTCACCAGCGGCGGCCCGCAGATGCGTGGCCCGGACCTGCTGGCAGACGGATTCAGCGGCGGCCACGAGATCAGGCACCGGGGCAGTCTCTGCGGTGGGGTCGGGGTCGAGGTCGAACAAGTCGAGGACCTCGCGGATGGGGCGCACGAGCGCGGCAATGCGCTGGCGTTGCAGGTCAGTCATGGTTGCTGGTCCCGTCAGCAGGGTGACGTCGATCCGGAGAGCGGACGCGACAGCAGCAATGAAATCCGGGGTCGCCGCGCGTGACCCGCACTCGACCTGGTTCAACAGGCTGTACGAGTAGGGCAGCCGGTCAGCAAGCTGTCGCTGAGTGAGATGCGCTAGGCGACGCTGTTGTCGAATGCGGGCACCAGTGTGCCCACCGTCGCGAGTTGGCATACTGGGCTCCGTTCCTGACTCATCATCAGGAACGGTACCCGCGCACAGCGTGGTGTCCTCGTATCTGCCCCCGATCCCACCCGGGACGGGGGCAGATACATGTGATGCGATGACGGCATGAGGACTCTCTACCTTTTCTGTGCAGCCGCGCCACCGATCTACCACGTGGCCGGCGCCATCGAGGCCGCTCAGGCGCGCGGATGGGACGTGTGCCTCGGCCTGACCTCGACCGCAGCCACCTGGCTGCACGACAACCTCAGCGGCCTTGAAACACTCACCGGGCATCCCGTCCGATCGGCGTACCGGATGCCCGGCGACGAGAACGTATGGCCGAAGGCAGACGCGATCTGCTTTGCACCGATCACCGCGAATTCACTAAACGCGTGGGCGCTCGGGCTCACCCCGTCGTGGCCGGTCGGGGTAGTTGTCGAGGGGATAGGGAAACGAATTCCGATGGTAGCGCTGCCCTGCGTAAATGAAGCTCTTGCCGCGCACCCGCAGGTCGACCGATCGGTGGGGGTACTCCGCGCGGCGGGGGTGACGGTGCTGTACGGCGAGGGTGGGTGGGTACCGAACCCTTCCGGTCAGGGCCGGCCTGCCGAATATCCATGGCACCTTGCGCTCGATGTTGCTGACCGGACAGTCTGACACGGCCGATCTCGGCCACTGGTGCCGCTGCATTTCAGCCAGCGTCGTACGCTTCGACCCGTGGCAATCGAACTTTCTGACGAGCTGATCGACCTGGAGAGCGCGGCGCGGGCTGAGCAGCAGGCCAACGCGTTGACCGTGGACACCGCGGCTCGGGTGCAGGCGGCGATCACCGCGCACGCCGCCGCGACCGGGCAGCCTCGGTGCGAGGTTGAGCGCGAGCTGAAGCGGCGCGTTCGGCACCCGGACGGCGACGGCTGAGCCCGGACGCACGAAACCGCCCCCTCCCGCCGAAGCGGGAGGGGGCGGGGTTACTTCTGGACAGCTGGCCACAGGGCCACAGCGAGGTGATCACCCCGCCAGCGCGGCAAGGGACGGCAACGGCCACCGCACGCGCTCCAGAGAGGACACCCTCTCCTCCAACGCGGTGATATCCGACTCGGTCGCCGCTGTCCGCTGCAACGCAAGATCCGGCCGACCATTCAGCTCCGCGAACGCGGTCCTGATCTCGCCACGCAGCTCAGCGAGTTCGACGGCGACCCGGTCGCTGCCCGGCGGTGGCGTCACCACCGATCACCCCCGTGCGGCCGTGAGAGCGTCGACGGCCCGGGAGAGGTCGTCGAGGGTGGCCTGGAGCTGTTCGATCCGGCCGTGCATGTCGGGGATCCGGTGGCCGGCCGCCTGCGACTCGGCGTCCTTGGCCGGGTTGCGGTACGTCCACGGGGCCACGGCCTGCTGCTTCTTCAGGTCGGCCACGTCGGCGACGAGCTTCTTCAGCAGCGCTTCCTGCGCAGGGGTCATGTCGGTCTCCTCGCTCGGGGGTGTGGGGGTGCCGGGGTTCCAACTCGCCGGGTGCTTCAGCCGCTCGGCCACGTCCTTGCGGAGCTGGACCATGGTGAAGCCGCGAGGGTCGACCTTGTCCGACGACCACTCCAGGTGGCCGATCACGGACTTCGCGGACCACTTGTGCGCCCGGCACAGCGCGGCCTGTACGCGGACGATCGCGTCGTACTGCGCCTTGGGCCACGGGTCCTTGCCGTCGCCGAGGTTCTCGCACTCCCAGCCGTAGAACCGCGCGTTGCCATCGGTACCGTTGGCATTGCCCTTCGTGGGCGGGGTCGGACGGCTGCCGTACGACTCGTTGATCACCTGCTCCAGCACGCGCGGATCACCGCCGCCCGCGTGGTTGGCGCGGCCCCAGCCGACCATGTGCACCCGGCCGTCCTTCGCGATCATTCCGTGGCACAGCGGTCCGGGCAGGGACGAGTACCCGTCACGGACCATGGCGACCGTGGAGGCGGTGCCCCTGGTGACCGTGTGATGCACGATCGAGCCGTTGACCGGTCCCCATGCGCCCTTCGAATTACGGTTGTGCGTCCGCCAGTTGCCGACCTCGACAACGCGGACGCCCTCTGCGCGCAGCGCGGATATGACCTGCGCCGCACTCAGTGGTTTTGCCACGGATTCTCCTTTCGCCCTGCGGTGTTCGCGACATTCCGGAACCGGCCCACGAGACGGTTGGCCGACTCGTCGACCGACTCCGCTCCTCTCCATCCGGACATCGGAATCACGGACGGTTCCGTGTGGAATCTGCCGCCGTCACCCTGTAATACGTACCATTCGTCAACTTGTGTGTGGGCATGGCCCGTCCATGGCGTGACAAACAGCTCGTACGAGATGCATACCCCCACTTCGGCCGCCGGACTCGTCCTGATGGTTCCGGTTACGGCCTGGGGAGCGGCAGGGAACTCGTTCCCTGCCGCTCCCCAGGCCGTCAGCTCCGCATCGGCCCGGGATCGGGCATCCGCACGCGTCGGGCGCGGAGTTCGGCCGCGGTCAGGAGCAGAGCCGCAGCGGTCCCGAAGGCGTCGTTCTCGTCACCCTCCGCCAAGTCGGGGGCGTCGTCCGCGAGATGCGGGTACCGGGCGGGGAGGCCACGCGGTACTCGCGGCGCCGGGCCGTGCGGTCGCCCTCCTGCCACGGGATCCAGGGCCGGCGACGGGATCCAGGGCCGACTGCGGGTTCCGGGACCGGCCTCGGCGCCGGGCACCCCGACGAAAGTCAGGGGTCGGGCCTGCCGTTCGGCAAAGAGTTCCGTGCCTCCCGGCTCCTACGTTCACTCGTATGAGACGAGAAAGAGGAAGCAGGGCCCGGAACGGGGCACGGCCGTTGCTCGCCTGTGCCGTTCTGGGGGCGGGGGCCGTCGGTGTGACGGGGCTCGCGCCCGGCGGGTGGGGCCGGGCCGACGCGGTGGAGGTGACCGACGGCGCCTCGGTGTCCGTGTACCGGTCGGTGACCGGGGCGGTGGCGGACGCTCCGTCGTGGGCGGGGCCGGTACTGGAAGCGGCCACCGAGGGCACCCTGGTGGTGCTCGGGCTGCTGCTGATGTGGGTGTGGTGGGGTGCGGTGCGGCGCGGAGACACCCGGTTGTCCGCCGGTACCGTGCTCACCGGCGTCGGCACCGTCCTCGCCTACGCCATCAGCGAGGCCGTGAAGGAGATGGTGGACGAGGCACGGCCCTGCCGGGTCCTGCACGGTGCCGCGGAGACGGTCGCCGAGTGCCCGCCGCCCGGCGACTGGTCGTTCCCGAGCAACCACGCCACGCTCGCCGTGGGCCTCGCGACCGGTCTGGCCGTGCTTCGGCCACGTCTCGCGGCCGTCACCCTGCCGCTGGCCGCGGCGGCGGCGCTGCTGCGGGTCATGGTGGGGGTGCACTATCCGCACGACGTGCTGGCCGGTGCGTTCCTCGCCGCCTCGGTGGTCGGGGCCGTACTGCTCGCCTTCCTGCCGCTCGCGCGGACTGCGGCGTCAGCGCTCGGGGAACGGCTCCGGCGGATGCGCGGGCACGATGATGCCGGCCTCGTGGGCGACGACCGCCGCGGCGGCGCGGTTGTCCACTCCCAGTCGGGCCAGGATGGAACTCACATGCGCCTTGACCGTCCCCTCCACCACATGGAGCCGTCGGGCGATCTGACCGTTGGAGAGCCCGCCGCCGAGCAGGGCCAGCACGTCGCGTTCCCGGCCGGTCAGCGCACTGACCCGTTCCCGGGCGGAGCTGCGGCGTCCGGCACGGGCGCCCGCACCCGTCGCGGACAGATGGGCGACGACCCGAGCCGCGACCTTCGGTGACAGATAGGCGGCGCCCTCGGCCACCGCGCGTACCCCCGCGATGAGTTCCTCGGGTTCTCCCGACTTGATGAGGAAGCCGGTGGCGCCGCCTCCGAGCGCCTGGAGGATGTAGTCGTCCTCACCGAAGGTCGTGAGCATCACGACGCCGGTCTCCGGAACGGAGCGTCGGATCTCGGCCGCCGCCTCGATGCCGTCCGTCCCCGGCATCCGGATGTCGAGCACGGCGACCGCCGGGCGGTGGCGGCGGACCAGTTCCACGGCCTCACGTCCGTCGCCGGCCTCCGCGACGACATCGATCTCCGGATCGACGGACAGGACGGAACGCACGCCCTTGCGGATCATCGGCTCGTCGTCGGCGATCAGCACCCGGATCACCGAACCGTCACCGTTCCTTCCGCGGGCGACCTCGTCGCGTCCGACGACCTCTTTGCGTGCGGGTTCCTCGCGAGCGGCCTCTTCGTGCACGATTCCGGTGCGTCCGCCCCTGCCGCGCACGAGTTCCTCCGCCCCGGCCCCGTCACGTCCGCCCTCTTCGGGGCCGGCTCCGTCACGTCAGCCCTCTTCGGGGCCGACGGGCTCACGGGGTCAGGGCCTCCTTGGACAGCAACCTGCCGTCGCGGAAGCAGAGCCGGTACGCGTCCCCGGACCGGTCGTCGAAGCGGTCCGCCGTCATGGCGTAGTACTCGCACGTGGTGCCTCTCTCCATCGGTTCCCCGGCAATCGGCCGCTGGGTGGTCTCCCGCTCGGGCAGCAGTCGGCGGACCGTGTCCCGATCCTGGCCCACCCGCAATCGGGCGTAGTCACCCGGGTCCAGCACGGACTGCCGGGCCGAGCGAATGTCCCAGCCCATGAGGGCGGCGCTCAGCACCGCCCATGCCACCAGCGGCAGCACGATCGCGGTCGCCAGGGCCCGCCGCGCGCGACTGCGGGCGCGCCGGTGCTCCTGGGGCAGGGCGGGGGCCTCGACCCGGCGGACCGCTGTCGGGCGGTGGGCGGGCGGGGTGTGCGGTAGCCGTGCCCGGACCGAGAAGCCGCCCGTCTCCGCGCCGTGGTCGTGGGGGTCGGCCGTGTCCTGCCGGTTCGTCGCGGCGCCGTCCGGGCTCGGCCGGTCCGCCGAGGCGCCGTCCGCGCCGGGGCCGCCGACGAAGGCGCCGTCCGTGCCGCCTCGGTGGTCGGGGCCGTACGCGAACGTGCCGCCCGCCAGCCGGACCCGCTCGTCGAGCCCGATCAGGCCCCGCCCGGTGCCGGGAACGGTCCCCGGGCCGCCCCGCACGGGCGACGGCCCGTTCCGGACCTGGACCCTCGTCTCCTCGGCCGCGTACGTCACCCGTACACCCACCCGGGCCTGCGGTGCGTGCTTGGCGGCGTTGGTGAGGGACTCCTGGACGACTCGGTGGGCAGCCCGTGCGACGGCGGGCGGTGCCGCGTCGCCGTCGCCGTCGATCCGAAGGCCGACCACGAGACCGGCGGCCCGGGCGTCGTCGACCAGCCGGGGGATGCCCGTACCGGCCGCGCGCGACGGCTCGTCGTCCGTCTCCTCCCGCAGGATGCCGATCACCTCACCGAGCCGTTCCACGGACGCCGCCGCGCGTGCCCGGATCTCGCCGGCCGCGGCCCGTTGGTCCTCGTCCAGGCCCGGCGCGAGCTTGAGGGCGCCGGCCGACAGGGCGATGAGACTCAGGTCGTGCCCGAGGACGTCGTGCATGTCCTGGGCGATGCGGGCCCGCTCCCGGGACCGCGCCTGCTCGGCGACGAGCCGCTGTTCGCGCTCCAGCCGGTCGGCCCGCTCCCAGCCCGCCCGGACGAGCTCCTGGTACTGGCGCCAGAAGCGCCCGGCGAACCAGGGCAGCATCGCGGCCAACGCGACCACCGCGACGAACCGCCCCGCCATGAGCAGCCAGGACGGCACCAGGGCCACCGCCACGACGCCGCCCGCGACGACCGCGACCAGTACCAGGACCGTGGGCCCGGTCCTGCCCGGCTCCCGGCCGGCGAGGAACGCGGCGACGGCAGCGGGCAGGACCCACCACATGCTGATGGTGCTCAGCCCGACACAGGCCGCCGCGGCGACGGTCAGCAGACCTCCCGGGGCGATGGCGGACACGGCCGTCGGGACAGCGGCCCGGCTCCGGGCCGCGTCATCGGACATCGCTCTCTTCACCCGTACGACAGTACGCAGCTGCGGCAACGTCCCGGCACTGCCGAAAGTCATCTTGCGCCGCGCCGGGAAACCGCCCCCGCGCCGCACCGAAGCGGCCTCCGCCCAGGGGCGGGCCCGACCCGTCGCCGCAGGTGCCGCGCGTCGCCGGGTACCCCACGAGCCGTCACCCGTTCAGATGCGGCGGGGTGGTCGCGCGGTGGGGCGCCGCGCAGGGTCGGTTCCGTACCGCAGTTCTGCTCCGGCCGAGGAGTTCCCATGGCACAGTCAGCGCCCGCATCCGGACCGGCCCGTTCCACCGGCCGGGAGGCCGACAGCCCCTGGGCGGCCGGTGGAACGATGTTCGCCGGTGTCCTGCTCCTCGTCGACGGCGTCTTCGGCGTGATCAAGGGCGTCGCCGGCATCGCCTCGGACCAGGTCTACGCGCGCATCGACAACTACACATTCAGATTCGACGTGACCGCATGGGGCTGGATCCACCTGGTCCTCGGCATCGTGCTGGGGATCATCGGCTGGGGCATCCTCATGGGGGCGATGTGGGCCCGCGCCGCGGGTGTGGTGCTCGCCGCCGTCAGCCTCGTCGTCAACTTCGCCTGGCTGCCGTACCAGCCGATCTGGGCGGTCATCTCCATCGCCATCGACACCTTCGTCATCTGGGCCCTGTGCGTGGACCGGTCGAAGGCTCTCGCCTGAGCGGCTCCGTACCTCCGTACCTCCGGGCTGTGAGCCCCGTACGGATATGGCCGCGATGCCCGCGGTGTCAGTGGCTCGGGTCACACTGGAGCCATGTGCCGCAGCATCAAGACCCTACGTCCGCCGGCTCTCCCCGAAGAGGCCACCGAGGAAGAGATCAGGGCCGCCGCCCTGCAGTTCGTACGGAAGGTGTCCGGCTTCCGTGCCCCGGCCGCACACAATCAGGAGACGTTCGACCGGGCCGTCGACGAGATCGCCGAGGCGACCGCCAGACTGCTGGACGGACTGGAGATCAGAGGCGCGGTCAGGACGCGGTAGTCGCGGACGTCTGGGCGGCAGCGGCGGCTGCCGCCTCAGCCGCCGGGCGGCGCATGAGGTAGGCGGCAAGAGCGCCCGCCACGAACAGGGCGAGGACCGAGACGGCCGTGCCCACCCAGGTGGCACCGAGCCACTGGCCGCCGCAGTAGCCCAGCCCCACGCTGTATCCGGCCCAGGCCACCCCGGCCAGGGCGGACCAGGGCAGGAACTCCTTGACCTCGCGGTGGGCCGCGCCCGCGCCCAGCGAGACCACCGACCGGCCGGCCGGGGCGAAGCGCGCGATGATGACGAGGATGCCGCCGCCCCGGGCGAGGGCGGCGCCGAGGCGTTCCTGCGCCGAGGTGAGACGGCGGGAGCGGGCGATGGCCCGGTCCAGGCGTTCGCCCCCGCGCCAGGCCAGCCGGTAGGCGACGAGATCCCCGAGCACCGAGGCGGTGGCCGCGCAAAGGATCAGTGCGAGGAGAGAGGGGACCTGCGGCACCTGCTGCGCGGCACTCGCCGCGGAGGCCGCACCGGCCATGGTGGTCGAACCCGCGGCGGCCGCGGTGGCGGCGGTGATGACCAGGACCCCGCTGGGCAGTACGGGCAGGAAGACGTCAAGGAGCACCGAGACGGCGACCACCACGTAGATCCAGGGGCTGCCGGTCAGCGCAGCCACACTCTCGAACAACTCCAACTCCCCGATTCGGAACAACGCCGCGACGTCGCAGGGGAGCGGCAGGAGCGGCAGGGTCAGCTGTACAGCGTACGCCTGACGCTCATCCGATGATCGATAATTATGGGTGATGTTGGGAAGCTCACGTGCGCCCGGGGAACGGGAAGGGCGAGTTCCGGGTGCACGTGCCCGACGGGCTCCGGATGCGCGTGCCCGCCGGGCTCCGGCCGCAGGGGCCCGAGAGGTCCGCTGCGTGTTCCTGCGGGGCTCCCGCTGCGCGTGGCCGGGGCGGTGAGTGCTCGCGCCCGAGGGGTGCCGGAGGGCGTACGGGGGCCGGCCCGTGGGAACAGGGCCGGACCCCGCGTCGAGGGGCGGTCCGGCGGTCAGACCGTCACCGCCGGGGAGCGCTCGGGCGCCCTGTCCTCGCTCTGTTCCATGCCGTTCCGGCCGAGCAGCCCGTCCAGGGACAGTGCTCCCGAACCGGTGAAGACGAGCAGCAGGAATATCCAGCAGAAGATGGCCGCGGCCTCGCCGCCGTTCTGTATCGGGAGAAGGCCCTCGGACTGGTGGACCACGAAGTACGCGTAGGCCATGGAACCGGAGCAGACCAGGGCGGCGATCCTGGTTCCCAGGCCGAGCGCCACCAGGACGCCGCCGATGAGCTGGATGACTGCCGCGTACCACTTGGGCCAGGTGCCTGCGGCTACGGAACTGTCGCCGAAGAGGCCGAAGAGAGCCGCCGCGCCGTGGCAGGTGAAGAGCAGGCCGATGATGATCCGGAACAGGCCGAGAACGTAGGGCTGAGCCTGGTTCAAGCGTGTGTGCATGGGGGGATGGCTCCTTCGGTCGGGTGGGGACGTGAACCGATCGGGTACTTCAGGTTAGGGAGACCTCACCAGTACTTGCAAGTTCAACATTCCGTCGACTGGCCGAAAGTTGACCTGTGCTTGTCAGCCGGAATTCGAGCCGTGGCCGCCTCCATCTGCGAACCTTCGGTCGTCGACTTGGCCTGAACCAATGGCAGCGCAGCTTTCCGGCCACGGGCTCGCGTGCCGGGGTCGGGTGTCGGGCCGCGGGCGACCGGGTCCGGGTGCCGGTCGGTCCGAGGGGATGCCCGCAGCGGTCCGTCGTGCCGTCGGTGGGCCGGGCAGTCGTCGTGGCAGGCCCCGGCCGGGGCGGGGAGCCGGCCTCGGGGTGAGGGGCGCCGGTCCCGGAATGGTGGCTGCCGGTTTCGGGAAGGGGGTCGGGCCGCGTGCTGGAGGGCAGGTCAGCCGGAGGGTGGCACCTTCGGACCGGCGTTCGGCGTCGCGGAGTGTCGTGAGGGTGTCGGGCCGGGGCCGTCGTCGGTCCGTGTTCGGAGTCCGCCGTTCGTGCGGTGTTCGCCATGACGCGGCATCACGTTCCGCGTCCGGTGCGGCGGGTGGCCGGGCCGGGCGTGGCGGTCCCGGTACGCCTCCGATCGGGGCAGGATCGTGCGAGCCGGGTCCTGCGGGGGCTCCCTGCGTCGGCGGGTGGGCCTTTTCGCCGTTCGGCGTGGAGCGATGCGGTTCGGCGGGCCTCGCGGGTACGGCGGCGATCGCGATCGGCGGTCGTACTCGACCGAAAATGCGCCGTTGCCTCCGCCGTGCGTCTGTGCGTCGGTGGCCCGGGAGTGTTCGGCCGCGGCCCCTGTATGCGCGGTGGTGGCGGTCCCGATACGCGCGGTGGTGGCGGCCCTGATGTGCGCGGTGATGGCGTCGGGAACTCGGGTGCGGCTTCGGTGAAGGGGTCGTTCGCAACGCGGGGCGTTCCTGCGGTGGGTGCACGTGGCCGGTGCGTGAGACGGGTTCGCGCGGCCGGTTCATGGAGCTGGTCCGCGCGGCCGGTTCGCGGGGCGGCATGGCGAACCCCGCCCGAATGTCCTTCCGTTCGGGCGGGGCGGTGGGGCCGGTGAGGGCTCAGCAGTTGTTCAGGATGGACTGCAGGGCGCTCTTCTCGGCCGAGTCGACGCTCAGGTTGTAGTAGTGCTTCACGTGGACCCAGGCGCGCACATAGGTGCACTGGTAGGCCGTGCGCGGCGGCAGCCAGTCGGCGGGGTCCTTGTCGCCCTTCGCCTGGTTGACGTTGTCCGTGACGGCAATGAGCTGAGGGCGCGTCAGGTCGTTGGCGTACGCCTGCCGTTCCGCGTTGGTCCAGCTGCTGGCGCCCGATCGCCATGCCTCGGCGAGCGGAACCATGTGGTCGATGTCCAAGTCGGAGGCGGCGGTCCAGGTGGCGCCGTCGTACTCCGAGTACCACGTGCCGCTGACGGCCGCGCAGCTGGAGTTCTGCTCCACGTTCTTGCCGTCGCGTTCGAGGACGACCTCGCGGGTGTTGCAGGCGCCCGACTGCGTGATCCAGTGGGGGAACTTGGTCCGGCTGTAGCCGGTCATCGAACCTTCGCTCGAAACGGTCAACTGGCTCAGGTAGGACCGGGCGGTGGACGCCGAGACCGGCGTGGGCATGGCTGCCTGGACGGCGGGGGCGCCGAGCAGGCCGGTGGTTGCGGCGAGGGCTGCGGTTGCGGCGACGGCGCCGATACGACGCGCGTAGACACCAGACATGCGAACTCCCTTGACGTGGGGGGACCTTGAGCGGCCGACCGGTGGGGCCCGGCCATCGTGGCGGCGCCGGGTTTCCGTGGGGTGGGCGCCAGGTAACAGAGTGGCGACATGGGCACGTCACATCAAGGGTTTCGGTGAACGCGACTGGAGTGTGGGGGGGCGTACGTCCGGGTCTGCGCGGGCGCGTGTGCCGACGCTCTCTCGACTCGCGGGTCTGCGCGGGGCCGTGTGTTGATGTTCTCTCGGCTCATGGGTCCGCGTGGGCGTGGGCGTTGGTGTTCTCTCGGCTCACGGGGCCGTGCGGGTAGTGGCGGGCGTGGTCGGCGCGGTCGGCCGGCCGCGTTCGCCCGGTCGTAGGGTTGCGGCGTGCTGCTCCCCGTCAACCTCACGCTCGGTGTCGTCCTCGCCCTGCTGCTGGTGGCGGCATCCGCCGTCGCGGCCCTGGCCCGGCTCGGCCGTTCGCGCGACATCCTGCTGGCCGGGTTGCGGGCCGCGGTCCAGCTCGCCGCGGTGTCCCTGCTCATCGGTTGGGTGGTGCGTTCGCTGCCGCCGCTGCTCGTGTTCGTGGCGGTGATGTACGCCGTGGCGGTACGGACCGCGGGGCGCCGGATCACCCGTAACCGCACGTGGTGGTGGGCGGCGCTGCCGATCGGGGTGGGGGTCGCGCCGGTGGTGGCGCTGTTGTTGCTCACCGGGCTCGTTCCCGTGCGGGGCATCGCGCTGATTCCGGTGACCGGCATTCTCATCGGGGGCGCGCTGACCGCGACCGTGCTCGGCGGGCGGCGCGCGCTGGACGAGTTGACGGTCCGGCGCGGAGAGGTGGAGGCGGGCATGGCGCTCGGGCTGCTCGACCGCGAGGCGCGGCTGGAGATCGCCCGGCCCGCGGCGGCGGACGCACTGCTGCCGGGGCTGGACCAGACGCGGACGGTGGGGCTCGTCACCCTGCCGGGTGCGTTCGTGGGCATGCTGCTGGGCGGCGCCTCGCCGGTTCAGGCGGGGGCCGTGCAGCTGTTCGTGCTGGTGGCGCTGATGGCCGTGCAGGCGGTGGCGGTCACGGTCGTGCTCGAACTTGTCGCACGCGGGCGGCTGCACCGGGGCTGAGGCTCACCGGTCGACGGGGCGGACCCGGTCGCCGAGGGCGGCGCCCGCCGACGGGGCGCGCGACCCGGTCGGCCGGTGGCGGGTCATCCCGCGTCGATGTGCAGCACGATCGGGCCGTCGGTCGCTGCTTCCACCCGCAGGTGCGTCAGGTCCTCGACGTGCGCGTCGGGCGAGAGGGCGGCCGCCCTGGGGCCCACGCCCACGACACGCATGCCCGCTGCGCGTCCGGCCGCGATGCCGGCCTCGGAGTCCTCGAACACGATGCAGTCGGCCGGATCGAAGCCCAACTCGGCCGCGCCCTTGAGGAAGCCCTCGGGGTCCGGCTTGCTGGCCCCGACGCATTCGGCGGTGACACGGGTGGCGGGCATGCGCAGTCCGGACGCCGCCATGCGGGTCCGGGCCAGGGCCTCGTCGGCCGAGGTGACCAGGGCGTGCGGGAGCGAGGCGATCGCGGCCATGAAGGCCGGTGCCCCGGCGACCGGGACGACTCCGTCGGTGTCGGCGGTCTCCTCGGCGAGCATCGCCCGGTTGTCCGCGTAGTTCTGCTCCATCGGGCGGTCCGGGAGGAGTACCGCCATGGTCGCGTACCCCTGTCGTCCGTGGACCACCGCGAGCACGGCGGCCGGATCGAGCCCCTCGCGCTCCGCCCAGCGTCGCCAGCAGCGCTCCACGACGGCGTCGGAGTTCACGAGGGTGCCGTCCATGTCCAGGAGGAGGGCGCGGGCTGTCAGGACGGTGGCCGGCATGGGCGGGCTCCAGGGAGGGGCGGGGCGCGGTGATGCGAGGAAGCGCGTCATGCGGGGAAGTGCGCGACGCGGGGACGGTGCGGAGTGGGGAACGAACGGTGCGGGGAACAAGCAGCCTCGCCCGCCGGTCAGGGGGTGACGGGCGGAGGCTACTTTGTTCCATCACGATACAAAAACCTGTACGGGAAAGCCAATCGCCGCCGGAAAGGGGTGGGGCGGAGGTGGCCGGGGTGGAGCGGGTGCGGTCCGGTTCGGCAGGCCATAAGCGGGCACAGCGGACAGGATGGGGGTGTAGCGGACCCGAGGAGACGTTCCATGGCGCAGCAACCGAGCCCCCCGTCCCCCCTGCCGGAACCGGCCACGACCCCGTTCTCCGGAGGGGGTCGTTCCACCCCGTCGGTCATGGCGGCCATCGGGGCACTGCTCCTCGGCATGCTGCTCGCCGCGCTCGACCAGACCATCGTCTCCACCGCGCTGCCGACCATCGTCAGCGACCTCGGCGGCCTGGAGCATCTCTCCTGGGTGGTGACGGCCTATCTGCTGGCATCGACCGCCGCGACGCCGCTCTGGGGCAAGCTCGGTGACCAGTACGGACGCAAGAAGCTCTTCCAGGCCGCCGTCGTCATCTTCCTCATCGGCTCGGCACTCTGCGGCATCGCCCAGGACATGCCGCAGCTGATCGGTTTCCGCGCCCTCCAGGGGCTCGGCGGCGGGGGCCTCATGGTGCTGTCGATGGCCATCGTCGGCGACCTCGTGCCGCCGCGCGAACGGGGAAAGTACCAGGGCCTGTTCGGTGCGGTCTTCGGCACGACGAGCGTCCTCGGTCCGCTGCTGGGCGGATTCTTCACCGAACATCTCAGCTGGCGCTGGGTCTTCTACATCAACCTGCCGGTCGGTGTCGTCGCGCTTCTCGTGATCGCCGCCGCGTTGCGCATCCCGGCCCACCGCACGAAGCACACCATCGACTACCTCGGCACGTTCCTCATCGCCGCCGTCGCCACCTGCCTGGTCCTCGTGGCCTCCCTCGGCGGCACCACCTGGGCCTGGGACTCGGTGCAGGTCATCGTGCTCGCCGCGCTGAGCGCGGTGCTCGCGGTCGCCTTCGTCCAGGTGGAGCGACATGCGGCGGAGCCGATCATTCCGCCGTATCTGTTCCGGATCAGGACCTTCACACTGGTCGCCGTCATCAGTTTCGTCGTCGGGTTCGCGATGTTCGGCGCGATGACCTATCTGCCGACCTTCCTCCAGGTGGTGCACCACATCACGCCGACCCTGTCCGGGGTGCACATGCTTCCCATGGTGCTGGGCCTGCTCCTCACCTCCACCGCCTCCGGTCAGGTCGTCAGCCGCACCGGCCGCTGGAAGGTCTTCCCGATCGCGGGCACCGGCGTCACCGCGATCGGCCTGCTGCTCCTGCACCGGTTGACCGAGGCCAGCAGCACCTGGGAGATGAGCGCCTGCTTCTTCGTCTTCGGAGCCGGACTCGGCCTGGTGATGCAGGTGCTGGTGCTGGTCGTGCAGAACGCCGTCACGTACCAGGACCTCGGCGTCGCCACGTCCGGGGCCACGTTCTTCCGTTCCATCGGTGCCTCGTTCGGCGTCGCCGTCTTCGGCACGATCTTCACCAACCGGCTCACCGACAAGCTGGCCGCGGTGCTCGCCGGCCGTCCCCTGCCACCCGGCGCGAGTGCCGGACAGTTGGCCGCCGATCCACGCGCCATCGACCGGCTGTCCCCCGTGCTGCGGGCGCAGGTGCTCCATGCGTACTCGACGTCGATCACCGACGTGTTCCTGTACGCGGCCCCGGTCGTCCTGGTCGCCTTCGTCTTCGCCTGGTTCCTCAAGGAGGACAGGCTGCGCGGCTCGGTGACCGCCCCGGAACCCAGCGAGACGCTGGCCTCCAATCCGGTCGAGCGTTCCTCGTACGACGAATGCGCCCGGGCCCTCTCGGTGCTCGCCACCCGTGAGGGGCGTCGCGAGACGTACGAGAAGATCACCCGGAGAGCGGGGTACGACCTGCTGCCCGCGGCGAGCTGGATGCTGCTGCGGATAAGGCGCCACGGCACGGTCGAACCGGCCGTGCTCGCCGACATGACACCGGTGCCGCTGCGTGTGATCGGCGAAGCGGCACGGCAACTGGAGGAGCGCGGCCTGGTCCGGCGCGAGGGCGTGCAACTGGTGCTCTCCGACACCGGATCGGAAGCTGTGGTGAAGCTCGCCGACGCCCGCGAACGGATGATGGCCGAGTGGCTGGGGGACTGGTGGGGGCCGGACCGACCGACCGACCTGGTCAGGCTGGTGGCGGAGCTGACCGCCGAGACCAGTGGGTCCAGCAGGGACCGGCCGCACGGCCCCGGGCCGAGGCGGGACCACGCGGCCGGCCCCGCCTGCCGCCCCGCGGACACGTCCTGACCCCTGCCGGGGGTGCGCCGCGGGGGACACGCCCGTGGCGCACCCGGCGCCCACCGTCCGGCCACCGAACCGCGCAGGCGGACCGCCCACCGAACCGCGCAGGCGAACGGCCGTACTGCGGGGACTGCCGTACTGCGGGGACTCGCCGTACTGCGCGAACGGACAACCGCCCGACAACTCGGGCCCGACCCACCGGAGAACACCCATGAGGATCCACCTGTCCACCGTCTTCGTCGACGACCAGGAGAAGGCGCTGCGCTTCTACACCGATGTACTGGGCTTCGTGAGGAAGCACGATGTCCCGGTCGGCGACGACCGATGGCTGACCGTGGTCTCGCCGGAAGCCCCGGACGGAACCGAACTGCTGCTCGAACCCTCCGGTCATCCCGCGGTGCGGCCCTACCGGACGGCACTGGTCCGGGACGGCATCCCGGCCGCCTCCTTCGCCGTGGACGACGTGCGGGCGGAGTTCGACCGACTGCGCGGGCTCGGGGTGCGTTTCACCCAGGAGCCGCTGGACATGGGTCCGGTCACCACCGCGGTCCTGGACGACACCTGCGGCAATCTGATCCAGATCGTGCACGGTGAGTCCTGATCGGACCAGGACCGGGGCAGGTCTCGATCGGGACCAGGGCCGGGGCAAGTCTTGATCGGGACCAGGACCGGGACAGGTCTCGATCCGGATCGTGCGGGGCGATTTCTGAATCGGATCGTGCGCGTGGCGAGCGGAGCGCCGGCCGGGCCGACGGCCCTCAGCGCTCGCGGCCGGGGGTGCCCGGAGCTGCGGACGGAAGGGTGTGCCGGGCGTCGTGGGCCGGTGAGTCCTTCCCGTCGCACGCCGGGAGCCCGTCGCACACCTGGAGATCGTGCGCCTGGAGATCCTTGGCGAACCAGTGTTCCGCGTACTGCCCTCGATTGAACGCCGGGACCTCCCGGTATCCGTTCTTCGCGTACAGGCCGCGTGCCTCGACCAGGTCGTGGCGGGTGTCCAGCCTGAGCGTGCGTACGCCGAAGGCGTGCGCCGCGGCCTCGACGGCGGCCAGGAGAAGCCCGCCGCCGCCCGTGCCGCGGTGCTCGGGCCGCACGTACACCCGGGTCACCTCCGCGACGTCCGCGTCCACCACGCGCAGGCCGACGCAGGCCGCGGCCTTGCCGCCGAAACGGCCGACGACGAACTGCCCGGTGGGCGGCGTGAGCCGGTCGGCACCGTCGTCGGCGAGCCCCTCGTCGATCTCCGCAGTGGTCGCGGCCCGTCCCCAGTAACGGCCGGCGACCTCGGCGTAGTAGTCACGGCGGAGCAGCGAGGCATCGGGGGAGTCGAAGGGTTCGTGGGCCACGGTCCAGGTCATGCGGGTCATTGTGGCCGGGGCTCCGCATCACTCCGCAAACAGGTTTCCGGGCGCACGCGCCCCCGAACCGCGCTGCCTCATCCACGGGGCACGACGACAGAACGCCACGACGTCACGAGGCAGGACGGTGCATCCTCGTCGGCTGCTTGTCGCTCGTCGTTCATCGCAGTGGTGGCGGAGCCGTGACCGCGACCGGGGGCGTCGGCGCCCGACGCCGTCGGGTCCGCCGCACCAGCACCGTCGCGGCCACCGCCACCACCAGCAGGGTTCCCGCCACCGACAGCAGCCAGGCGGGGACACCGCCCATGGTCAGCAGCTCGTTCCGGTACAGCGGAGTCCGGTACGGGGTGTCGGAGGCCGCCGCGCGCAGTTCGTGATCGCCGTCGATCCTCTCCGGACGGGGGAACGACTGCTCGATCGCGGTGAGGAACGTGGCCTTCCCGCCCGTCACCGTCGCCAGTGCTCCGGTGCCGTCCCCCACCGACCCGGCGTCGAGCCGGCCCGCGTACGTCACCTGCGGTTCCTCGCCGCCGATCGCGTAGCGTGGCTCCATCCGGTGCTCCGCCAGCACGTACAGCCCCAGGCGTTGCGGCACCGAAGCGAGTTTCGACAGCCGCATCGGGTAGACGAGGCGGTCACTGGCGAAACGCAGCCGCAGCGGGTCCAGGTCGCCCATGGGCGGACCGCCCGCACGGCTGCCTCGCCGCGCGCCACCCTCGTACCGCCCCGGCCCTGCGTCCCTCGTGCACGGCCCGCGCCACGCGCCGCCGCTGCACCACATGCACCACACGTATCCTGCGTATCCCGTGCGTTCCGCGTATCGCGTGTGTCACACGCATCCCCTGCGTCTCGCATACCTCGTCTTCCTCCCCCGTGATCGACGATCACGGGGGAGGACGTGGCAGGCCACCGAGCCGGTTCCGGGCCCGGTGCCGGTCCCGGGCTTCGGTTCCGCTTCCGGTTCCGGTTCCGTCCCTGGTCCCGTCCCCGGTTCCGGTCGGGGCGCCGGAACCGGGTCACCATTCGGCCATTCCTTCGAAAAAGGCGAGGGTGACAGTTGGGCGAAAAGGGGGTTGATTGTGTCTCTCCCCTGATGCAATGCGAAGGTTTCACAGCACACCCAGGTCCGAGGGACGGGCAAGGAAACGGCGGGAGGTTCGGCGCAGCGTGGCGAATGCGGAACACAGTGTGCGCACGGACGCGGCGACGGGGGCGAGAACCGGGGCCACTCGGGCCCTGCTCTGGCTGGTCGTGGCCGCACTGGCGATACGGCAGATGGCAGCGGTGCTGCGGCAGCCCCCGGGCGAACGGCTCACCGATCTGGAGACCTGGATCGGCGACAACGGTGTTCTGCACGTGACGGGTTCGCTGTACGAGAGCGACCGGTTCACCGGGACCCCGTTCTCCGGGCTGGTCCTGAAACCGCTGACCAGGACGGCGGAAGAGAGCCTGGGCGTCGTCTGGACCTTCGGATCGCTGCTGCTCGTCGTCGCCCTGGGGGTCGTTGCCGCGCGTGCGCTGCCGGGTCCGGTCTCCCGCCGCACCTCGCTGCTGGCCGTGCCGGTGGCGATCAGCCTGCTGATGTTGTCGTTGCCCGTCCGCAACGCGTTCCAGCTGGGGCAGACCAGCATCCTGCCGGTGCTCCTGGTGCTGCTCGCCTGTTTCGTGGTGCGCGGGGAACGGGCATCGGGCCTGCTCATCGGAGTCGCGGCCGCACTCCAGCCGACCGTACTGCTCTTCGCGGTCCTGTTCCTGTTCACCGGACGCCGACGGGCGGCGGCCACCGGCGGTGCCGTCTTCGCCGCGTGCACGGCGCTGGCCTGGGCCGCGATGCCGGACGACTCGTGGACCTACTGGGTGCACCACGTCGCGGGCGTCGGACTCGGCGACACCCCGGAGAGCCTGGCCAACCAGTCCCTGCACGGCGCGCTGCTCCGGTTCGGTTTGACCGGCCCACTCGAAATCGTGCTGTTCGTGGTGCTGGCGGCGGCCGTCTGCTGGGTCGGACTGCGCCGCGCCGTGCAGTACGCCCGCGACGGGCAGTTGCTGCTCGCCGTCGCCGTCACCGGTTGCGTCGCCGTCGCGGTCGCGCCGACCGCCTGGCAGCACCAACTGCTGTGGGTGCTGCTCGCCGTTGTCGGCCGGACCGGGAAGAGGGCCTCCGACCGGCTGGTGTGGCCGACGGTCGTGGTGCTCGTGATGACGCTGCCGGGGAAGATGCTGCTGCCGAACACGGCGATGTTCTTCCCGATCCGTGACAACGTCCTGTTGATCGCGGCACTCGGAGCGGCCTGCGTCGCACCGTTCCTGTCGCGCACCTCGCCGTACTGGCAGCAGCCGATTCCCACGGACTACGCCGCCCCGGTACCGGCCCGCTGGAGCCGCGTCCCGCTGCTGCCGTTCTGGCGCCGGGTGCTCAGCCGGCCCAATCTGTTGCTGGAACTGCTCCTGATCAGGGTGGTCTACTCCGCGTACGCGTACGTCAGGCTCGCCGCGACGGCCGGACGGCCCACGGCCGAACGCCACGGGCAGCAGATCCACTCCCTCGAACAGTGGCTGCACATCGACATCGAGCACTGGGCCAACCACGCGGTCGTCGAGGTGGACTGGCTGCGCGGCTTCTTCGACTACTACTACTCGACGTTCCACTTCATCGTGCCGCTGGCGATACTCGGCGTGCTGTACGTACGGCGTCCCGCGGACTACCGCTGGGTCCGCAGTTCCATCGGCTTCGCGACGATCCTCGCGCTGGTCGGCTTCTGGCTCTACCCGCTGGCCCCGCCGCGACTGATGCCGGGCCTCGGATTCATCGACACCGTCCACGGGGTCCAGGACTTCGCGAAGCCGGACTACGGGTCGCTGACCGCCGTGACCAACCAGTACGCGGCGATGCCCTCGCTGCACTTCGGCTGGTCGCTCTGGTGCGGTGTGGTCATCGTCATGCTGGCCCGGAGCCCGTGGATGAAGGCACTGGGTCTGCTGCACCCGCTGTTCACGGTCACCGCGATCATCGTCACGGCCAACCACTGGGTGCTGGACGCCGTGGGCGGCGCCACCGTCGTCGCGCTCGGCTTCGGTCTGACCTACCTGCTGGCGGGCCCCCGGAGGGTACGGGCACCGGGCGTTCCGGCAGCGGCGAAACCGCTCGACGACGTACCGGCCGGGGCGCCGGACAAGGCCGGTGAAGCGGTGGGCGGCAGACGCCGCTGAGAGCCGTCCGGCACCGGGCGCGTGGCACTCGCGCGGACGCCGGATCGGGACCGTGGCCCGGCCGGGGCCGAAGGGGTGCTGGTGCCGAAGGGGTGCCGGTGCCGAAGGGGTGCCGGGACGTACACCGTCCCGGCACCCCTTCGGCGTGGATCGCCGCCCCTCCAGCATCTGTCCGGTGGCCCCGGCCCGCCACTCGAACGGCTCAGGAGGCCGTTCCCAGCGCCCAGGTGGCGAGTGACAGTGTCGCCATCGACACCACCGTCGAGGCCACCACGGAGTCGCGTGCCGACCGGGTGTCCAGGCCGTACTGCTGGGCGTAGACGAAGACGTTCTGAGCGGTCGGCAGCGCGGAGCAGAGCACGACGGCCAGCAGATGACGGTCCGGAAGATGCAGCAGCGGGCCGCCGACGGCGAACGCGATCACCGGCTGCACCAGTGTCTTGAGCGCGACCGCCACAACGGCCTCCGTCCGTCGGCCACCTGCTGCCCCCTCCGCCTCCGCCGTCTCCCGCGTCCGACTCGGGGCGGGGCCTTCGACCGGCGCACGCCGGTTCAGGGACAGACCCAACGTGACCAGCGCGGCCGGGACGGCGGCGGCACCGAGCAGATCGCAGGAGTGGGCGAGGGCGTGCGGCAGTCGCAGCCCGAGCGCGGACACGACGACACCCGAGAACGATGCCAAGATGATGGGATTGCGGACGGGCATGGTCAGCATGCGCCGGGCCACGGTGCCCAGTCCGGGACGGGTACCGGACACCGGGCCGTCACCGCCCGTTCCACCGGCTCCGGCGCCGTCCGCAGAGCCCTTCCCGACCCCCGTCCCCGCCCCCGTCCCCGCCCCGGTCCGGGGCCGCGTCCCCGCGTCCAGCAGGGCAAGGATCACCGGGGAGACCAACAGCACCTGGAACAGGATGATCTGGGCGACGAACGAGGCGTCGCCCAGCACCTGGACCGCCACCGGTATGCCGAGATTGGCCGAGTTCACATAGCCGGACGCCATGCCGCCGATCGCCCGGTCCGCCGTGCCCCGGCCGAAGAACCGGCCCGCCACGAAGAAGCCGAGACCACAGGTCAGCGCCGTGCCGGTCGCGAAGGCCACCAACGAGGAGTTGGCGAACGCGCGCAGGTGTGTCCCGGAGACCATGGTGAACAGGGCGGCGGGCATGGCCACATGGAAGACGAACCGGCCCAGCACGTCCTCCGCCCGCTCGCCGAGGAGCCCGCCGCGCCCGACCGCGTAACCGACGCCGGTGAGCATCCAGATGGGGGTGAAGGCGGAGAGCAGGGCATGCATGCCGCCCATGATCCTCGCGCCGCCGTACGCCTTCGGCCGGGGGTTCGGGCCGGGGGCGGGCGGTCCGGGCGGGACGGCTCGACGACGTGCCCCAGAGCCTGCCGGGTGACCCGACGGACTCCCGGGCACATCGTCGGCCCCGCCCGGATGCGGGAAGGGCGGTCAGTTCCCGGCGGTACCCGGAGCGGACGTTCCCGCAGCGTCCACAGCACCCGCAGCGTCCACAGCGTCGGCGGTACGCGTGGTGCCCGAGGCGCCCGCGGTGCTCACGGCCTCCGAAGTGCCCGAGTCGCGCGGGCTGCCCGCTGTGCCCGCAGTGCCTGCGGAGGTGGTGACCTGGAGTTGCTTGATCCCGTTGAGCCAGGCCGAGCGCAACCGCCGCGGCTCACCGATCAGCCGCAGGTCCGGCATCATGTCCGCGATCGCGTTGAAGATCAGGTCGATCTCCATCACGGCAAGGGACTTGCCGAGGCAGAAGTGCGGACCGCCGCCGCCGAAGCCCAGGTGCGGGTTGGGGTCGCGGGTGATGTCGAAGGTCTCCGGGTTCTCGAAGACCTCGGGGTCGTTGTTGGCCGAGGAGTAGAACAGCCCGACCCTGTCGCCCTTCCTGATCCGCTGCCCGCCCAGTTCGACGTCCTGGGTGGCGGTCCGCTGGAAGGAGACCACCGGGGTGGCCCAGCGCACGATCTCCTCTGCGGTCGTCCCCGGACGCTCGCGCTTGTAGAGCTCCCACTGGTCGGGGTGGGTGAGGAAGGCGTGCATCCCGTGGCTGATGGCGTTGCGGGTGGTCTCGTTCCCGGCCACGGCGAGGAGGATCACGAAGAAGCCGAACTCGTCGGAGGACAGGTTCCCCTCGCCCTCCGCGGCGACCAGCCGGCTCACGATGTCCTTGGCCGGACACTCCTTGCGGGCGGCCGCCAGGTTCATCGAGTACGCGACGATCTCCATGGCCGCCTCGGCGCCGGCCTCCGCGGTGATCGCGTACTCCGGATCGTCGTACGCCGCCATCTTGTTGGACCAGTCGAAGATCTTCGACCGGTCCTCCTGAGGTACGCCGATGAGTTCGGCGATGGCCTGGAGCGGCAGTTCGACGGCGACCCGGGTGACGAAGTCGAACGAACCGTCGTCGTCGGCTCCGGCGACCGCGGCCTCGACGATCGAGCGAGCCCGGTCGCGCAACGCCTGTTGCAGGGAGCGGACCGCGCGGGGCGTGAAACCCCGCTGGACGATCTGGCGGACCCGGGTGTGCTCGGGCGGGTCCATGTTCAGCATGATCAGCTTCTGGACCTCGATCTGGTCGCGTTCGATCGACTCGTTGAAGCGGATGACCGCGGTGTTGGTGTGGGACGAGAAGAGCTCCGGGTGGGTGGAGACGTACTTGACGTCCGCGTGCCGGGTGACGACCCAGTAGCCCTCGTCGTCGAAACCGGAGACACCGGCCGGCTGGGTGCACCACCAGACCGGTGCGGTCTGCCGCATCTCGGCGAACTCCGGGTGGGGAACGCGGGCTTGGAGCAGGTCGGGATCGGTGAAGTCGAACCCTTCGGGCAGATGGGGGCAGGACATCGGCATCTCCAGGTCGGTCCGAGGGCCGTCCGCACGTCGCCTGACGGTCCATCAGAAGTTGTCCGCAAGGTAGTAACGGGTTCTACAACTGGCAAGAGGGGTGGTCGGTTCTGTTGCGTGAAGAGTACGTGGGGCGAGCGCAGGGCGATCGGGGGTGAGCGGGGGGTGGGTGGGGAGCGGCAAGGAACGGGTGGGGGCGGCGCAAGGTGTGTGCAGCACCCTTGCGCGGTGGCGCCGGGTCTCATAAGACTGCCCAAAGAACTAGAACGCGTACTAGTTTGCCTCCGCGGGCGCCGGGACGCCCCCTGCGGAGGCGCGAGGAGAGGACGAGCCCATGGCCGCGGAACCCGTCATCGTCGAAGCCGTACGCACCCCCATCGGCAAGCGCGGAGGCGCGCTCGCCAATCTGCACCCCGCCTACCTGCTGGGTGAGACCTACCGAGAACTCCTCGGTCGCACCCGGATCCACGCCGACTGCGTCGAGCAGATCGTCGGCGGCACGGTCACCCACGCCGGTGAACAGTCCATGAACCCGGCCCGCAACGCCTGGCTCGCCGTGGGTCTCCCGTACGAGACCGCCGCCACCACCGTGGACTGCCAGTGCGGTTCCTCGCAGCAGGCATCCCACATGGTCGCCAACATGGTGGCGGCCGGTGTGATCGACATCGGGATCAGCTGCGGCGTCGAGGCGATGTCGCGGGTGCCGCTGGGCAGCGGTTCCAAGCACGGGCCGGGCAAGCCGTGGCCCGACGAATGGAACGTGGACCTGCCCAATCAGTTCGAGGCGGCCGAGCGCATCGCCCGCAAACGTGGTCTGACCAGGGCGGACGTCGACCGGTTAGGGCTGCTCTCACAGGAACGGGCAGCCGTCGCCTGGGCCGAGGAACGCTTCAAACGCGAGACGTACGCGGTCCAGGTGCCGACCACCGAGGAGGAGCAGGCGGCGGGGCAGGGGATGTGGCGACTGGTCGACCGGGACGAGGGGCTGCGCGATACCAGCACCGAGGCGCTCGCGGGCCTCAAGCCGGTCATGCCCACCGCGATCCACACCGCGGGCAACTCCTCGCAGATCTCCGACGGTGCCTGCGCGATCATGTGGGCGTCCAAGCGCATGGCCCGCGCGCTCAAGCTCAGGCCCCGCGCCCGGATCGTCGCCCAGGCGCTCACCGGCGCGGACCCGCACTTCCACCTCGACGGGCCGATCGACGCGACCCGGGCGGTGCTCGGCAAGGCCGGAATGTCGCTCAAGGACATCGACCTCGTGGAGATCAACGAGGCATTCGCGTCCGTGGTGCTGAGCTGGGCCCAGGTCTTCGAACAGGACCTGGACAAGGTGAACGTCAACGGCGGGGCGATCGCCCTCGGTCACCCGGTCGGTGCCACCGGAGCCCGGCTGATCACCACGGCGCTGCACGAACTGGAGCGCAGGGACAAGGAGTTCGCCCTGATCACGATGTGCGCCGGCGGCGCCCTGGCGACGGGCACCATCATCCAGCGGTTGTGACGTCACGGGTGCGCCGTGGTGCCGGACGGTCGGAACAACCCCCGGCCGGGGGTGCACCTGATGACACCCCCGGCCGGGGCCCAGGCCGGTACCCGTGCCGCCGAACCCCGCATAGCGTCGGGGCCATGGAGAACAACACCCTCGGCCCCCGGCCGACTTGGCGCGCCCGTCGGCGTTCTGCCCGCAGCGGACCGGTGGTTGCCGGCGCCGTGGTCCTCGCCGCACTCGCGGGTGCCGCTCCCGCAGGCGCCCGGCAGCCCGCCTCCGCGCCCACCGCCACCACCGCGTCGCACCACTCCGTCACCGCGCACGGCGCTTCGGCGGTGCGGGGCCGGGGAGACCTCCTCGGCGTCACCCCGGTGGCCGACCTCGACCGTGCCGCCGTCGCCCGCTTCCTCGCCGACGGAAGGGTGGACACCGGCACCGTCCGCCACGGGCTGCGTGGATACCGTCTCACCTACCGCACCGTCACCCCGCAGGGCGCACCCACCACCGCCACCGGCCTCCTCGTCCTGCCCAAGGGCGGACCGCACCGTCTCGACCTGGTCTCCGACACCCACGGCACGATGGCCCACCGCGACTACGCGCCCTCCGTCGGCGAGGACTTCGGTCGCCTCGCCCCCTACCTCCACGCCTCCGCGGGCCGCGCCGTCGCCGCCCCCGACTACCTCGGCCTCGGCAAGGGCCCGGGACGTCACCCGTACATGGACACCGCGTCCGCCGTCACCGCGTCCGTCGACATGCTGCGAGCCTCCCGCACCGCCGCGCTGCGGCTGGACCGGCCGCTCACCGGCGAGGTGTACGCCAGTGGCTTCTCCCAGGGCGGCCAGGTCGCGATGGCCCTGGCCAAGGCCCTCGACAGCGGTGCCGACCGGCACTTCAGGCTCCGCGCCCTCGCCCCCGTGTCCGGGCCCTACGACATCGAACACGCCGAGATGCCCGCCCTGTTCGACGGCCGGGTCAACGACATCAGCGGCATCTTCTACCTGACGTACTACCTCACCGCGCAGAACCGAATGCACCCGCTCTACAAGGACCCGGCCGAGGTGTTCCGGGAGCCGTACGCGGGAATCGTCGACGACCTCTTCGACAGCGAACACACCGAGGAGGAGATCATCCCCGCCCTGCCCGCCACACTGAAGGAACTGCTCACCGACGACTACTACCGGCGCGTCCAGCACCCCACCGGCGCCCTCCTGGACGCCGTACGCGCCCAGGACGGCACCTGCGCCTGGAAGCCGCGCGTCCCGGTGCGCCTCTACTCCTCGTCCGGCGACACCGACGTGCCGATCGCCAACGCCCGCAGCTGCGCCGCGGATCTCGCCGCCCATGGCGTCGGCGCCGGGCTGGTCGACCAGGGAGCGACCGACCACAACACCACGTACAGGACGTCCGGTCCGCAGATCGTGCGCTGGTTCGACGCGCTCGCCGGGCGGCGCTGAACCGGGGCGCCTCCCCACGCTCAGTACGGCACGTGGGTGGGGAAGGTGGCGGTGGGGCTGAGCAGCGCGGCGTACGCCTCCTCGTGCTGACGGCGGTGGCGGCCCGACCGGTTCATCTCGACGAGCGGGCTGGTCAGGGTGATCAGCCCGTCGTTGGCCAGCTCCTGGACACGCATCAGTAACGCCCGTACATCCAGGCCGAGTTCGGCGGCGACCGTCTGCACGTCGAGCCCGGACTCCCAACTCCACAACAGCACGGAGTCCATGCTGGGCGACCAGACGACGGTGCTGTCCAGCTCGACGGGCGGCACGACGGGCGGCATGACGGGAGGCATTGTGGGCGGCACGGTGGGGGGCATCTGGGGAGGGGGCGGGGGAGGCGGAGTGACCGGCGGCGGTGGTACGGACGGCGGGAGCGTTCCCGTCGAGGAATGCGTCGTCGCGGCCGGTGCGGGGACGGATGTCCCGTCGCGCGGGCGCGGCACCGGTACCTCGGGCCCCGAGCGGCTCTTGTGGGCCGGTTCCTTCGCGGTGCGCGGCTTGTGCCCCAACAGCTCCTGGGCGAGCGACCGGGCGTCATTGCGGCCCACCGTGCGTCGCGCCAATCGCACCTCGCGCTCGTTCAGGCCCATCAGGTCCGCGATCGATCCGTCGTCGCCGACCGTGACGGCGAACGCCGCGAGCGTCCTGCTCCGCTCGGCCTGCGCCTCGTCCAGCAATGCCTGCGCGCGACGCATGCGTTCGTCGCTGGCGCAGAAAGCTTCCGCCAGGACGGTGTTCCGATCCCAGAAATCACGAGGTTCCACGTACGTGACAACGCTCCGGCCGTTGCCAGGAACGGAGAGCCGAGCAAAATGCGCCTAGATGGACCAACGGATCATCAAGTCCTCAAGTGTGATGAAGTAGTTCGCCCCGTTCGGTACCGGTCTGCGCGGGACGTCATGCAGTCCACGCCCCATGCGATCCGGGTACGGGGCCGGTCGTGGAGGATCGGGGCTCCGGGGAGCCCTTGCGAACCGGGACGCGGGAGGGAACGGGGGAGCGGCAGGGAACGGGCTCGCGGGCCGCTACTCGCCGGGGGCGTCGAAGGCGGCCCGCGCCTCGAAGGCGGCGCGGCGCGTGGCCCGGCGCAGGGCCTTCAGCAGCGTCGCGCCGAGCGTGAGCGTCAGTACCACGGTGAGCGCCGCCCGGCCCAGGTCCCAGCCGAGCGACGTCGCCGTGACGTAGGCGAGGAAGCGGACCAGGTTCTCCGACAGCGGATCGCCCGGGTGGAAGGAGATCCCGGAGCCGAGACCGGGCACGATCGTCCAGCCGTACAGATTCATCACCGTGCCGTATGCGAAGGCCGCCACGAACCCGTAGCCCGCGAGCATCAGCAGTTCGCCCCGCCCGCGCAGCCGGTCCGGGCCCGGCAGCAGGCCCGCGCCCATGGTGAACCAGCCCATCGACAGCATCTGGAACGGCATCCACGGCCCCACTCCGCCGGTGAGCAGCGCCGAGGCGAACATCGTCACCGAGCCGAGCACGAAACCGAAGCCGGGCCCGAGCACCCGGCCGCTCAGCACCATCAGGAAGAACATCGGCTCCAGCCCCGCCGTCCCCGCGCCCAGCGGGCGCAGTGCGGCGCCGACCGCGGCCAGTACCCCCAGCATGGCCACCGCCTTCGCGTCCAGGCCGGAGTCCGCGATCATCGCGACGACCACGCCGACCAGCAACGGCAGCAGCGCCGCGAACAGCCACGGCGCGTCCTGGGAGTGCGCCAGCCCGGAGTCCGCCCCGGCCAGCAGCGGCCAGCCGAACGCCACCACCCCGATCGCGCTGACCAGCACCAGCGCGATGATCGCCCGCGGTCCCAGCCGCACCGGCCGCGCGGCCCGCGCCCCGGCCGCTCGGCTCCGCACGTCCTTCCCCCTCCGTCCGCCGTGCCCGCTGCCCGCTCCGTCCCGACAGGTCCCGTCGCCGTGCCCGCTGCCCGCCGTCCCCTCGCGGCGCCCGTCCTGCGCGGCCCGCTCGCGGCGCCCACGGTCCGTCCCGTTCCGTTCGAGGTGCCCGCTCATCCCCGGTCCCCCAGCGCGTCGCGCACCTGCGGCACGGTCAGCCACTCCTGCGGGGCGAGTATCTTCGCCGTCTGCGGGGCGAACGCCGGGGAGGAGACCACCACCTGCCGGGTCTCCCCGTCCGCGACGATCTCCCCGTCGGCCAGGATCACCACCCGGTGCGCCAGCTCCGCGGCGAGCTCCACGTCGTGCGTGGCCAGCACGATCGCGTGCCCGTCGGCGGCGAGCGCGCGCAACACCCCGACCAGGCGGGCCTTCGCCGCGTAGTCCAGGCCGCGGGTCGGCTCGTCCAGGAGGAGCAGCGGCGGCCGCGCGGTGAGCACCACGGCAAGGGCGAGCGCGAGCCGCTGGCCCTCGGACAGATCGCGGGGGTGGGTATCGTCCGGTACGTCGGGCAGCAGCTCGGAGACCAGGGCCCGGCAGCTGCCCGCCTCGGCGCCCGCGTCGGCGTCGGCCGCGGCACATTCGGCGGCGACCGTGTCCGCGTACAGCAGATCCCGCGGTTCCTGCGGTACCAGCCCGACCCGGCGCACCATCTCGCGCGGCTGCGTGCGGTGCGGGGTCCGGCCGCCGACCAGGACGGTGCCGGCGGTGGGCTCGATCATGCCGACCAGCGTGCCGAGCAGCGTCGACTTCCCCGCCCCGTTGCGCCCCATCAGGGCAACCGTTTCGCCGGGGGCGACGGCGAGCGTCACCCGGCGCAGCGCCTCGACGCGCCCGCGCCGTACGCCCAGCCGCTCGACCCGGGCCGGGGCGCCGTCGACCGGCTCCGGGGCCGCGGCGTCATTGCGCGCGCCGCGGCCCAGCAGGCGGGCGAGCGGGCCGCGCCGCACCGGTGCCGGGGCGTCGGGCAGCGGAGCCACGACGGTCCCGGCCGAGGGGGCCGACGGCGCGGCCGGCCGGACCCCCGCGAGCCGTTCGCGCAGGCCGACGGCGCAGCGCCGGGCGTCGCGGACCGTCAGCGGCAGCGGTTCCCACCCCGCCAGGCGGCCCAGCGCCACGACCGGCGGATGGACCGGGGAGACGGCCATGACCTCGGCGGGTGTCCCCACGACCGGTGCCGCGCCCGGCGACGGCAGCAGGACGACCCGGTCCGCGTACTGCACCACGCGTTCCAGGCGGTGCTCCGCCATCAGGACCGTCGTCCCCAGGTCGTGCACGAGCCGCTGGAGCACGGCGAGGACCTCCTCGGCCGCCGCCGGGTCCAGCGCGGACGTCGGCTCGTCGAGGACCAGGACCTTCGGGTGTCCGGTGAGCACCGAACCGATCGCGACCCGCTGCTGCTGGCCGCCGGACAGGGTGGCGATCGGCCTGTCCCGCAGCCCGGCGAGGCCCAGCAGGTCCAAGGTCTCCTCGACCCGCCGTCGCATCACGTCGGGGGCGAGCCCCAGCGACTCCATCCCGTACGCCAGCTCGTCCTCGACGGTGTCGGTGACGAAGTGGGAGAGCGGGTCCTGGCCCACCGTGCCGACCAGATCGGCGAGTTCGCGCGGCTTGTGGGTGCGGGTGTCGCGGCCGTCGACCGTGACCCGGCCGCTCAGCGTGCCGCCGGTGAAGTGCGGCACGAGCCCGGAGACGGCGCCCAGCAGGGTCGACTTGCCGACCCCGGACGGGCCGACGAGCAGCACCAGTTCGCCCTCGGGCACGACGAGGTCCACCCCGGACAGGGTGGGGCGTTCCGCCCCCTCGTACCGCACCGCGACCTGCTCGAACCGGATCACTGGTCCTCCTCGCCCTCTCTGCCGCCCGCCGACGGCGGCACCGGTGCCACCAGGGCGGGCACCAGTCCCACCAGCACCGCCGCCGCGGGCCACAACGGAAGCACCGGTGCGGTCAGCGGCACGACCCCCGGGTGCAGCGCGGCGGCGTCGACGCCGCCCGCCCAGATCATCGCCACCGCCACCGCGACCCCCGAACCCGCGACCAGCCAGGCCCGCGCACCCCACCGGTCGGGCCGGTAGCGGGTCCGGACCGACCGGGCCCCGCCCAGGCGCAGCCCGGCCGCCGCCGCGACCAGCCCGGCGACCAGCAGCGGCAGCCCGTACGCCGCGCCCTGCGCGGCCAGCAACCCGTACGTGCCCGCGCACACCCCGAGCAGCCCGCCGAGCGTGAGCACGTTCGTGGTGCGGCGGACGGCCGCCGGGACCTGGGCGGTGCGCCCGTAGCCGCGCGCGTCCATCGAGGCCGCCACCGCGACCGACCGCTCCAGCGCGCCCTCCAGGACCGGCAGCCCGATCTGGAGGACCGCCCCGATCCCGCCCGTCGGGCGGCCCCGCAGGCGTCGCGCGGTGCGCAGCCGCCCCACGTCGGCGACCATGTTCGGTGCGAAGGTCATCGCGACGACGACGGCGACCCCCGCCTCGTACAGCGCGCCCGGCAGCGACTTCAGCAGCCGGGCCGGGTTGGCGAGCGAGTTGGCGGCACCGAGGCAGATCAGCAGGGCGGCCAGTTTCGCCCCGTCGTACAGGGCGAAGAGGAGCTGCTCCGCGGTGACCCGGCCGCCGATGCGCACGCCCTTCGCCCAGTCGGGCAGCGGCACCTCGGGGAGGGTGAACACGGTGTGGGTGCCGGGGATCGGCGAGCCGAGGAAGACGGAGAAGACCAGCCGCACGCCGATGACGAACAGCCCGATCCTGATGAACGCAGCGTAGGAGCGGGCCCACGGCGCGTCCGTCCGACGGGCCGCGACCACATAGCCCGCCACCCCCACCAGCAGCCCCAGCAGCAGCGGGTTGGTGGTCCGGGACGCGGCGGTGGCCAGGCCCAGTGCCCACAGCCACCACGCCCCGGCGGGCACGGCGTTGCTCCGGGTCGCCTCGGGGGCGCGCAGCGGGTGGTACGGCCGGACGGTGCGGGTGGTGCCGGACGCCGGGCCGCTGGTCGGTGCGGTCATCCTCGGCGGCGACGGGCCTGCGCGGCGGCGGCGATGCCGAGGACGACGACGGCGCCGATCCCGACGTACACCCCCGCGGACGGGCCGCCACCCGAACCGTCCGAGCCGTCGTCGTCGGCAGCGGTCGCGGCCGGTGCCGTGGCGGTCGCGGAGCCGACGGGCGCCGGGTGCCCGCCGTCGCCCGACACCTGCTCGCCGCAGCCGGTGGCCGGGTAGCCGGAGATGGCGCAGAGCAGCGCGTCGCTGTTGTAGCGCAGCGGCTTGGCCACCGAGGCGAGCGCCTCGGCGGTGCTGGCGTCCGGGGCGATCCGCGCACAGGCGGTGCGCTGTGCGGGCGGCGTCCGCCCGTCCGGGGCGTCCGAGGCCGTGCCCGGGTCGATGACGAGCGCGATCCGCTTGGATCCCTTCTCGGCCGGGGTGTCCGCGCAGATCTTCGCGAAGTCGGGAGCGGTGCGCGGTCGTGCGGAGTCCTGGGAGTCCTCGCTCACCGAGAACCGGAATCCCTGCACCGAGCCGTCGTCCGGCCGGACCAGGGCCGGGCCCTGGGTGGCGTACGTCCAGCCGGTGCCGGAGCCCTCCCAGAACGACCAGTACCGGTAGCCGGCCGCCCGGGCCGGTCCCGCGCACAGCACCGCCAGGACGGCTCCCAGGACCACGACTACCGCGCCGGACCTTGCCGACCGCCTCACAGCTGCTGGTTCTTCCGGCGGCCGCTGATCAGGAACCCGACACCGGCGCCGACGACGAGGCCGATCCCGACGAACCACCACACGCCGCCGATCACGTCGTCGCCGCTGTGGACCTGGTCCTTCTGCGTGGCTTCGTACCCGGTGTCGGTGGACGGGTCGGGCGTCGTGATCGCCGCGGGCTTCGGCCCTGCCGCGTTCAGTCGGTCGACGAGGTTCACGCCGCCGAAGTCCCGGGCGTCGCTGCCGGTCGCGTGCGCGGCAAGGATCAGCTGCGCGTAGGCGGCGGGGCCGTTCTGCTCCGCCCAGGGACCGGAGTTCTTCTTCAGCCAGGCAACGGCCCCGGCGGCCTTGTCCTGGTGGCCGGAGGCGGACAGCGCCACGACGGCGTCGGCGGTGTTGCCGAAGTCGGGCTGCGGGGCGGTGTCCTCGGCGCCGGGCATCGGCGCGAGGTCGAGGTGGCCGTCGGCCGCGAGGGCCCCGGCGAGGAAGTGGGCACCGTTCTGGGCGGCCTGCTCGGGGTTGAGGTCCGTGCCGGGGTGGCAGCTGGTCCCCTTGGCCGCGGCATTGTTGCCGGTGGCCAGGGCCTTGCCCATGGTGCCGAGCACGGCCGCGGCGGTGGCGTCCGCGTTGGCGGCGAGCTTCCCCGCCTTGTCGGCCTGATAGGCGAAGGCGCCGCCGTCCTTGCCGCCGCACGGGATCGACAGCGCGAGCAGCGGGTCGTACGGGGTCTTGCCGCCCGGGGTGGTGATGTCCGCGAGCTGCTGGCCCTGCCGGGCGAGGGCGCCGATCACCAGCGAGGTGGAATTGGCGTCGCTGGGCTGTCCGGCGGCGTAGCCCCAGCCGCCGTCCTCGTTCTGCACCGACTTCAGCCAGCGGACCGAGTCGTTCACGGTCTCCCGGTGCCCGTCCACCTCGACGAGCGCCTGCACGGCGACCGCGGTGGCGTTGGTGTCCAGCATCGTCTTCGCGTCGCACGGCCGGGAGACGTCGGCCCGGTACGCGGCGAAGGCGCCGTTGTCGCACTGCTGGCCGATCAGCCAGTCGACCGCCTTCGCGGAGGGCGTCACTCCCTCGACCCGCTGGGCGAGGAAGGCGAGCGACTGTCGCCAGACGCCGTCGTAGGTGGGGTCCTTCGTGCCGTACAGCCCGGCGGGCAGTGGGGCGGACCGGGTGGGCGGCGGGGTCGGCGCCGCGATCGCGATTGGGGTGGCCGCGCTGAGCAGGACGGCGGTGGCGGCGAGCGTTGCCGCGCTGCGGCGTACGGTCATGGCGGGCGGGGCCTCTCCTGCACGGGGAACCGGGGACGGGCACGCTCACGCACCAGGCTCCGGCTCCGTATACCTCGACGGTGCCGACCACCGGGGTTCCGGTGGTACGAGCCGGTCACGACCGCGGACAGGGCATTCCGACTCACCGTCCGCAGGACGGCTCACGGCTGCGTGGTCAGTGCCGGATTCGCACCGGCTTCCCCCTGTACGGGCATGATGACGACCGTCCCACTCTACCGGGCGGTCCGGAAGCACCCCCGGGGCCCGCCCCACGGCTGCGGTCGACGAGGTACGTCGCCGATGTCACACCGCGAGGTACGTCACGGGATCGCTCCCCGCCACCGCCTCCGCGCGCCCCAGCTTCACCAGCCGCCGCAGATGGGCCTCCGCCTCCGAGACGGCGATGTTGCGCGAACCGGGCGGGATCTGCTCCCAGGGCCGGTTCCACTCCATCCGCTCGGCCAGTTCCCACGGGGTCAGCGGCACGGTCAGCAGCCCGAGCAGCCCGGTCAGCCGCTCCTCGTGGTGGACGAGGAGTTCCCGCACCCGCCCCGCCGCGTCCGGGAACGCGTACTGATGGGCGGGCAGCACCTCCGCGACCCCGAGCCGCCCGATCCGCTCCAGCGAGTCGAGGTAGTCCCCGAGGGGGTCGGTGACGGTGGCGTCGTCCGGGTCCTCGTACAGCCCGATGTGCGGGCTGATGCCCGGCAGCAGATGGTCCCCGGAGAACAGCCGCCCCCGCCCCGGCAGCTCGGCCGGATGCCGCTCCTCCAGGTGGAGGCAGACGTGGCCGGGGGTGTGCCCCGGCGTCCAGACCGCACGCAGCCGCCGCCCCGCCAGGTCCAGCAGTGCGCCGGGCACGATCTCCCGGTCCGGGAGCGCGGCCCGCGCCCCGGGCAGCGTGCTCATGCGTCCCCGTTCCGCCGCCGCGGCCCGCAACGGCGCGAGATGCGCCTCGGGCGCCCCGACCGCGGTGAGCTTGCCCACCAGATATGTCAACCAGGTGCCGGGCTCCGACTCGCGGGTGCGGCGCACGATCTCGGTATCCGCCGCGTGCATGGCGATCCAGGCCCCGGACGCCTCGCGGACCTGCCCGGACAGTCCGTGGTGGTCGGGGTGGTGGTGGGTGATGACCACGCCGTGGATGTCGGCGACGTCCGTGCCGACGGCGGCCAGCCCGGCGGTGAGCGTGTCCCACGCCTCCGGATCGTCCCAGCCGGTGTCGATCAGGACCGGCCCGCGATCCGTGTCCAGGACGTGCACCAGGGTGTGGCCGAGCGGGTTGTCCGGGATGGGCACCTTGATGCTGTGCACGCCCCCGCCGTGGTCGGTCACCTGCGTCATGGGCTCCCCATCTCCCCGCGGCCCGGCCGGTTCGCCGGACGTTCGGACGTGACGGCCGTTGCGACGGCCGTGCGGTGCGCACTCGTCGACCACTGTAACGAGAACTTGTTTCAGTAGTAGCCCCGGTCGACCACCTTCGGCGTCCGGGTGGAAGGCGGGCTGGTGCGCCCGGATGAGGGGGCGGGGCGGGGCGGGGCCGGTGGTTCCGGCTTCCGTGCGGCTCGTTGTTGCGACAACTGGCAATAACTAGGCAGTGGTTAAGCGAAAAAGGGTTGTTGTGATCCGCTACCTTGAGCCCGTGGCTGACAACACGCGACAACAACTGATCGCTGGGCGCTACCTGTTGCTCGAACGCCTCGGCAGCGGAGGCATGGGAACCGTGTGGCGCGCCACCGACCGCCTGCTGGGGCGAATCGTCGCGGTCAAGGAAGTGCATCTGCAGACGGGCGGCGAGGAACTCGCCCAGCGCGCCCGTCGCGCGCATCGCGAGGCCCGCGCCATCGCCGGGATCTCCCACCCCAACGTGGTGGACGTCTACGACCTCGTGAGCCACGAGGACCGGCTGTGGCTGGTGATGGAACTCGTGAAGGGCCGCTCGCTGGCCGAACACGTCGCCGCCCTCGGCCCGATGCCCCCGTCCCGGATCGCCGGGATCGGCCTTGAACTGCTCGCCGCGCTCGACGCGGTGCACGCCATCGGCGCGCTGCACCGGGACATGAAGCCGGCCAACGTCCTGATGCGCGAGGACGGCAGTGTCGTGCTCTGCGACTTCGGCATCGTGGCACTCGCCGACACCACATCACTCACCACACCCGGCGCGGTGATCGGCACCCTGGACTTCATCGCCCCGGAACGCCTGAGCGGCCGTCCGGCGGGACCGCCCAGCGACCTGTTCTCACTGGGCGCCACCCTGTGCGCGCTGCTGTCCGGTCATTCCCCCTTCGCCCGCCCGGAGCCCGTCGCGGTCCTGTACGCCGTGATGAGCGAACAGCCGGAGATCCCGGCAGGTGCCGGGCCGTTGACCCCGGTGCTCGAAGCCCTGCTGCGCAAGAACCCGGCCGAGCGGCCGACCGCCGCCCAGGCGGCCGCCCTGCTGCGCCCACTGGCCGCCGCGCCGGGCCTCGCGCCCACGCCCGGAGTCCAGCCGCCGCACGACCCGCCCGCCCCGTCGGGGGCGGGGCCCTCGGCCGATCCGGAGACGCCGCGACGTCGGCCGTCCCGCCGGGCGGTGCTCTCGGCCGGACTTGTGCTCACGGGAGGAATCGGCGCAGGTCTTGTGGCGAACCGGCTGTCGCGGGACGACCGGTCCGAGGCCGGCTCGGGGCGCAAGGGAAAACCGGTCCCGACGGCGGACGGGGGCATCCACGTCGACGCGGCGATGCCCGCCCCGGACGGTGATCAGATGCTCTGGCTGTTCTACGGCGACCAGTACGTACGGGTCGACGTGTCGGACCCGAAAAAGCCGTTTCGGCTGGATGTCGGGCCCCTCAAGATCGAGAACTGGAGTAAAGCCTTCGAAAAACTGCCGAAATTCACCAAGAAGATCGACGCGGTGCTGCCGATCCCGAAAGGAATCGGCGATGAAGCAGGCGGCGACTACTGGCTCTTCTCGGGGTCGGAATACATCAAGGTGCATGTTGATGGCGCAGATGAGTGGTACAACGACCACCGGGAGGGGGGTTCGAAGGATCTCGGCGACTGGGGGGACATGTTCAGACGTGCCACCCCATTGAATACCGTCGACGCGATGATGCCGACGCCGGAGGAGGACTCGCCGGAGTTCTGGATGTTCTCGGGGAACGGGGTCGTCCTGTGCAGGCTGGATGAGGAAGGCGGCCCCGACGGGGGCGAGCAGCTCCAGGGCTGGGAGTCGCTCAGCTCCTGGAGCGGTACCTTCGCACGGTACCCCGGCTTCAAGGACAGGATCGACGCGGCAGTTCAGGTGCCGGGCAGGCCGAACAACTACTGGGTATTCTCCGGCGGTTCCTATATCGAGATCAAGGTGACGGACTACTCGTACGAAGACGAAATGGTGAGCGGGCCCGCGCCGGTCCTCCTTTCGGACTGAGTCCGTCGGCTCCCGGTTCGGACCGGCCACGCGCCATGCGCGCAGTGGTGCGAGTCGCGCAGGCCCGTCGGTGGGCCCACGTCGTCGGCATGGACTCCGGAACCGGCTCGGGCGCCGCCCAGTTGCCCGACCATGACGGCGTGACGGGGCGTCTAGGGAATGGGTTTCTTGAGCCCGACGACCCGGTACCCCCACCGCTCGTACATTGTCGGCCGGGTGCCGTGGACTCCTGGAACGGGAACTGGTATCAGTTCTGACGGACAATCAGATAGAGGCGCAGTGGGATGACGTCGTCGGATGTCGTGCCGGTTCGCGGGAGGCAGCAGCCATGACCGAGCTTGTCGAACACGGAAAACTGTTCATCGGCGGGGAGTTGGTCGATCCGCTGGGCCGGGAGGTCATCGAGGTCGTCTCGCCCCACACCGAACAGGTCATCGGCCGGGTGCCGCACGCCTGCGAGGCGGACGTGGACCGGGCCGTCGCCGCCGCGCGGCGGGCGTTCGACGAGGGGCCCTGGCCCCGGACGGACCTCGACGAGCGGATCGCGGTGGTGACGCGGATCAAGGACGCGTTCGCCGCCCGGTACGAGGAGTTCGCCCGGGTCATCAGCTCGGAGAACGGCACCCCGTACTCGTCCAGTGTGATGGTGCAGGCGCTCGCCGCGATGATGGTGTGGGACGCGGCGATCACCGTCGCCAGGGACTTCCCGTACGAGGAGCGGCGGGACGGGGCGCTCGGGCCGTTGCTGGTGCGGCGGGAACCGGTGGGGGTGGTCGCGGCCGTGGTGCCGTGGAACGTCCCGCAGTTCACCGCCGCCGCCAAGCTCGCGCCCGCACTGCTGGCCGGGTGCTCCGCAATTCTGAAGGTGTCGCCCGAATCCCCTCTGGACGCCTACCTGTTGGCCGAGATCGCCGCCGAGGCCGGGCTGCCCGAGGGTGTGTTGTCGATCCTTCCGGCCGACCGCGAGGTCAGTGAGTACCTGGTCGGGCACCCGGGCGTCGACAAGGTGTCGTTCACCGGGTCCGTGGCCGCCGGGCGCCGGGTGATGGAGGTCGCCTCGCGCAACCTCACCCGGGTCACGCTGGAGCTCGGCGGTAAGTCCGCCGCCGTGATCCTCCCGGACGCCGACCTGGACACGGCCGTCGCCGGGATCGTCCCCTTCGCCTGGATGATCAACGGCCAGGCGTGCGTGGCCCAGACCCGCATCCTCGTCCCGCGTTCCCGCTACGACGAGACCGCCGAGGCGTTCGCCGCCGCCGCGAGTGCGCTGAGGATCGGCGATCCGCTGGACCCCGCCACCGAACTCGGCCCGCTGGTCGCCGAGCGCCAGCGGCGGCGCTCGCTCGACTACATCCGGATCGGTCAGGACGAGGGCGCCAAGATCCTCACCGGCGGCGGCCGTCCGGCTTCCCAGGAACGCGGCTGGTACGTCGAGCCGACCCTCTTCGGCGACGTCGACAACTCCATGCGCATCGCCCGCGAGGAGATCTTCGGTCCCGTCATCTGCCTCCTGCCGTACGGCGACGAGGACGAGGCGGTGCGCATCGCCAACGACTCCGACTACGGCCTCAGCGGCAGTGTCTGGACCGCCGACACCGAACGCGGCATCGACATCGCCCGCAGGGTCAGGACGGGCACGTACAGTGTCAACACCTTCAGCCTCGACATGCTCGGCCCGTTCGGTGGCTACAAGAACTCCGGGCTGGGACGGGAGTTCGGGCCCGAGGGGTACGGCGAGTACTTCGAGCACAAGATGATCCACCTGCCGGCGGGGTACGGGCCCGCCACGGCAGCCGCAGGTGACGAGAGGGGCGCGTGATGGGGGACCGCTGGAGCGTGGAGGTCGACCGGGGGGTCTGCATCGGCTCCGGAATGTGCGTGAACCACGCCCCGGGCGGCTTCGCGCTGGACACCGCCCGCCAGTCCCGGCCGCTCTCCCCGGAGACCGACGCCGACGAGCGGGTCCTCGCGGCGGCCGAGGGCTGCCCGGTCGAAGCCATCATGATCGCGTTGGCCGGTTCGGGGGAGGCGGTGTTCCCGCCGGAGGAGTAGAGCCCGGCGGAGGAGTGGGGACCGGCGGAGGTATGGGGGCCGGCGGGGGAATGCGGCCTGCCGGAGGCAGGTGTCGCCGGACGAACGGTGCGGTGCCCAGCACCAGCACCGCGAAGAGGGTCAGGCGTTGCAGCCCCGGCTGGTCGAGGAACGTGCTGTGCTGGACGCCGTACGCGGCGTACCCGTTGGCGGCGAGGTCCGTCGCCATGACCGTGCAGGCGAGGTCGACTCCGGCGCGCCTTCCCCGCAGCAGCAGCGCCGCTGCCAGGGTGTCGAAGAGGGCCAGTGAGGACCAGTACAGGTTCAGCCAGTCCGGGGCCCAGGGATAGGGGCGCAGGCCGTGCCGCAGCAGGTCGGTGATGTGGGCGACGCTGCCCACGAGGAGCAGGCCGGCCGCGTACGCCCAGACCAGTGCCACCGCCCGGCGCGGGGTGCGGCGCGTCCATCCGGTCATGCGGGGGATTGTTCCAGGCCCCGGACGCGGTGGCGTTGTGGGGTTCCGGTGGGGCGGTCGCGCGCCGCGCGACCGCCCCGGGACGTGCACCCGGACGCTCAGGCCGTGCAGCCCATGTCCGCGATCACGAAGTGGCCCGCCGGTGACTCCCGCAGGGTGTGCGCGATGAAGATGTTGTACAGGCCCATGTTCTGGTCCGAACCGTTGGCGTAGACGAGACCGAGCGTGGTGTGCGCCCTTCCGGCCGCGACATGCGCGTAGTTGGTCGCCGTGAAGCAGCGGGCGGGGGCCTTGCCGGTGGTGGTCGCCGTCACGGCGGCCGAGGCGGTGCCCGGGGTGCCCGACGCGTCGACGGCCGCGACCGTGTAGCGGTACGCGGTACCGGCGGTGAGACCGGTGTCGGTGAGGGCGGTCGCGGTGGGGGAGGCGAGCTTCGTGCCGTCGCGGTACACCGCGTACGAGGCCGCGCCGTCGACGGCGTCCCAGACCAGCGAGGCGCTGTCCGCCGTGACGGCGGTGACCCGCAGGCCCGACGGGGCGGGGAGCCGGCCCTCGCCGCCTCCCGGGGTGCCCTGGTCGAGGCCCCAGAAGACGCCCGTGTGGTACGTGGAGCAGACGGCGTTCAGGAAGTACGCGGCCGTCGAGCCGCACTGTTCCCCACCCGCGCCGGGGCTCACCGCCAGGCCGTGGCCCATGCCGGAGACCGAGTACGTCTGGACTGCCGGTTTCCCGGAGGCGTCGTTGTACGTGCTGCGCGTCGTGTTGCCGGGGAGGGTGTCCGTGGACGACGGGGTCTGGCCGATGCCCCAGACGTCGGTCCACTGGTCGCGCAGGGCGGTGGCGTTGGCCGGGTACACCGTGTAGTCGGCCGTGCCCTGCCAGATCGCCACCCGGGGCCAGGGGCCGGACCAGCCGGGGTGGGAGGCGCGGACCTTGTCGCCCCACTGCGCGGGCGTCAGTTTCTGCGAGCCCATCTGGCAGGCGGACGCGCCCACCTGGCTCGTCGCGCACTGGGCGGGCAGGCCCGAGGCGATCGATCCGCCCGCGAACACGTCCGGGTAGGCGGCGAGCAGATCGGCGGCCAGACCGCCGCCGGCCGACAGGCCGGTGACGTACACCCGGTCGGCGTCCGAGCCGTACTGCTGCTTCGCGTACTCCACCATCTGCGCGACCGACGCGGCCTCGCCCCTGCCCCGGCTGTTGTCGGCCGCGTCGAACCAGTTGAAGCAGGACAGCGCGTTGTTGGCGGACGTGGTCTGCGGGAAGACCACGGCGAAGCCCCACAGGTCGGCGTACTTCGGCCAGCCGGAGTTGGTGTAGTAGGCGTCGGCGGTCTGCGCGCAGCCGTGCAGCGCCACCACCAGCGGGGCGTCGGCCGGCAGTTCGGCGGGGGCGTACGCGAACATCTGGAGATTGCCGGGGTTCGTGCCGAAGCCGGTGACCTGTTGCAGGCCGCCCGCCGCCGCTGCGGCGGGCGGGGCGGTGGTGGCGGTGGCGGGTGAGGCTGCTGCGGCGGGCGGGGCGGCGCCCACCGTGCTGAGCGTCGCCGCGGCGAGGGCGAGAGCGGCCGTGGACGCGACGCGCCGGAACAGGCGCCGCAGGATCGATGGGCGCACGGGGGCCTCCCTGGGGCCGCACGGCCCGCACGGTCCGGAAGGCTGTCGGTCGTACGGGCGGGTGCGAGTGGTCGGTTGCGGGTGAGTGGGGGTGCGGGGCGGACGCTATGAGCCGTGCCCCGCCCCGCCCATGGGCCCGGCGGACACTCCCCGGCCCCGGCTGTGTGCCCCACGCCCCTTGCCCGCCACTCCCGTTGCCCGCCGCACCCCTTGCCCGTCACGGCCTCTGCCCGTCGCACCCCTCTGCCCGTCACGGCCTCTGCCCGCCACTGCCTCGCCCGCGTCGACGTCCCGGCTGCGTGCGGGCCGCGCCGGACGCCGCGCGCAGACGGCCCCGGTCCACCCGTCAAAGGTTCCCGGCGACCCGACCCGCACCATGTACGCCGCCACCATGGCCACGTGCCGCGGTGTGTGTACCGGCCCCGTGTGACGCGGGCCCCGGCCTCCTTACGGTGGCGGACCATGGAGACTCCCCAGAGCCCGGTCCGCGGGCCCGCCCGGCACACCGCCGTCCCGCACACCGCCCCGTCGTCCGCCGCCGGAAGCGCACCGTCGCCCGTCGGCCGGTCGCTGGCCGGCCGTACCGCGCTGGTGACCGGTGCCGCGAGCGGGATCGGGCGGTCCTGCGCACAGGCCCTGGCCGCGGCGGGCGCCCACGTCCACGTGGTGGACAGGAACGCGGATGCCGCCCGGGACCTGGCCGGGGCGATCGGCGGGACGCTGTGGGTGGCCGACCTCTCCGACCCGGACGCGGTGGACGCGCTGCCCGCCGACGCCGACATCGTGGTCAACAACGCCGGGATCCAGCACGTCGCCCCCGTGCACGCCTTCCCGCCGGACCTCTTCGCGCTGATCCAGCGCGTCATGGTGGAGGCGCCGTTCCGCATCTTGCGCCGGACCCTGCCGGGCATGTACGAACGCGGCTGGGGGCGCGTGGTCAACATCTCGTCCGTGCACGGCCTGCGGGCCAGCCCCTACAAGTCGGCCTATGTGACGGCCAAGCACGCATTGGAGGGGCTCAGCAAGGTGGTCGCGCTCGAAGCGGCGGAGCACGGGGTGACGAGCAACTGCGTCAACCCGGGATACGTGCGCACGCCCCTGGTCGAGAACCAGATCGCCGACCAGGCCCGTACGCACGGCATCTCGGAGGACGAGGTGGTGGGCCGGGTCATGCTGGAACGCAGCGCGATCAAGCGGCTGATCGAGCCGGACGACGTCGCCGAGGCGGTGCTGTGGCTCTGCGGGCCGCGCACCGGCCACATCACCGGCACCTCGCTCTCCATGGACGGCGGCTGGACCGCCAACTGACCCACCGACCCCGATGAATTCCGGCGCCCATGTCTGATCCGTCCCTCTCCGCCCCTTCCGGTTCCGCGTCCGCCGCTCCCCACCTGCGGCGCCTTTTGGACCTGCTGGCCGACGACGCCCCCGCCGAGGCACTGGGCGCCGTCTCCTCGCAGGCGCGGGCCGCCGGGGTGCCCGCGGCCGACCTGGCGGAGGTGGAACGGGCCACCGCCACCGCGCTGCGGATCAGGGGCGTCCTGCGCCAGCACCGGCGTCGCGAGCTCCAGCTCACCGCGCTCTTCGACACCGCGGGCGACCTGGCCGCCTCCCGGGACCTGGACGACGTGCTGAAGGCGATCGTCCGCCGGGCCAGGATGCTGCTCGGCACCGACACCGCGTACCTCACGCTCCCCGACGAGGAGGCCGGGGACACCTACATGCGGGTGACGGACGGGTCGGTGTCGGTGGTCTTCCAGCGCCTGCGGCTGGAGCTGGGCGAGGGGCTGGGCGGGCTGGTGGCGCAGACCGCCAGCCCGTACGCCACGCCCGACTACCGCACCGACGACCGCTTCCGCCACACCCGCAACATCAACGCCGGGGTGTTGGACGAAGGGCTCGTCGCCATCCTCGGCGTCCCCCTGCTCCTGGGTTCCAGCCGCGGCGGCACCGGCAAGGTCATCGGGGTCCTGTTCGCGGCCGACCGCTCGCCCCGGGTGTTCAGCCCCGACGAGGTCGCGCTGCTGTGCTCGCTCGCCGCGCACGCCGCGATCGCCATCGACACCGCACGCGCGCTCGCCGACACCCGCTCCGCGCTCGACGAACTCGCGGCGGCCAACGTCGAGCTCGCCGAGGCCAATGCCGCCGTGCGCGCCCACTCGGCGGCGATGCGGCGGGCCGAGGAGTCCCACGACAGACTGACCGACCTGGTGCTGCGCGGCCGTGACGTGAAGGACGTCGCCGCGGCCGTCGCGGGGCTGCTGGGCTCCCCGCTCACCATCCACGACCCGGGCGGGCGGCCCCTCGCGGCGGTCCGGCCCGACGGCGTGCCCTTCGCCGCCGACAGCATGGACGCCGGCTGGCTTGCCGAGACCGCCGAGGAGTCCCGCACCGGGGCATGCGCCGTGCACCGCGACGGCCGGTGGATCTGCGCCGTACTCGCCGGGCGGGAACTGATGGCCGGTCTCGTCCTGCACCGGCGCGAACCGCTCGACGACTCCGACCGGAGGCTGTTCGAGCGGGCCTCGGTGGTGACCGGGCTGATCCTGCTGCTGCGCCGCACGGTCGCCGAGACCGAGAACCGGATCCGCGGCGAACTGATCACCGACCTGCTGAGCGACACGGACCGGGACCCGGCCGGACTCGTCGAACGCGGCAGGCGCCTCGGCATCGACCTGGACCGGCCGCACCTGTTGCTGCTGGCCGACGGCGGGGCGAGGGGGCGGCTGGCCCCGGCCGCGATGCGCTACCTGTTCGGCGGCGACCTCCACGGGGTGAGCGCCGAACACCACGGCAGTGTGGTGCTGCTGACCGCCGTCGACGGCCCGGACGCGGATCCCGGTGAGGCGGCGCGGGCAGCCGCGGCCCAGCTCGGGCAGCTCGTCCAGGCCCCGGTCACCGTGGCAGCCGCCGGTCCGGCCCGCGGGGTCCGTGAACTCGCCTCCGCGTACGGGGAGGCCGGCCGCTGCCTGCGTGCCATGCGGGTCCTGGGACGTGCCGGACAGGGCGCCTGCGTCGAGGAACTCGGCTTCCTGGGCGTGGTGCTGGGCGACGGCCAGAACGTCGACGGCTTCGTGTCCGCGACCCTCGGCCCCCTGCTGGAGTACGACGCCCAGCGCGGCACCCACCTCGTGCGGACCCTCGGCGCCTACTTCGGGTCCGGGGGCAGCCTCGTCCGCGCCAAGGACGAACTCCACGTCCACGTCAACACGGTGGTGCAGCGGCTGGAGCGGGTGCAGGTGCTGCTGGGCCACGACTGGAACGACCCGGGACGGGCCCTGGAACTGCAACTCGCCCTGCGACTGCACCAGTTGAAGGGGTGAGGCGGTGGGGAACCCCCGTGCCGCGAGGCTCCCCACCGCCTCACGGGGTTCCCCCGCGCCGCGGGATTCCCCGTCCCCACGAGGCCCCCACCGCCTGCGTCGGGAGGTTCCCCGTCCCGGAGAGGTTCCCCCGCCCTCCGGGAGGTTCCCCGCCCCGCGTCAGGCGGTGCCGCACAGCTCCAGCAGATGCCGCACGACCTCCCGGCCGCCCGCCTCGCCCGTCAGCACCGTGTAGTGGTTGACGTTCGGCACCTCCACCGGCGTCACCCCCGTGCCGTCGAGGGCGGCCGCCGCCAGGCGGCTCTCGTCGTACAGCCCCTGCTCCTCGTCCATCAGGCCGCGTCGCGCCCACAGCAGCGTCGCCGGGGCGGGCAGCTTCCGGATCGCCGTCAGCACCTCCTCGTCGAACAGGCCGATGCCGTCGGTGCGCACCGCCTCGATCCGGCAGGTGGAGCGCATGGCCGGTTCCTCGCCGGTCAGGTCGCGCTGGATGTACGCGTCCACCTCGTCCGACCAGTTGTCCGCGAACGCCGGGTGCGCCTGCCAGAACGCGCGGTACGCGGCCCGGTCCGGGAAGGTCATCGACAAGCGGTCCATGGCCGGGCCGATCACGGCGGTCATCAGCTCGTCCGGCGACAGGTGCGTGGGCGCCGGGAAGCCGACCCCGCCGTCGACCAGCAGCAGTGGCCCGAACCGCTCCGGGTGCCGCACGGCGGCCAGCGCCGTCACGAACGCGCCCATCGAATGGCCCGCCAGGACCACCCGGTCCAGGCCCAGCACCTCGGTCAGGGCGGCGATGTCGTCGGCGTGCGCGGCGATGCCGTACGGTCCCGGCAGCCCGGAACTCCCGGCCCGGCCGCGCAGGTCCGGGGCGATCAGGGTGGCGCGACCGTCCAGCAGCCTCGCCACCGGCCCCCAGGACAGGGCGTTGGACGTGATGCCGTGCAGGGCGACGACGACCGGGGCGTCCGGCTCCCGGGCGGGCCAGCGCAGCACCGCCAGTTCGCCCCCGGGGACGGGTACCTGTATCTCCTCGTACGGCATCACGGCTGTCCGTTCTCCTTCCGGGCGCGGTTCGGTGCGGGGTTGCCGGCCGGGCCGCGACGCGCGGCGGCAAGTCGGGCGGGCAGCCGGGCCAGGCCGCCCGGCAGCAGGTGTACCACGGCGATGAACAGCACGCCGAGCAGGAACAGCGGCTGGGACAGCGGCACCCGCAGTACCGCGGGCAGGTCCGCGACCGCGCCCGATCCGGCGAGATCGCCGAGCCGGTGATCGGCCCAGGTGTACAGGATGCCGCCGATCATCGGACCCCAGCGGGTGCCGGATCCGCCGAGCACCACCATCACGAGCAGCGAGAGCGTGAAGTCGGAGGTGGTCGTCTGCGGAGTCGAACCGCCGGTGAGCAGCAGGTGCACCAGGCCGCCCAGCGCGGCCAGCGCGCCCGCCAGGACGAAGGCCGTCAGCTTGAACCCGTACGGCTTGAGGCCCAGCACCTCCACCCGGCGTTCGTTCTCCTTGATGCCCTCCCAGACCCGGCCGGTGGGGGAGCGGACCGCCCAGTGGACGACGGCGAGGGTGAGGACCAGGTAGCCCAGCGCCACCCAGTACAGGTTCGCGGTGTGGTCGATGCCCACCAGCCAGGAGGGCAGCAGGTCGGCGGGGGCGGCCCGGCCCTCCTCGCCGCCGGTGAATCCGCCGGGGTTGCGGGAGACCAGGATCGAACCGGCCTGGGCGAAGGCCAGGGTGACCATCGAGAAGCCGATGCCGGTGACCCGCAGGCTCACCGACCCCAGGACCAGCGCGAGCACGATGCCCGTGCAGAGGCCGAGCAGCGCCGACACCGCGAACGGCAGACCCGCCTCCAGCAGGAACACATTGGTGGCGTAGCTGCCCGTCGCGAAGTACAGGGCGTGCCCGAAGGAGAGCAGCCCGGTGCGGCCGAGCAGCAGGTCGTAGCCGGTCGCCAGGGCCCCGAACAACAGGCAGGTGGCGAGGAGTTGCAGGCTCCCCGGGCTGCCGAGCGGTCCGTCGAGCAGACCCGGCAGCGGCACCGCGCTGAACGGTGCGACGAGCAGGACCAGCAGTACGGCGGCGGGCCACCAGCGGCGCAGCAGCCGGGCCGCGTGACCGGTCCCGGCCGGTGCGGCGGGACGTCCGTCGGCGGTGCGGTCGTGTGTCTCGGTGACGGTGCTCACGCGAGCCTCCCGGTCAGTCCGCGCGGGCGGAGGAGCAGCAGCGCGGCGAGCAGGACGACGACCGCCAGGTCGCCGAGGCCCGCCGCGGTGTAGTAGTTGGCGAACTGCTGGACCAGGCCGATGACCACGGATGCCACGGCGGCACCGGTCACCGAACCCATGCCGCCGGTGACGACCACGACGAACGCGAAGATCAGCAGCGAGGTGCCCTGGTGGGGGTCGACCGAGCCGAAGTACAGGCCGCCGAGCGCCCCGCCGAGCGCGGCGGCGCAGCCGCCGATCGCGAAGACGAGGGTGAACGCCTTGCGCACATCGATGCCGAGCGCGGTGACCATGGCCCGGTCCTCGACCCCGGCGCGCACCACCAGGCCGTGCCGGGTGCGGCCGAGGAAGAGCCGCAGTGCGACCAGGACCACGACCGCCGCGGCGACCAGCACCAGCCGGTTGACCGGCACCTGGGCGCCGAGCAGTTCGAAGGTGCCCGACAGGGCCTTCGGGCCGGGGAAGGTCCGGGCGTCCGAGCCCCAGATCCCCGACAGCAGCGCGGGGACCGCGAGCCCCACCCCGACGGTGGCGAGCACCTGCTCGCGCGGCCGGGTGTAGAGCGGGCGGACGACGGCGAGTTCCAGCAGTACGGCGGCGGCGGTGCCCACCGCCGTGCCGAACAGCACCGCGAGGACGAAGCCCGCCCCGTCCGGCCCGGCACCGGGCAGGTTCCCGGACGCCGCCCACCAGGTGCCGTACGCGCCGATCGAGAGCAGTGCCCCGTGCGCGAAGTTCAGCACGTCCATCAGGCCGAAGATCAGTGAGAGGCCCGAGGCGATGAGGAAGTAGAGCGCCCCCAGACCGAGTCCGGTCATGGTGAGCAGAACGACGGTGGACATCAGGAACCCGCCTCCACGGAAGATGCGTCGATGGCCGGGCCGTGCCCCACGCCCAGCAGGCGCCGGGCCGCCTCGGCGTCGCCGAGCAGTTCGGCGGCCGGGCCCCGGTGGGCGGTGCGGCCGTCGGCGAGCACCGCGCAGTGCACGGCAAGCCGTCGTACGACGGCGAGGTTCTGCTCCACCAGCAGCACCGGCACCGCCTCGGCGGCCCGTTCCAGGACCTGGGCGACCTCGGTCACCACCTTGGGCGCCAGGCCCTTGGTGGGTTCGTCGGCGATGATCAGCCGGTTGCCGTTGAGCAGGGTGCGCCCGATCGCCACCATCTGCTGCTGTCCGCCGGACAGGGTTCCCGCCAACTGCTTCTCCCGCCGCTTCAGTTCGGGGAAGAGTTCGTGGACGAGCGGGTAGTCGGGCCCGTCCGCGCCGCGCCGCTCGGCCAGCCGCAGGTTCTCCGCCACGGTCAGCCCGGCGAAGATGCCCCGGTCCTCGGGGGCGTAGCCGATGCCCAGCCGCACCACGGTGTGGGTGGGCATCGTCACGGTCTCCGTACCGTCCAGCCGGATGCTTCCGGCGCGCGGGACGAGACCGAGGATGCCGCGCACGGTGGTGGTCTTCCCGGCGCCGTTGCGGCCGAGGAGCGCGGTCACCCCGTGCGGGGCGACGTCCAGGTCGACGCCGTGCAGGATGTGCCGGCCGCCGATCAGGACCCGCAGGTCCCGTACGGCGAGCAGGGGTTCGGTGGTCACAGCCCCTCCCCGAGGTATGCCTGCTGCACGGTCGGGTCGGCGGTCACGGCCTCGGGCGTGTCCAGTGCCAGCAGCCTGCCGTGGTGCATCACGGCGAGCCGGTCGGCGAGGCCCAGCAGCACGTCCATGTGGTGCTCGACCATCAGGACGGTGCGGCCCTCGTCCCGGTGCAGGGTGCGGATGAGTTCGGTGAGCGCGGGGACCTCCTCCGCGCTCACCCCGGCCATGGGTTCGTCCAGCAGCATCAGCCGCGGTTCGCCGACCAGCAGCACCGCAAGTTCCAGCTTCCGCTTCTCGCCGTGCGACAGTTCGGAGGCCGACGCCCGTGCCCGGTGGCCGAGTCCGGTGCGCTCCAGCACGTCGGCCACTTCGGTGGTGTACGGACGGGCGCGCCGCCACAGCCGGTACGAGCCGCCGCGGGCCGCCTGGGCGGCCAGCCGGACGTGGTCGGCGACGGACATCCCCGGCCAGAGGCTCGACGTCTGGAAGGTGCGGCCTAGACCGCGCCGTGCCCGCTCGTGGGCGGGGTGGCCGGTCACGTCCGCGCCGTCCAGCACGATGGTGCCGGAGGTGGCCGTGGTCAGTCCGCTGATCAGGTTGAACAGGGAGGTCTTGCCCGCCCCGTTGGGGCCGATGAAGGCGAGGAACTCGCCCTCGCGGACGTCCAGCGTGACGTCCTCGACGATGGTCGCCCCGCCGACGCCCCAGCCCAGACCGGCGAGCCGCAGCACCGGGGCGGCGGCCGGGGTGCCGCCCGGACGTTGTGCGGTGGTGTGCGATACGGGCACGGCTCAGCCCGCCGCGGGCTTCGCGGGCGGCGCCACCGTGTCCATCGGCTCGGTGGTCACCAGCTGCGGCTTCGCGCCGGAGCCCGTCCCGTCGAGCTTCGCGACGAACATCGGCTGGAGCAGCGCGTGGTCCTCGGCGCGGACCCGGACCTTGCCCTTCACCCCGTCGAAGGTCCAGTCCTCCAGGGCCTTCACCATGGCCCCGGTGTCGCCGGAACCGCCCTTCTCGACGGCCCGCACCACCATCTGCGCGGCGGTGAACCCGTCGGGCGTGAACAGGTCGGGGGTGCCGCCGGCCTTGCCGACGGCGTCGAGCATGGCCTTCTCCACGGCGTTGCCGCCGCCCGCGCCGGGGAAGTAGTGCGCCAGGAACGACACCTTGGCACCGGCGTCCCCGAAGACCGGGTACGAGGCCGCCCCGGCGAGGCCCGTCACGACCTTGCTCGCCGCCGGCACGCCCTGCTGGTCCAGCGCGGTCCACAGCGCGGGGGCGGTGGAGCCCGCCCAGGCGACGAAGACCAGGTCGGGCCCGCCCGCCTTCACCTGCCGGGCGAACGGGGTCAGGTCGGTGGCGCTGGGCGGGGCCAGCACGGAGCCGACCGTCGCGCCCCGGCCGCCGAGCACCGCCTTCACGGCGGCCACGTTGGCCTGGCCGAAGGTGGAGTCCTGGGCGAGCACGGTGACCTTCTTGCCCTTGGCGTCGCCGAGCATCGCCCCGGCGGTCAGGATGTCCTGGTAGGACTGCCGCCCCGAACGGAAGGTGTAGCCGTTGATCCCGGTCACGGCGTCGGTGGCGGCCGGGCCGCTGATGTAGAGCACCTTGTTCTGGGCGGCGAGCGGCGCCATCTGGAGCGCCACCCCGGAATCGGTGGTGCCGGCCAGCACCTTGTAGCCCTTGCCGATCAGGTTCTTCGCCGCGGAGACCGCCTTGCCGGGGTCGCCCGCGTCGTCCTGCTCGGTGACCTCGATCCGGTGCCCGGCGACCTTCCCGGTGCCCTTCGTCGCGTAGTCCAGGCCCGCCATGAACCCGTCGCGATACTGCTTGCCGTAGTCCGCGAGGAGCCCGGTGCGGGAGTAGACGAGCCCCACCTTCACGGTGCCGTTCCCGGCGTCCCCGCCGGACCCGGCACCGTCCTCACCGGCCTTCCCGGCGGCGGTGCACCCGGTCAGCAGGAGGCCGGCCGCGGCCAGCACGGCGACGGCGGACAGGGATCTGGGGCGGCGGACGGTGCCTGTGGCTGAGCGACGCATGGTGACCGGCTCCTCGGCGTGTTCATGGGATGTCGCCGAACCGTATGAACACCGCGCCGCCGTCGACATGGTGCCGGGCAACCCACCTGACGCGGCCCCCATGTGCCGCGCGCACATGGAAGCCGGGGCGGGCCGTCGCACGCCGGGTGGCCGAAACCTTGCGGCCCGGACCGTGGGGGAGCGAGCCGTGGGGGAGCGGGTCCGGGAGTGGGCCGTGGGGAAGGGGGCCTGGGAGAGCGGGCCGTGGGGAAACGGGCGTGGGGAAACGGACCCCCCGGGGAGCGGACCCGCCGCCGTCAGCGCTCCGGCGCGGTCAGGTCGATCAGCCGGCAGACCGTCTCGATGTCGATCTTCACCTGGGCGATCGACGCCCGCCCCGACAGCCAGGTGATCAGCGCCGAGTGCCAGGTGTGCTCGATGACCCGGACCGCGGACAACTGCTCCGGCGTCGGGTGCTCCAGGCCCATCGCGTCCAGGATGATCGCCGTCGTGATCCGCGAGACCGTGTCCACCTCCGGACTGACGCTGCGGTCGGCGAAGGTCAGCGCCCGCACCATCGCGTCCGCCAGGTGCGGTTCGCGCTGGAGCGCGCGGAACGCCCGCATCAGCGTGTCGGCCACCCGTTGCGCCGGATCGTCCCCGGCCGGGGGGCGTTTGTGCAGGGTCGTGTGCATCCGCTGGAGCTGGTCCTGCATGGTGGCGACCAGCAGATGGATCTTGGACGGGAAGTAGCGGTACAGGGTGCCGAGGGCGACCTCGGCGGCCTCGGCCACCTCGCGCATCTGCACCGCCTCGAACCCGCCGCGGACGGCGAGTTGGGCGCTCGCGTGCAGGATGCGGAGACGACGGGCCTCCTGACGCTCGGTCAGGGGCGGCGATGCCGGTCTGGCCTCCGCTGTCATGTGTCCCCCATCCATGGCGTCTGTCCGCGACCGGAAGCAGCCGGAAGGAGGTGCTCGGTCTCCCGGCGGCGCACAGCATGCCAGGGCGTCGGTCGTGGCGCGAATCACCCGGTCCCGCCGTTGCACCGACGCTACCTGCCGGTAGATTCGTAGCTCATTGAACGATCCAGTCTGAAACTTGTTCTAGATTAGCGCGAGCGGTTACGCTCCGGCGAACACGCAGCGAGAAGGGTGCCGAGTGTGACCGCTGAGGCCATAGAGACCGGCCCCCACACGGGCGGCAGCGCGTCGGATCCGTCCGACGACCGCCCGTTGCGCATCGCACTCCTCACCTACAAGGGAAATCCTTTCTGCGGCGGCCAGGGCGTCTATGTGCGCCACCTCGGCCGCGAACTCGCCCGCCTCGGTCACAGCGTCGAGGTGATCGGCGCCCAGCCGTACCCCGTGCTCGACGAGGGCGTCCCGCTCACCGAACTGCCGAGCCTGGACCTCTACCGCCAGCCCGACCCGTTCCGCACCCCGAGGCGCGACGAGTTCCGGGACTGGATCGACGCCGCCGAGGTTGCCACCATGTGGACCGGCGGCTTTCCCGAGCCGCTCACCTTCAGCCTGCGCGCCCGCCGCCATCTCGCCGCCCGCCGCGGGGAGTTCGATGTCATCCACGACAACCAGACCCTGGGCTACGGGCTGTTGGCGGATCTCGGCGCCCCGCTGGTCACCACGATCCACCACCCCATCACGGTCGACCGCCAACTGGACCTGGACGCCGCCGAGACCCGCCGCCGACGTGTCTCCGTCCGCCGCTGGTACGGCTTCACCCGCATGCAGAAGCGGGTCGCGCGTCGGCTGCCGTCCGTGCTCACCGTCTCCGGTTCCTCCCGGCAGGAGATCGTCGACCATCTCGGGGTGCGCCCGGACCGCATCCACGTCGTCCACATCGGCGCGGACACCGATCTCTGGTCCCCCGACCCCTCGGTGGCCGAGATACCCGGCAGGATCGTCACCACCTCCAGCGCCGACGTCCCGCTCAAGGGCCTGGTCCACCTCGTCGAGGCGCTCGCCAAACTCCGCACCGGGAACGAACGCGTCCACCTCGTCGTCGTCGGCAAGCGGGCCGAGGACGGGCCGGTCGCGCAGGCCATCGAACGGCACGGACTCCAGGACGCCGTCGAATTCGTCAAGGGCGTCAGCGACGCCGAACTCGTCGACCTGGTGCGCAGCGCCCAGATCGCCTGCGTCCCCTCCCTGTACGAGGGCTTCTCCCTGCCGGCCGCCGAGGCCATGGCCACCGGCACCCCCCTGGTCGCCACCACCGGCGGCGCGATCCCCGAGGTCGCCGGGCCGGACGGCGAGACCTGCCTCGCCGTGCCGCCCGCCGACGCCGGGGCGCTCGCCGACGCACTCGGCCGCCTGCTCGGCGACCCGGAACTGCGCACCCGGCTCGGCGCCGCGGGCCGGGCCCGGGTGCTCGCCCGGTTCACCTGGAAGCAGGCCGCCCTCGGCACCGCCGCCCGCTACCGCGAGGCGATCGCCGCCCGGGCCGCCGACACCGGCCGGGGCAGACGCCGTTGACCCGGTCGGTCGCGCCCGCCCCCGCCGTACCCGTTCCCGTCGTCCCTGCCCACCGACCCCTCTCGACCGCGAAAGCAGGCACCTGTGCTGACCGTGGACTTCACCCGCTTCCCGCTCGCCGCAGGCGACCGGGTGCTCGACCTGGGCTGCGGCGCCGGACGCCACGCCTTCGAGTGCTACCGGCGCGGCGCCCAGGTCGTGGCCCTCGACCGGAACGGCGAGGAGATCCGCGAGGTCGCGAAGTGGTTCGCCGCGATGAAGGAGGCCGGTGAGGCCCCCGAGGGCGCCACCGCCACCGCCATGGAGGGCGACGCGCTCAACCTGCCGTTCCCCGACGCGTCCTTCGACGTCGTGATCATCTCCGAGGTGATGGAGCACATCCCCGACGACAAGGGCGTGCTCGCCGAGATGGTCCGGGTCCTGCGGCCCGGCGGCCGGATCGCCGTCACCGTGCCGCGCTACGGCCCCGAGAAGGTCTGCTGGGCGCTCTCCGACGCCTACCACGAGGTCGAGGGCGGCCACATCCGCATCTACCGGGCCGACGAACTGCTCGCGAAGATGCGCGGGGCCGGTCTCAAGCCGTACGGCACCCACCACGCCCACGCCCTGCACGCCCCGTACTGGTGGCTCAAGTGCGCCTTCGGCGTCGACAACGACAAGGCCCTGCCGGTCCGCGCGTACCACAAGCTGCTGGTCTGGGACATCATGAAGAAGCCCATGGCGACCCGGGTCGCCGAACAGCTGCTCAACCCGGTCGTCGGCAAGAGCTTCGTGGCCTACGCCACCAAGCCGCACCTGCCCGCGACCGCCGCTGCCGGTACCGATGCCGCCGCAACCGGTACCGATGCCGCTGCCGCCGCCGACGTGCTCGCCGAGGAATCCCCCGGGGCCGAGGCGTGACCACACCCGAGCAGACCGAACACCTCGTCCTGCCCGGAGTCCTCACCGCCGAGCAGGCCGCCGAGACCGTCTCCGCGCTGCTCGCCGTCCAGCGCGACGACGGCGCGCTGCCCTGGTTCCGGGGCCACCACCTCGACCCCTGGGACCACACCGAGGCCGCCATGGCGCTCGACGCCGCGGGCCAGCACGACGCGGCGGAACGCGCCTACACGTGGCTGGCCCGGCACCAGAACGGCGACGGCTCCTGGTACGCCGCCTACCACGACGGCGACCCGGACCGGCCCACCGACCGCGCCCTGGAGACCAACTTCTGCGCCTACGTGGCCGTCGGCGTCTGGCATCACTACCTGGCCACCGGCGACGACGCCTTCGTCGACCGGATGTGGCCCACCGTGTACGCGGCGATCGAGTGCGTACTGCGGCTCCAGCAGCCCGGTGGCCAGATCGGCTGGAAGCGCGAGGCCGACGGAACCCCCGTCCCCGACGCGCTGCTGACCGGCTGCTCCTCCATCCACCAGGCGCTGCGCTGCGCCCTGGCCATCGCCGAACGACGCGAGGAGCCGCAGCCCGACTGGGAGTTGGCGACCGGCGCGCTGGCCCACGCGATCCGCCGTCACCCGGAACGCTTCCTGGACAAGAGCCGCTATTCGATGGACTGGTACTACCCGGTCCTCGGCGGGGTGCTCGACGCGCAGGACGCGCGGGAGCGGATCGACGAGGGCTGGGACCGCTTTGTCGTCCCCGGCCTCGGGGTCCGCTGCGTGCTGCCCAACCCCTGGGTGACCGGCGGCGAGAGCTGCGAACTCGCCCTGGCCCTCTGGGCGATGGGCGAGTCCGACCGGGCGCTGGAGATCCTCCAGTCGATCGGGCACCTGCGTGCCGAGGGCGGCATGTACTGGACGGGGTACGTCTTCGAGGGCGACCGGGACTTCTGGCCCCAGGAACTCACCACCTGGACGGCCGGTTCGCTGCTGCTCGCGGTCGCCGCGCTCGGCGGCGACGAGGCCACCACCGCGGTGTTCGGCGGCGAACGGCTGCCGCGCGGACTGGAACCGGACTGCTGCTGATTCCCGTCGGCACGGCGGCACCGGCCGGTGACCGGCGCCGCCGCTGTGCCGACGCGGAGGTCCGCGACAAGGCGCCCGGCACCGCACAGCCCACCCGCAAATGCGAGAGTTCGACGTGGCGCCCGTACTAGGGTGCGATTCATGGGATCACTTGCGCACGACCTCTACTGCGACGAGATCATCACCCGCACCGACGCGTTGCGGGACGTGCTGCGCGGTGCCGATCTCGGCGCGACCGTGCCCACCTGCCCCGACTGGACCCTGCGCGACCTCGCCGGCCATGTCGGCGGCGCCCACCGCTGGGTCGGTGAGATCGTCCGCACCCGGGCCGCCGAAGCCGTGCGGCCGGAGGACGTACCGCACGTCAGGCCCGGGGGCGACGACCCCGCCGTGCTCGACGCCTGGCTGGCCGAGGGCGCCGCGGGGACGGTGGAGGCGCTGCGGGCGGCCGGGGAGGACCTGAAGGTGTGGTCCTGGGCCTGGGAGCACAGCACCGGCTTCTGGGCGCGCCGCATGGCGCACGAGACGATCGTCCACCAGGCCGACGCGGCGCTCACCGTCCGGGCCGGTTACGAGGTGGCGCCGGAGCTCGCCGCCGACACGATCGACGAGTGGCTGGAGATCGTCTCGTTCGTGCAGGCCGCCGGGAACGAGAAGGCCGCCCGTCTGACCGGACCGGGGCGCTCGATCCACCTGCACGCCACGGACGCCCCGGACGCCGAGTGGCTGATCGAACTCGGCGAGGACGGCTTCGCGTGGCGGCGCGCCCACGGGAAGGCGTCCGTGGCGCTGCGCGGCCCGCTCACCGACCTGATGCTGGTCTTCAACCGGCGCCTTCCGGCGGACAGCGACCGGGTCGAGGTGCTGGGGGACGCGGAGCTGCTGGACTTCTGGCTGGAGCACACCACGTTCGGCTGACCCGGATCCGCCGGGCGGCCTCCGGCAGGCGGCCTTCGGCGGGCCGCCCGGCGTTGTGCCGCTGCCGCTGCCGCTGCCGCTGCCGCTGCCGCTGTGCGGGTCCGGCCGTGCTGGGCCAAGCTGGAGGGGAGAGCCCCGGGGGGTGTCCGGCGCCTGGGCGCGACGCCGCAGGCATGTGCCGGACACCCCCTGGCACCCGGCGGCCCCGTGGAGGTGCCGATGGAGCCCGTGCGTGCCCTGAAACGGATCGCCTTCCTGCTCGAACGCGGCGGCGCCGACACCTACCGCGTCCAGGCGTTCCGCACGGCCGCCGACGTGGTGGCGGCCATGGCGGACGGGGAGGCGGCACGGCGTGCGGGCGACGGCTCGCTGGAGTCGGTCCGGGGCATCGGGCCGCGGACCGCGGAGGTGATCCGCGAGGCGGTGGACGGGCGGCTGCCCGGCTATCTGGCCCGGCTGGAGGAGTCGGCCGCCGCCGCGCCGCGCCCGGAGCACGGCACCGCCCTGCTCGCCCTCCAGCGCGGCGACTGCCACCTGCACTCGGACTGGTCGGACGGCGGCAGCCCGATCGAGGATATGGGCCGCACCGCCGCCGAGCTCGGCCACGACTGGGCGGTCCTCACCGACCACTCGCCCCGGCTGACCGTGGCGAACGGGCTCTCCCCGGACCGCCTGCGCCGGCAACTCGACGAGGTCGCCGAGCTCAACACCCGGTGGGCGCCGTTCCGGCTGTTCACCGGCATCGAGTGCGACATCCTCCCGGACGGCTCCCTCGACCAGGACGACGACCTGCTGGACCGGCTGGACGTCGTCGTGGTCTCCGCGCACTCGAAGCTCCGGATGGACCCGGGACCGATGACCGGACGCCTGGTCGCCGCCGTGCGCCATCCATGGGCGAACGTCCTCGGCCACTGCACCGGGCGGCTGATCACCGGGCGCGGCCGTCCCGAATCGCGGTTCGACGCCGACGAGGTCTTCGCCGCCTGTGCGGAGGCGGGCACGGCCGTGGAGATCAACAGCAGACCGGAGCGGCTGGACCCGCCCCGTCGGCTGCTGCGCGCGGCGGTCGACGCCGGTGTGCTGTTCGCCATCGACACCGACGCGCACGCGCCCGGACAACTGGACTGGCAGATCCACGGTTGCGCCCGCGCCGAGGAGTGCCACGTACCGGCGGAACGCGTGGTCACCACCTGGTCGGCCGACGAACTGTCGACATGGGCGCGCGAGGGCACGATCCCCCGGTCGGCCCGCACCGGGGCGGACGGGGCGGACGGGGCGCGCGGGACGGTCGGCGCCGCCCCGGGACAGGAACGGTGAACCCATGACGGCCACAACCGTGCGCGGCATCGACCACATCGGGGTCACGGTCCCCGACCTGGAGACCGCCACCCTCTTCCTCGCCAGGGCGTTCGGCGCCGAGGTGCTGTACGACGCGTTGCGCCGCCAGGACGGACCGAACGGCGGCCCGGACGTCGAGCGGCTGCTCGGTGTCCCCGCCGGTACCCAGCAGTTGGCGATCAGGATGCTGGCCCTGCCCGGCAACGGGCCGGGCATCGAACTCTTCGAGTTCCAGGGGCCGCGCCGCGAACCGCCCGTGCGGCCCTGCGACTTCGGATGGCAGCACGTGGCGCTCTACGCGGACGACCTGGACGCGGCGGTGCGGGACTGCGTGTCCGCGGGCGCCGTGCTCCTCGCCGGACCCCGGCCGCTGCCCGGCCCCGAGGCGGGGGAGCACAACCGGTTCGCCTATCTGCGCACCCCGTGGGGCAGCACCCTGGAACTCCTGACGTACCCCGACCCGCAGCCCTGGGAGCGCACCGCCGCCCGGCGCCGTGCCCGGCCCGCACCGGTCGGCGCGGCGGCGGCCGGGATCGGGACCGGTATCTGGCCGACGGACCCCGACCGTCCGGGAGCCGCCGGTCCGGGACTCGTGCGCCCGGCGGCCCGGGCCGCCGCACCGGCCGTCGGGACAGCGCCCTGGCCCACCGACCCGGACCGCCCGTGACGGCCGGTGGCGTCGCGGAGCCCGTCACGAGCGGGGCCGCGACTCCTCAGCAGAGTTCCGCGAGCACCCGCAGGGTATGCGGATCCGGCGCCGTCACCAGCAGATCGGTCACCGGACCCGCGCGCCACGACTCCAGCCGCTCCGCGATGCGTTCACGCGGCCCGACGAGCGAGATCTCGTCGGCGAAGGCGTCCGGCACCGCCAGCACCGCCTCCTTCCGGCGCCCTTCGAGGAAGAGCCGCTGGATGCGCCGCGCCCCCTCCTCGAACCCCATCCGGGCCATCAGATCCGCGTGGAAGTTCCGCGCCGCGTGCCCCATCCCGCCGATGTAGAAGCCGAGCATCGCCTTCACCGGCAGCAGCCCCTCCGCGACGTCGTCGCAGACCGACGCGCGGACCATCGGCGCGATCATGAAACCGTCGGGGAGGTTGGTGAGCGACGCCTCGTACACATCGGTGCGCATCGGCGACCAGTACAGCGGCAGCCAGCCGTCGGCGATCCGGGTGGTCTGCGCGATGTTCCTCGGTCCCTCCGCCCCGAGCAGTACGGGGAGTCCGGACCGCAGCGGATGGGTGATGGACTTCAGCGGCTTTCCCAAGCCCGTGGCGTCCGGGCCGTCGTACGGCAGGGGGTGGAACCGCCCGTCCAGTGCGACGGGGGCCTCTCTGGCGAGGACCTGCCGGACCACGTCGACGTACTCGCGGGTCGCGGTCAACGGGCTGCTCGGGAACGGCCGCCCGTACCAGCCCTCCACCACCTGGGGCCCGGACAGCCCCAGGCCCAGCATCATCCGGCCGCCGGAGAGGTGGTCGAGGGTGAGGGCCTGCATGGCGGTCGCGGTCGGGGTGCGCGCCGCCATCTGCGCGATACCGGTGCCCAGCCGGATACGGGAGGTGTGCGCGGCGATCCAGGTCAGCGGGGTGAACGCGTCGGACCCCCACGCCTCCGCCGTCCACACCGACGCGTAGCCCAGCCGTTCCGCCTCCCCGGCGAGCTCCAGATGGCCCGCATTCGGGCCGCGGCCCCAGTATCCGAGCGCGAGTCCGAGCCGCATGCCGCCGCCTCCCACTTCGATTCTGATGCTTCGTCAGATAGCTGACGCAGACGGAGAGTACGGCAGCGGCCCCCCGCCCGGAAGGGCGGGGGGCCGCTGTTCGTGCCGAGATGCGGGCGGGATCAGCCGCGCTGGATGTTCGTGGTGTCCTGGAGCACCCCGCGACGGCCGTCCTGGGTCTGGGCGATGAGCGCCGACCCGCGCTGCTCGACCGCGAGGTACCAGGTACCCGGAGCCAGTTCGGCGATCGGCGACGGCGAACCGTCCTCGCCGTACAGCGGGCGCGCCACCGGCACCGCGAACCAGAACGGGGTGAAGTCGTCGGCCGGGGCACCGGCCGTCCTGCCCGCCTGGCTCTGCTGCGCGTCGGGCTGCCCGGCCTGCGGCTGACCGGCCTGCGGCTGCGCACCGTAGGGCGTCTGCTGACCCGCCTGCGCGCCGTACGGCTGCTGGCCGCCCGGGTAGCCGTAACCCTGTCCGGCCTGCGGCTGACCGCCGTACGGCGACTGCACCGCCTGCGGGCGCGGGGCGCCCATCAGCGGGGCCCGCAGCGCCGGGATCAGCGGGGTCCCGACCGCGCCGAGCGCCAGCAGGATCGCACCGATCAGACCGAGGATCAGACCGGCGCCCGCGTTGCTCGCGTCGATCATCGTCCAGAACGCCGTCCACAGGACGAAGACGCTGAACGCGGTGCCGAGCTGGCCGAGTTCCAGGCCGAGCACCTTGCGGCTCGGCATCGTGCGGCCGACCACGACGAGCGCCGCCGCGATGATGCCGCCCAGGAAGATGCTCATGAGCACCGAGAGCGCGTCCCAGGCGTTCGGGGCCGAGTAGCCGGAGCAGTTGAGGCCCGCGGGGCACGTGTAACCGTTGAGGTGGAGGAAAGAGGCGATGAACAGCACCACCGCTGCTCCGATCACCACGCCGTCGCCTCGAGTGAGGGAGCGCATATTCACGTGAAGGTCCTTAGTCGATCGTCTCGTCGGGTGGTCGCCGCACCGCCAGGGGGGCGGTCACGGCGTGCGAAGCTCGGGGGTGGCTCCCTATCGTACGGATGAATCTATCGTCTGCCGGGGCGGGGCGTGATCCTGCCCGGAACTCGGACGCTCTTCCCCGTGTTTCACGTCGGAACGTCCTTCTTGCTACCCCTTCAGGTAGCTGCTGATGCCGTCGGCGATGCCCTGCGCCGCCTTCTGGCGCCAGTCCGCGGCGGTGAGCAGAGCAGCGTCCTTCGGGTCACGCATATTGCCGCATTCGATGAAGACCTTGGGTACGGTCGACAAATTCAGTCCGCCCAGATCCGTGCGCGTGTCCAACCCGCTTCCGCCGCCGATGTAGTTGGAAGGCGCACTTCCGGTATCGCGGACGAAGAGGCCGGCGATCCTGGTGCCGAGATCGCGCGACGGTTCGACAATCCTCGTGGTGTCCGCCTTCCCGGCACGCACCGGCCCGGGGAGGATCACATGGAATCCGCGGTTGCCGACTGCGGAACCGTCCGCGTGCACCGACACCACCGCATCGGCCCGTGCCTCGTTGCCGATTCGGGCACGCTCGTCCACACAGGGCCCGTACGGGCGGTCGCCGTCCTGGGTGAGCACGACCTTCGCGCCCTGCGCCCGGAGGAGATCCCGCACCCGGTGCGACACGTCCAGGGTGAAGCGGGCCTCCGCGTAACCGGCGTCGGTCGATGTCCCGGTGGTGTCGCACTCCTTGCGCGTGCTGCCGATGTCCACCCGGCGGTTGATCTCACGGGTGTGCAGATGGTTGTCCGGATTGTGCCCCGGGTCGATGACCACGGTCTTCCCGGACAGCGGCCCGGAGACCGGCGGGTCCGCCGGCTTCGCGGACGCCGAGGACCCATGGGACGGTGCGGGCGGTGCGGGCGCCCTCCCAGGCGCCGGGGCATCGTGCGACGTCGGCGGTGCGGCGGCGGAACCGTCGCCGCCGGGCCGGGGCGCGGCCTGTGGCCCGTCGTCTCCGCCCGCGCCGCAGCCGGCGGCGGACAGGCACACGGCGGCGAGCGCGGCGGCGGCGAACAGGGGCCGGCGGCGCGGTGTGGGGGGAACGCTCTCGTCGTACGGCACCCCGCGATGCTATCGGGGCGCGTACCGGCCGGGCCGGACGCCGGACGCCGGGGTCCCGCGCCCGGCACCGTACCGGGCGGGCCGGGCTCCCGGTGGTCCGGCCCGTGCCCGCCCCTCGCCCGGCCCGGCCAGGCGCCCGCAGGCCGTTCGACCGTCCGTCAGATGCCCGGACCGGTACGCCGCAGCACCCGCAGCGAATCCGTGACCGACACCTCGGTGAACGCGCCGGAGGCCAGCGCACGCAGATAGATCCGGTACGGGGCCTGGCCGCCGTGCGCCGGGTCCGGGAACACGTCGTGGATCACCAGCAGCCCGCCCTCGGCGACATGCGGCGCCCAGCCCTCGTAGTCGCCGTTCGCATGCTCGTCGGTGTGCCCGCCGTCGATGAAGACGAAGCCCAACTGCCCGCCCCAGACGGCCGCGACCTGCGGGGACCGTCCGACCATCGCCACGACGTGGTCCTCCAGCCCCGCCGCGTGCAGGGTCCGGCGGAACGTGGGCAGCGTGTCCATCCGGCCGACCTCCGGATCCACCACGGTCGGGTCGTGGTACTCCCAGCCCGGCTGCTGCTCCTCGCTGCCGCGGTGGTGGTCGACGGTCAGCGCCGTCAGCCCCGCCGCGCGGGCGACATCGGCGAGAAGGATCGTGGAACGCCCGCAGTACGTCCCGACTTCGAGCAGAGGCAGTCCCAGCGCGGCGCCCTCGACGGCGGCCCGGTACAGCGCCACCCCCTCGACCACCGGCATGAAGCCCTTGGCGGCCTGGAAGGCGGCGAGAATCTCCGGCGACGGCTCGGCAATCTCCGGCGACGGCTCGGCGACGGACTCGGCGGGCACGGGTTCCTCCGTAAGTTGTTAGGTGGCCCGGGAGGGCCGGATGTGGCGCACGGGTGCGCGTCGGACGGCGCTTCATCGTGCCGTACGCCCGATCCGGCGGCGCGGGCGGGGGCGCGTACCCCACACGGACCGCGGCGCCGCACGTCACGCGGACCGCCGACCGCCGTTCGCCGGTGGACCACCAGTCGTGGAGCACCCGAGGCCGTGTCACGGGAACGACGCGAACGTGACGGGTGCGGGTCCACGCGTGCCGGACGGCGTCCGGGCGGAAAAACCGTCGACGTACCGCCCACCGCTCCGGCACCCTGCGCGGTATGAACGCTCCCTCCTTTCTGCCCGGTCTGGAGCTCTGCCGCCGCTTCTACGTCGAAGCCGTGCGCCCACTGCTGGCGGAGGCGGTCCCCGGACTTGTACATTCCGCAGCTCGGATCGGCAGCGGCTCGGAAGTCCTCGGCTACGACACGGCCCGCTCGGCGGACCACGACTGGGGGCCGCGCGTCCAGGTCTTCCTGAGCCCCGAGGACATCGACCGCCACGGCGAGCGGATCGATGCCCTGCTGTCCGAACGGCTGCCGAAGAGCGTCTGCGGCTACCCGACCCATTTCGCCGCCACCGGCGAGACGGGCATCGGGGTGATGCGGGCGACCGACGGACCCGTTCGGCACCGGGTCGAGATCACCGACCCGTCGGCCTGGTTCGTCGCGCGGCTCGGCTTCGATCCGGGGGAGGGCGTCGGTACGGAGGACTGGCTCGCCGCCCCCACCCAGCGCCTCGCCGAGACGACAGCGGGCGCCGTCTTCCACGACGGGCTCGGGCGGCTCGGCCCGGCCCGGGCCGCTCTCGACTGGTATCCGCACGACCTCTGGCTCCACGTGCTGGCCTGCCAGTGGCAGCGGATCTCCCAGGAGGAGGCGTTCGTCGGCCGCTGCGGCGAGGTCGGCGACGAACTCGGATCGGCCGTGGTCGCCGCCCGGCTGGTGCGCGATCTGATGCGGCTGTGCCTGCTGATGGACCGCCGCTACCCGCCGTACGGCAAATGGCTCGGCTCCGCCTTCGCCCGCACGTCCGAAGCGGCCGTCCTCACCCCGCATCTCACCGCCGCGCTGGCCGCCACCGACTGGCACACCCGGGAATCCCACCTCGGCCGCGCCTACGAGACGGTCGCGGCCCTGCACAACCGGCTCGCCCTCACCGACCCGGTCGACCCGGCCACCCGGCCGTACCACAGCCGCCCGTTCCGGGTGCTGCACGCCGAACGCCTCACCGCCGCCCTCACCGCCCGCATCACCGACCCGGGCGTGCGGGCCCTCCCGGTGGGCGGCGCCGTCGACCAGTTCGTCGACAGCACCGAGGTCCTCACCCGCCCGGAGTCCGCACGGGCCGTCGTCCGGGCCGTGCTCGACGCCCCGGGGCCGTGAACCGGCGCGGGGGCCGCAGGCCCGTCATGCCGTACGCCCCCGCCGGGCGGGGCATCCGTCCGGCGGGGGCGTACGAGGGGTGAGCCCGGGTCGGGGCATCCCGGCAGGGCTGCGATATGGAGGTCAGCAGCTCTGCCAGAGTCGGGTCATGACGCGGACGCCGAAGCGCAGGCCCTCCAGCGGGACGCGTTCGTCCACGCCGTGGAAGAGGCGGCCGTAGTCCAGGTCGTGCGGAAGCTTCAGGCCCTTGAAGCCGAAGCAGCGGATGCCGAGGTGGGTGAACGCCTTGGCGTCGGTCCCGCCCGGGTTGCAGTACGGGACGGGGTGGCCGTCCGGGTCCTCGGCGCGCACGGCCGCGCACATGGCGTCGACCAGCGGGCCGTCGAACGTGGTCTCCATCGCGATGTCGTGGTTGACCCACTCGCGGGTGACCGAGGGCAGGATCAGCCGGTCGATGGTGTCGATCAGCTCCTGCTCATGACCGGGCAGGAAGCGCCCGTCCACCCGCGCGGTCGCCTTCCCGGGGATGACGTTGGTCTGGTAGCCGGCGTCGAACATGGTGGGGTTCGCGGAGTTGCGGAGCACCACCTGCATGAAGTCGGAGACCGGGCCGAGGCGTGCCAGGCTGCCCTCGATGTCGTTCTCGTCGAACTCGACGCCGTAGAGGCGGGCCGCCTCCTCCAGCAGGGCGCGGACCGGTTCGATCAGGCGGATCGGGAAGGTCTCGCGGCCGATGCGGGTCAGCGACTCGGCGAGGTCGGTGACCGCGTTCTCGTCGTTGGGGGACGAGCCGTGGCCGGCCCGGCCGGTGGCGGTGAGCTCCATCCAGGCCATGCCGCGCTGGGCGTTCTCGATCGGGTAGAGGCGACGGGTGTCGTCGATCGCGAAGGAGAAGCCGCCGCCCTCGCCGATCGCCTCGGTGACCCCGGCGAACAGTTCCGGGCGGTGCTCGACCAGCCAGTGGGCGCCGAACTTGCCGCCCGCCTCCTCGTCGGCGAGGAAGGCGAGGACCAGATCGCGCGACGGCTCGGTGCCGGTGCGGGCGAAGTGGCGGGCGGTGGCCAGCATGACGGCCACCGTGTCCTTCATGTCGATCGCGCCGCGACCCCAGAGGTAGCCGTCGCGGATCTCGCCGGAGAACGGCGGGACCTGCCATTCGGCGGCGTCCGCGGGGACGACGTCCAGGTGGCCGTGGACCAGCAGGGCGCCGCGCTCCGGGTCGCTGCCCGCGATCCGGGCGATCACGCTGGCCCGGCCGGGGGCCGACTCGATCAGCTCGGACTCGATGCCCACCTCGGCGAGGCGGCCCACCACCCAGTCGGCGCAGGCGCGCTCGTCGCTGGTGGGGTTGGACGTGTCGAACCTGATCAGTTCGGCGCAGAGTTCGACGACCTCGTCCTGGGCCAGGTCGGAGGCCGGGGCGAGCGGGGAGGTGGGGTCGGGGGTGTTCATGCTGCTCCCACGGGGGTGGTGTCACGGGCGGCGGGGGCGTCGGTCGCCCCGTCGTCGTCCAGGGTGGAGGTGCCGTACGGCTTCACCCAGCCCAGCAGGCCGAGGACGCTGTACAGGACGAAGGCGGTGGCCAGCGAGTTCAGGGCCGGGATGCCGCCGTCGTAGAACTTGCCGACGCAGAACGCCGCGATCCAGATGACGAGGGACATCGGGACCCAGGTCGGCGAGGACTTCGGCAGGGTCTCCGACTCGCGGGTCTCGTCCAGCGGCTTGCGCATCCGCTTCACGATCCAGTACTCGGCCACGATGATGCCGCCGATGGGCGGGATGGCGACGCCGAGGACGGAGAGGAACTCCGTGAAGTGGGTCATGATCCCGACCGCGGACAGGGCCGTGCCCGCGATGCCGAGGACGACCGTGACCGCGCCGCGGTGCATCCGCTTGCCGAAGACGACCTGGAAGAAGTTGACGACACCGAGCGAGGAGCCGTACAGGTTCCAGTCGTTGATCTTGGCGGTGGACATCAGGACGACGATCACGCCGAAGGCGCCGGAGGTGGAGAGCACGATGTGCGAGACCTCGCTGCTCTTCACCAGGTGGCCGAGCAGCACACCGGTCAGGCCGACGATGTACTCGGAGAGGATCATCGACGAGGCGCTCTGCAGGAAGACGTGCGAGCCCTTCCGGTTGTACCGGGTCATCTCCGGGGACACGATCGCGCCGGTCATGTAGCCGCCCGCGATGGCGGTGGCGGCGACGGCGAGCGGGATCGTCTGGCCGGGCGGCGGGGAGTTGATCAGATCGCTGAGGGAGTGGTCCTTCAGCGTCGATATGACCGACCAGGCGACCATCGCGAAGAACAGCGGCGTGACGATCTTGGCGAAGGTGGCCATGTACGTGAAGCCGAAGATCACCAGCACGGTGATGGCGATGCCGGCGAGCACGCACCACATCCAGGCCGGGCCGCCGACCAGCGCCGAGACGCTGTTGCCGAAGATCGTGTTCTGGACGCCGAACCAGCCGACCAGGCTGACCGCGATGACGAAGCTGACCAGCGCCGAGCCGTTGCGGCCGAAGCCGACCCAGCGGGTCAGCATGGGTGTCGCCAGGCCCTCGCGCATACCGGCCAGGCCGATTGCGAAGATCACGATCTCCAGGATCACCGCGCCGAGGGTGAAGGCGAGGAAGGCGTCGCCGAAGGTCATGCCGACGCCGATGGTGGCACCGAGGGTGAACTGCGAGATCGAGCCGGACTGGGCGAGCCACTGGAGCAGCATGGACCAGAACCCGAACCGCTTGTCGCGCGGGACGCGGGAGAGCGAGTAGTCGTCGCTGCCGATGGCCTTGGACTCGTGGGCCGCGGTCTCGGCCTGCGGGGTGGCTGCCATCAGGACTCCTGGGGTGTGCGGCCGAGGGTCTGGAGGTGAGCCAGCGACCCGTAACGGCTGACGAGGTTGTCGAACTCCACCGCGTCGTGGAAGTCCAGGTGGCCGCCGCCGTAGGTCTTGGCGACCTCGACGGCGTAGCGGGCGGCGGACGCGATGTCCGTCTCGTGGCTCGCGCCCGTACCGCAGCCCGGCACCGCGGCGGCCGAGGTGATGGCCAGGCCGACGACCGGGGCGGCCGTCGCGGTGGCGGGCTGCAGGATCGAATTGATGTGGTGTGCACCGTTACCGTACGGGGTGATGTCCTGCGTGGTCACGGGGTACGTGACCAACGGCTCACCCGTCACCACGGCCAGCAGCTCGCCGAGCCGCTCGCTGACCCGCAGCACCCAGCCCTCCTTGACGGTGGGCGACAGGGCGAGGCCCTTGTGGTTGATGATGCGGTTGCCCTTGGTGGTGTCGATGGAGAGCACGGCCTCCATCTCGTCGGTCACCTCGTGGCGGTTCATCGTCGCGATGTCCACGGGCGAGCCCATGAACGGCACCGGGTCGTGCGGCTCGGTCGGCGCGCTCGGGCAGATGTGGGTGGCGACGATCACATCGCCGGGCAGCACGTCGCCGCGGCGGCGCATGTCGAGCAGCTTCGCGGCGGTGGCGATCGCCGCGACGGCGCCGTCCGCGTCGGAGACCATGCCGGTCACCTCGGGCCGGGCACCGATGCCGCCGAGCCGGCCCACCACGCCCAGCGTGCGGGCGTCGCCGCCCGAGGCGCGTCCTCGCGAGCCCGGGATGCGGACCATCACGAAGTCCGTCGAGCCCCGCTCGCCGACGACCGTCGTGACCTGCGCGGACGCGCCCTCGGCGCCGCTGACGGAGTCGAGGTACCCGGCTACGGCCTTGCCATTGACCTGGGGATCGTCAAGAAGATCGACGATGTCCAGCACGTACTTCAACATGGGGGGCCTTTCTCACTCATCCGGACACCCGGGACGGCGCGATCCGGTCACCCGGGCCGACGCCCGACGGGGGAGAGGGCGGGGCGGGGTGTTCAGGCAACATTCGGGATCGGATAGCGTTGAACGCAATGGTTTCCCGTTATTTGCAATTCAGGTCTGAATGGTGAGATGACGATGGCAGAGTTCGATCTCGACCGGCGCACCCCCGCCGGGGCGCTGCAAACCGTCGACCGGGCACTCCTGGTCCTGCTCGCCTTCGAACGGACCCGGCCCGACTGGGGCGTCACGGAGGTCGCCGAGGAGTTCGGCTGGGACACCTCGGTGGCCCAGCGGCTGCTCGCCACTCTCGCCGGGCGCGGCTTCCTCGTCTCCGACCCGGTCACCCGCCGCTACCGCATCGGGCCCGCCGTGCTGCGCCTGGGCAGGCTCTGGGAGCGTTCCGGATCACTGGAACTGCTGGCCGGGCCGGTGCTGGAGGAACTGCGCCGGGTCACCGGCGACACCGTGCTGTTCTGCCTTCCGGACAGCTTCCACATGCGGTGCGTCGCCGCCGAGGAGGGCGTGGCCGGCCCGCTGCGCTACTACCCCCTGGTCGGCGAGCTCTACCCGGCGCACGCCGGGGCCACCAGCAAGTCGTACTACGCGTACCTGCCCGACGAGCAGCGCCACCGGCTCTTCCGGGGCCGCCCGATGGCCCGCTTCACCGACCGGACGGTCACCGACCCGGACCTGCTGGAGGAGGAGTTCCTCAAGATCCGCTCCCAGGGCTACGCCTGGACGGTCGGCGAGTACGACACCGGGATCGCGACCGTCGCCGTCCCGGTCTTCCTCGGCCGCGAACCGTACGGGAGCCTCAGCCTCGGCGGCGCCGAGGAGCTCTTCGGGGAAGCGCCCGAGGACCGGCTCGAACCCCTGCGCCACGCCGCCCGGTTGCTGGAGCGGCGGCTCACCCAGCCCCCGCAGCGCCCCAAGCCGCGCACCCGCCGCCCCCGTACCGCCACCTGATGTCCCGGGCGCCTTCGGGCCGCCCGCGGCCCCGCCCCCGTACCTCCCGAGGCCGCCTCGTGTCCCGGGGCACGGCGCCGCCCCGATGAACCGCCTACACACGAATTAGGAACCCCGTGAATCTGCTCCTGCTCTCCAACTCCACCCAGTACGGCCGTGGTTACCTGGAACACGCCCTCGACACCGTCACCGCGTTCCTGCCCTCCGGCGCCCGGCTCGCCTTCGTGCCGTACGCGCTCGCCGACCACGCCGCGTACACCGCACGCGTCCGCGACGCCCTCGCCCCGTCCGGCATCACCGTCCGCGGAGTCCACGAGAACGCCGATCCGGTCGCCGAACTCGCCGCGTCCGACGCCGTGTTCATCGGCGGCGGCAACTCCTTCCGGCTGCTGAGTGCCCTGTACCGGACCGGTCTGCGGGACGCCGTCATGGAAGCGGTGCGCGACGGACTGCCGTACATGGGCGCCAGCGCGGGCACGAACATGGCGGCCCCCACCCTGCGCACCACCAACGACATGCCCATCGTCCAGCCGCCGTCCTTCGAGACGCTCGGACTGGTCCCGTTCCAGATCAACCCGCACTACCTCGACCCGGACCCGGAGAGCACCCACAAGGGCGAGACCCGCGAGGAGCGGCTCACCGAGTTCCTGGAGGAGAACGACGTGCCGGTGCTCGGCCTGCGTGAGGGGACGTGGCTGCGGGTCGACGGACGCCGGGCCCGGGTGGAGGGCGCCCGCCCCGCCCGGCTGTTCGTGCGCGGCGCCGAGCCGCAGGAGCTCCCCGCCGGGTCGGACGTCTCCCATCTGCTCACGACGACACCGCGGTTCGACGCTCCGGCGCGCTGACGGCAACGACCTGGGGGCACCGGCGGGGTGGATCAGCGAGCGGTGTCATGCGGCTTCGGATCGGAGGCGGAGGCGGAGGAGGGGGCGAGGGCGGAGTCGCGGGGCGTCGGGAGCCCGCTCCCTCGTGCTCCCCAGGCCGTCAGCACCAGATCGGTGTCGACCGGCAGCCCGTCGCCCGGGTAGGTCACGGAGCGGGCGCGCGGTGCGTACCCGGTGGCCGACCCGGCGAGTACGTACGTCCCGGCGGACGGGGCGGACAGCGCATAGCGGCCCTCCCCGTCCGCGACGGCGAGCCCGGCCTGCCTGCCGTGACGGTCGATCAGCGTGACGTTGGCGCGGGCCACCGGGGTGCCGCCCTCGGCCAGCACCCGGCCCCGGAAGCCGCCCGAGCCCGCGACCGGGCGGGAGGCGGACGGCACCGGGGCCGGGGCCTCGTCCTCGCTGCTCGCCAGCAGCGTCGGGCGCACGGCCTCGCGCCGCGACGGCAGGAACGCGGCAAGCACCAGCCCGCCCGCCACCGCGCCCATCGCGATCAGGAACGAGATCCGGAAACCCTCCATCGACGGCACCGGCACCCCGCCCGTCCGCACCGAGGTGTTCGCCAGCACCATGCCGATCACGGCACTCGACACCGAGGTGCCGATCGACCGCATCAGGGCGTTCAGGCCGTTGGCCGCCCCCGTCTCGGACGGATCGACGGCCCCGATGATCAGCGCGGGCAGCGAGGAGTACGCGAGTCCGATACCGGCCCCGATCAGCACCGCGATCACCACCGTCTGCCAGGCGGAGCTCATCAGCCCGAGCCCCGCCCCGTAGCCGACCGCGATGACCAGCATCCCGGCCATCAGCGACACCTTGGGGCCCCGACGGGCGGAGAGCCGGGCGTACAGCGGGGCCACGAGCATCATCGTCAGCCCGAGCGGCGCCACGCACAGCCCGGCGACCACCATCGACTGCCCGAGGCCGTACCCGGTGGCCGTCGGCAGCTGGAGCAGTTGCGGAAGGACCAGCGACACGGCGTAGAAGGCGACCCCGACCATGATCGAGGCGAGGTTGGTGAGCAGCACCTCGCGCCGGACCGTGGTCCGCAGATCGACCAGCGGGGCCGGGCTGCGCAGCTCGAAGAGGCCCCACAGCACCAGGATCAGCAGTGCGGCGGCGGCCAGGCCGAGCGTGGTGGGCGAGGTCCAGCCCCAGTCGCTGCCCTTGGTGACGGGCAGCAGCAGGCAGACCAGGCCGATCGAGAGGCCGAGCGCTCCGGCGAGGTCGAACCGGCCCGGGGCGCGCAGCGAGGTCTCCGGCACGGCGAGGACGGTGAGCGCCATCGACAGCACGCCGAGACCGGCCGCACCGAAGAACAGGGTGTGCCAGTCGAAGTGCTGGGCGACCAGCGCGGCGGCGGGCAGCGCGAGACCGCCGCCCACCCCGATCGAGGAGCTCATCAGCGCCATCGCCGACCCCATCCGCTCCGGGGGCAGTTCGTCGCGCATGATGCCGATGCCCAGCGGGATGGCGCCCATGGCGAAGCCCTGGAGCGCGCGTCCCACGATCATGATCACAAGGTCGTCGGTGAAGCCGCATATCAGGGAGCCGGCCACCATGACGGCGAGCGAGGCGAGCAGCATCTTCCGCTTGCCGTGGAGGTCGCCGAGCCGCCCCATGATCGGTGTGGCCACGGCCCCCGCGAGCAGGGTCGCGGTCATCACCCAGGTGGCATCGGACGGGTCGGTGCGCAGAAGGGTGGGCAGATCCTTGATGACGGGGACGAGCAGGGTCTGCATCACCGCGACGGTGATGCCCGCGAAGGCGAGCACGGGGACGACCCCGCCGCCCGCGCCGCGCGTCCGTGGACCGGGGAGTTCCCCGGTGTGCTGTCCGTTCGTCGTCTCTGGCATGCGTGCGGCCTCCGGGCGGCGTCGTCGAACGAGAGCGAGGGGGCGGGCGCGGCGTGCGTCCGCGTCGGTGGGCGGCACCGACCGTCAACGACCCCACCCGGCAAGGACGGTGGGCGAGGTCGTAGGTGCGTGCATGCCGAAACCGCCCCCGGGGGTGAGGTATTCCGGTGAACGGCGCGCGAGGGCGACAGCCCGCCCAATTGGCCTGAAGTGAGCTGTGGGTGCGGGGAGTTGGGCGCATGGACGAGGCGGGTGCGGGGTCGGGGCGACGTCCGGCGGGGTGGCGACTCGAGGAGCAAGGGGGAGCCCGCGCCCCATCGCTCTCCAGGCCGTGAGGCTTCGCCCGATCCGCCGGTGCGCGATCGGGGGAGAGCCCCTGCGAACCGCTGCCCGGGATGCGGTGCGTGCTCCGGGGGCTCGGCGCGGAAAGGGCCGCGTGGAGCAGGGGGCCCACGGCGACGCGGGCGGCTGGATCGAGCGGGGCACCCCCGCCGCGGGCACCGCACCCTCCGGTCAGGTCCACATCTGAGCCGACACCGTGACCGTGCGGGCCGGGGGAGCCGATCCCCGGCCCCGCCCGTGCCCCGTCCCCCGTCCGGGGGCGGGGCACGTGTGTGCCGTCACCAGGCAGCGGCCGGGCAGGGGGTGGGCAGCGGCCGGGCAGGGGGTGATCGCTGTCGCATCGACGGCTTCCTGACCTTCCGTCAGATTGAAACGTGTTCTACTCTTGCGCCCGTTCCAGTGGCTGCGACCGACGAGGATCCGCATGGGCATCGGAATCACCGAAGAACACAGGGGGTTGGCGCGGGCCGTACAGGGCCGGCTGGCCCGCGCCGTGCCGCCCGAGGAGGCGCGCAGGCTCCTCGACGCAGAGGCCCCCGCAGGCCCCGCCCCGCGCCCCGGCTACTGGGACGGGTTCGCGGAGCAGGGGCTCCTCTCCGTCCACCTGCCCGAGGAGTGCGGCGGCGGGGGAGGCGGGCTCCTCGACCTGGCCGTGGTCCTGGAGGAGACCGGCCGGGCCGGGCTGCCCGGCCCGTACCTCGCGAGCGCCCTCGCCTCCGCAGTACTGCACGCGGCGGGCGCCGAGGAGACGCTGCGCGAGCTGGCGTCCGGCGCACGCATCGGTGCCGTCGCCCTCGGCACGGGCACCCTCACCGCCGTGGAACACGGCGACGGCCACCTGCTCGACGGCACGGCCCCGCCCGTACTCTCCGGCGCCCAGGCCGACCTGCTCCTGCTCCCCGCCGAATCCGCCACCGGCACCCTCTGGTTCGCCGTCGATGCCACCGCCGAAGGGCTGACGGCCCGAAGTCACCGCGGCACCGACCCGACCCGGCCCACTGCCGAGATCCGCGCCGACGGCGTCCTCGTCCCCGCGCGGCGCCTGGTACGGGCCGACAGCGCGCACGTCCGCGACCTGGCCGCAGTCCTCCTGTGCGCCGAGGCGTGCGGCATCGCCTCCCGGGCGCTCGACACCGCCGTCGAACACGCCAAGGCGCGCGAACAGTTCGGCCGCCCCATCGGACAGTTCCAGGCCGTCAAACACCTCTGCGCCGACATGCTCGTCCGGGTCGAGCGGGCCCGTGCCCTGGTATGGGACGCGGCCAGAGCCGCTGGGGAACCGGACCCGGACGCGCGCTCCCTGGCCGCCGCGCTCGCCGCGTCGGACGCCCTCGACGCCGCGCACGGCTGCGCCAAGGACTGCATTCAGATCCTCGGCGGCATCGGCTTCACCTGGGAGCACGACGCCCACCTGTATCTGCGCCGTGCCGTGGCCGTCCGGCAACTGCTGGGCGCCGGGGACGCCCACCGGCTGCGGGCCGTACGGCTCGCCGAGGCCGGGGCGCGCCGCGAACTCGCCCTCGAACTCCCCGCCGAGGCCGCCGCCCACCGCGACGCGGCGCGCGAGGCCGTCGCCGCCGCCCGCGGCCTCGACCCGAAGGAGGCCCGCCGCGTCCTCGCCCCCACCGGATACGCCGCCCCGCACCTCCCCGCCCCGTACGGTCTGGGCGCCGGACCCCTGCAACAACTCGCCGTACAGCAAGAGTTGAAGGACCAGGACGTGCGGCTGAGCGATCTCGGGATCGCCACCTGGGTGATTCCCTCGCTCATCGCCCACGGATCGCCCGAGCAGCAGGAGCGCTACCTGCTGCCCACCCTGCGCGGCGAACTCTCCTGGTGCCAGCTGTTCTCCGAACCGGGCGCGGGTTCCGACCTCGCCTCGCTCCGGACGCGGGCGGAGCGCACCGGGAAGGGATGGCGGATCAACGGCCAGAAGGTGTGGACGAGCGCCGCCCGGACGGCCGACCACGGCATCCTGCTGGCCAGGACCGATCCGGACGCGCCCAAGCACCGGGGGATCGGGTACTTCCTCGTCGACATGAAGAACACCGAGGGCATCGACATCCGCCCGTTGCGGGAGATCACCGGGGACTCCCTCTTCAACGAGGTGTTCCTCGACGACGTCCTGCTGCCCGAGGACGCGCTCGTCGGCGCGGCCGACGAAGGCTGGCGGGTCGCCCGCAACACCCTCGGCAACGAACGCGTCCACATGGCCGACCAGTTGACCTTCGGCACCGGCCTGGAGGCGCTGATCGCCCGCGCCGGTGAACTCGACGGCACCCACCGGGCCCGGATCGGCGCCCTCGCCGCCGAGGCCCACGCACTCGCCTGCATCTCCCTGCGGACCACCCTGCGCCAGGTGTCCGGCCTCGAACCCGGTGCGGGGGCCTCCGTGCGCAAGCTCGTCCAGACCACCCATCAGCAGAAGGTCGCCGAACTCGCCCTCGAACTCCTCGGCCCCGCCGGAGCCACCGCCGAGGGAGCCGCCGAGCGGGCCGTGCACGGCTTCCTGATGTCCCGCTGCCTGACCATCGCGGGCGGCACCACCCAGGTGCAGCTCAACGTCGTCGCCGAACGCATCCTCGGCCTCCCGCGCGACTGAGGACCTGCCGGGCGACTGAGGACCTGCCGGGTGACGGAGGACCTGCCGGGTGACCGGCCTCCGCACGACCGAAGCAACGGAAGGAATCCGGCCATGAAGGCATCCACCAGGGCGTACATCGTCGGTGTCGGGATGACGCGGTTCGAGAAACCCGAGACCCGCGACTGGCAGTACTGGGACATGGCGAAGGAGGCCGGGACGGCCGCCCTCGCCGACGCCGGGATCGACTACGCACGGGTGCGGCAGGCCGCCGTCGGCTACTGCTTCCAGCCGTCCACCGCCGGGCAGCGGGCCGTGTACGGACTCGGCCTGACCGGCATACCCGTCTACAACGTCAACAACAACTGCGCCACCGGCTCCACCGCTCTCATGATGGCCCGTCAGTTCGTCGAGGGCGGTACGAGCGACTGCGTCCTCGCGCTCGGCTTCGAGAAGATGGCGCGCGGCTCGCTCGGCGGGGGCGGCGCCGACGGCGGCGCGTCGGACTTCAGGACGTCGCCCGTCGCCCGCCACTACGGGGTCATGGCCGCCGCCCACGGCTTCGAGGCGAGCCCGCCCACCGCCCAGATCTTCGGCAACGCGGCCCGCGAGCACATGGACCGGTACGGGACGACCGAGGCACAGCTCGCCGCGGTCGGCGCGAAGAACCACCGGCACTCGGCGAACAACCCGTACGCCCAGTTCCAGGACCCGTACACGGTCGACGAGATCCTCGCCGCGCGGACCGTCCACCGCCCGCTCACCAAGCTCCAGTGCTCGCCCACCTCCGACGGCTCGGCCGCCGTCGTCGTCGTCTCGGAACGCTTCGTCGAGGACCACGGTCTCGGCGACCGGGCGGTCGAGATCGTCGCCCAGGCCATGACCACCGACACCGAGGACTCCTTCGCCTCCGGCACCTGCATCGACGCGGTCGGACAGCCGATGTCGCGGGCCGCCGCACGGCAGGTGTACGAGGCGTCCGGGCTCTGTGCCTCCGACCTCGACGTCATCGAGCTGCACGACTGCTTCTCCATCAACGAACTCCTCACCTACGAGGCGCTCGGGCTGTGCGGCGAGGGCGAGTCCGGGAAGCTCGTCGAGTCCGGGGCCACCACCTACGGCGGCCGGTGGGTGGTCAACCCGTCCGGCGGACTGATCTCCAAGGGCCACCCGCTCGGCGCCACCGGCCTCGCCCAGGCCGCCGAACTCACCTGGCAGCTCAGGGGGGAGGCGGGGGAGCGTCAGGTGAAGGACGCCCGGACCGGTCTCGCCCACAACATCGGACTCGGCGGAGCGGCGGTGGTGACGCTGCTGCGGCGGTAGGCCGCCCGCACGCCCCTCGGCCGCGCACGCCTCGCCGGGCCGGTGCGCGCCGCCGTTCCGCGGGCGCCACCCGACGCCGGCGCCGACGTCGGTCCCGCCCTCGATCGTCCGGCAGCGGGACCGTGCACGCGCGGGGCTCGCCCCTAGCGGTCGGAACCGGCCGGTGCCGACAGTTCCGCGGGACGCGAGGAGGAGGCGTCCCGTGCGGGCCCCCGCGCACCCGCCGCATCCGGTTCCGCGCCGTCGCCCCTGCCCGTCACGGGGCCCGGGACGGCGGTGTCCCGTCGGAGCAGTCCGCGGACGGCCCCGGGCACGGTGACGTTCAGATGCGCGCCGAGCGGGAAGCAGAGCACCACCAGACCGCCGATCATGGCCAGGGCGAAACTCCACAGACCCATCATCACGGCGATGGAGAGATGGAAGAGAAACCCTGCGGCGAACAGGCGCCAGCGCCAGCGCTGCGCGAGCAACAGGCTCGCGGCGAGACCGATCTCGATCACCAGGGGAACCCAGGTGAGCAGCGCGACACCCAAGGGGGATGCGAGCACCGGGTCGACCAGGGGCTGGAGCGGGCCGGGCGCGCCGAACGAGAGGCTGTGTCCCCAGTACCACATCGCGGTGCCATCGGCCCATTCCGCGTGCGGCAGCTTGGCGACACACGACTGGAAGTAGAGGAACGACATCTGGAGTCGCACGAGCACCAGTCCCGTCGCCCCCAGGAGCACGGCCCCGGGACGGCCCGACGCGGCCCCCTCCGGGAGCGGCCGCCAGTGCCAGCGCCGGGGATCGCCGAGCGCGGTGAGGGCGAGCAGCGAGGAAAGGACCACGGTGACCTGGTCGCCGCCGTCGGCGATGGCGATTTCGGAGAAGACGCTGAAGGACACCCAGGCATGCGGAAGCGCGGTCCATCTGGGACGCCATCCGCAGGCCACGACGAGGAGGACGAGAACACACAGCCATCGGGTCGCGGTCAGGCCGTTCTCCGGCGCCAGACAGAACACACCTGCCCGCATCGGACCGGCGCAGATGGGGTAGTCGCCCTGTGTCGCCACGGGACGGAAGAGGGTTCCCGTACTGCTGAACGCCAGGGTGCCCATGGTGCCCAGCGCGAGAAGGGTGCGGGTCAGCCCGTACACGTTGGTCCAGGGAACGGGGACCGGCCTCAGCACGAGACGTCCAGCAGGGTGGCGGTCTCCGCGGTGCGAGTGGCGGGCACCAGGTCGCGCCAGGCCCACGGGGTGGGTTTCTGCTCGACCACCGCTATCCGCCCGCACAGGGTCGGCTCCGGTGTCCTGTTGGTGACCGCGGTGGCCGCCCGGGTCTTCTTCAGACACTCCTGGACCGGGCTCAGCTCGCAGGCGGTACGGGTGGCCTTGCGCGCCTCGTGGAGCAGCAGCGCGGTCTCGATGCCCTGGGAGCGCGAGACCCGGTCGAAGCCGTGCTCGGAGTGGCGGCCGAGCGAGGCGCTCGCCCAGGTGGAGCCGTTCCAGCGGAAGGGCTCGAACTCCGGGCTGCGCGCCGACTTCGTGAAGAAGGCCCAGCCCTGCGGCGTGACGGTGACCGCGACGGGCTTGACGGCCTTCTGGCCGGGCAGGGACAGAACGTTCTTCGGCAACTGCGTCTGAGCCACGTACAGGGCGACGACGACGCACAGAACGGCGGCCCCGGTGATCCACGCCCGGGGTACCTCCACCGTGTGCCGGGCGGACACGGTGATACCGCCGTTCGCCCCGTGCGGGTAATCCTTCCACCACATACTGTTCGTCTCTCCAAGGGTTCCGTACACGCCGGCTCCGGGTCCGGCCGACGGCGCGCCGGTACCCGAAGCCAGCAGTGCTCGTGGACGTGGTTCGCTCGGTCAGACGGTCTTCAGTACTCCGGTCAGCTCCGCCACGAGTTCATCCCTCGACAAGCTGTCCATCGGTGCCCTGCTCTTCACCACCACATTGATGACGGCGGCGGCGTTGACGAAGAAGCCCACGGTCGCCACGGCCATGGCCGCCGCCGCCACCGCCACGGTCACCACCAGGACCGCGCAGGTTCCCGACTCGCTGGGGGTCGTTCCGTCCGAGTCGGAGGCGTCGACCAGCAGCCGGGAGACGGAGGTCATGGCCTGGTCCACGAGTCTGGGGTCGCCGCTGCGCGCCTTGGCCGAGAAGTCGGCGAAGACACCGGGGGATCTCAGCTCTATCTTCTTGATCACGGTCGCCACGGCGCGGATGGCCTCGGGGGTGTCGTTCACACCTGGCTCGACGCCGTTGAGACGTCCGTCGGCTGCGAGCTTCTGGGCCACCGGCCCCTGGCCGAAGAAGAGTCCGGCGAAGAGCTGGTGGCCGTCCTCGACCGCCGAGAGTTCCGACTGCTCCGCCGATTCCGAACCGGCGCTCACAGCCTTGGTGTTCACGTGCGCGGGTGCCGCGTTCGCGCTGCCGACCGTCGTGAACGCCGCAGCGCCGGTCACCGCCGCAGCCGCAACAATGCTCACAATTCACCCATAGTGCTTCACGGGTGATTCCTGTCGGGAGAGGTTGTGTTGGTCTTGTGCGAGACGGCGCAATCCTGGTGGCTGATGTGACGTCAGGACAAGGTGCTTCTGAGTCGGCAGCGATGTGTTTCAGCCAAAGTCTGCCGAGTCGCCACATCCGGACCCGTCACTCAACTCAAGCTTGTTGTCAGGGATTTGCTCTTGCTGGGGGGTGATTTGTCATCAATGCGGTGGGCTATATATAGCCTGCGGCCGGAATTCGGTCGGGGTCGGCACCCCGCCTCCGTCACCGCTGTGGCGAGGGCGTCCCGTCGTCCCGACACGGTCGACGCCCGTCGGTGGACGGGCCACCGCGCACCGACGAACCGGTCGCCGTCCTGTCGTGCGGGCCGAGGACGAGACGCCGGTGGAACCCGTCGATTCCGGTGCGCCCACCGGTGGCTCGCCGTGATCACGAACCCGCCGCCCGGTTCGCCCTCGGTCCGCGCCGGGTCCGTCTGCCGCCGCACGGTCGAGGGGCGGCTGCGAGGATGCACACCATGGCCAATGTGACGACACCCGTGTCCCCCCGGCAGCAGCACGGCAACCACACCTGGGCGACGGTGCTCGCCGCCTGCGTCGGTCAGTTCCTCGTCGTGCTCGACGTGTCCGTCGTCAACGTCGCCCTGCCGTCCATGCGCATCGACCTCGACATGAGCACCGCGGGGCTTCAGTGGGTGCTCAACGCCTACTCCATCGCGTTCGCCGGTTTCATGCTGCTCGGCGGCCGTACCGCCGACATATACGGCCGCAAGCGGATGTTCCTCACCGGCCTCGGACTGTTCACCGCCGCCTCCCTGGCCGGCGGACTCGCCCAGGAGGGCTGGCAGGTACTCGCCGCCCGCGCCGCACAGGGGCTCGGCGCCGCCGTGCTCGCCCCCGCCACCCTCACCCTGCTCACCGCCGTGTTCCCCGAAGGACCGGCAAGAACAAAGGCGATCGGCACCTGGATGGCCGTCGGCGCGGGCGGCGGCGCGGCCGGCGGGCTGATCGGCGGCGTGCTCACCGACCTGCTCTCCTGGCGATGGGTCCTGCTGATCAACGTGCCCATCGGGGCGCTCGTCCTGATCGGCTCCGCGCTCCGGCTCACCGAAGGCCGGTCGGGCGAACGGCGACGGATCGACTTCCTCGGCGCGCTGCTGGTGACGGCGGGCCTTGCCGCCGTCGCGTACGGCATCGTGCAGACCGAGCAGGCGGGCTGGACGGCGGCACGGACCCTGACGCCCCTGCTCGGCGGAGTTGCCGTGCTCATCGTCTTCGTCGCGGTCGAGGCCGGGTCGGCCGAGCCGCTGATGCCGCTCAGGGTGTTCCGGGCACGGGCGGTGACCTCGGCGAACGCGGCGATGTTCGTCATCGGCTCCAGCACGTTCGCGATGTGGTACTTCATGACCGTGTACGCCCAGACGGTGCTGGGCTACACCCCGCTGAAGGCCGGACTCGCCCTGCTCCCCACGTCGTTGGCGGTGGTCCTCGGTTCGAAGTGCGCGCCCCGGATCATGGCCCGGGTCGGCGCGAAGAACCTGGCGCTCATCGGTACGGCCGTCGCCGCCGCCGGCTTCGGCTGGCAGTCCACGATGAGCGCCGACGGCTCGTACCTCACCGCGATCTGCCTGCCCGGCCTCCTGATGATGGCCGGTGCGGGCCTGGCGTCCACCCCGCTCGCCTCACTCGCCATCTCGGGCGTGGCACCGGGCGAGGCCGGTCTCGTCTCCGGTCTCGTCAACACGTCCCGCACGATGGGCGGCGCGCTCGGTCTCGCCATGCTCTCCACCGTCGCCGCGGCCCGCACCGCGGGCGGCACCGGACCCGAGGAACTCACCGCCGGGTACGCGCTCGCGTTCCGCACGGCCACCGCCGTCCTGCTCGGCGGCCTGCTGCTGATGGCCCTCTGGCTTCCGGGCCGTCGGTCCGCCGCACGGTGAACGGTCGTTCCCGGACCCGTCAGAGCCAGCCCTGCTGCCGGGCCGCCCGGACCGCTTCCATCCGGTTGCGGGTGCCCGTCTTGCCGATCGCGGACGACAGGTAATTGCGTACCGTCGACTCGGACAGATGCAGCTTCTCCGCGATGTCGGCGACCGTCGCCCCGTCCACCGAGGCGTTCAGCGCGTCCCGTTCCCGTGCGGTCAGCGGGCTCGGACCCGCGCTGAGCGCGGCGGCGGCCAGGGCCGGGTCGACGACGGTCTCGCCGCTCAGCACCCGGCGGATCGCGGAGGCGAGTTCCTCGACCGGGCCGTCCTTGACCAGGAAGCCCGCCGCCCCGGCCTCCATGGCCCGGCGCAGATAGCCGGGACGGCCGAACGTGGTCAGGATCAGCACCCGGCAGTCCGGTACCTCCTCGCGCAGGTCCGCAGCGGCGTCCAGACCGCTGCGGCCCGGGAGTTCGATGTCCAGCAGCGCCACGTCCGGACGGGAGGCCAGGGCCGCGCCCACGATCTCGTCCCCGGCGGCCACCTGCGCCACCACCTCGATGTCGGGCTCCAGACCCAGCAGCAGGGCCAAAGCACCCCGCATCATGCCCTGGTCCTCGGCGAGGAGGACGCGTACACACTTCGCGGGCCGGTGGTCCTGCGGCATCTCGTTCACGCGCAACAGGGTATGGCCGACGGGCCGATGAGAGGTGCTCGGCAACACCGCAGACATCGAGACCGGAGCGGCAGCCGATCAGGACTTCGGCGGGACGAAGGGCGTCAGGACCGGCTTCTCCGGCAGTCCTCCGTTGTTCTCGCACTGCAACTTCTTGGCCACGGCCAGGGATGCGGCATGTGCGATTTGCATGTTCTCATCCACGTAGTCCGGCCTGTTCTCCCGTGATGCTTGCGCGCGAACGAAGCTGCCGTAGATGCGCATCGGACGCTCCTTCGATCCCTCGAACTGAGGGCTCACGCACTCATAGTAGATGGATGCTCCCAGGGGGGATGCCGCGGCACGCTTCCCCATGAGGTAGTAGCGCTTCTTGCTCGAATATTTGTCTTCCAGGTCCCGTGGCATATACATATCGAAATAGATTCTCGAATCGCTTTTCGTTCCAATTCCTTGCGGACTGATTTCGCACAACGTGCCTCCGGGTGCCCAGTTGTGTCCCGACTCGTATGCTTTCTTCAATCCGTCAACGGCTCGTTGCATTCCTCCCTTTCCGTTCGAATCGAAGGATTTCGCACCCAGTACGGATTCGATCGTCTTCTCCAGTGGCCCCGAGAACAGCCCTTCGCATATCTGTCCTGCCTCGTAGTGGTCCGGTGGCTCCTCGCCGCAGGCGGACGTACTGACGCCGAGGATCACCATCATCCCGACAGCACCCCAAATGCGTCGCGATCGAACGGACTTCACGCGCCATACCCTTCTCGCGTTCTTCACCGAATCAGTCTTATGTCTGCGGGGCGCTGCCCTGCTGCTCCGCGCGGCTGTTTCCGACCTCGTATCCGATCAGCATGGATTCCTTCAGGTCCTGACGGAAATCGGAGTCGGTGGCAGTGGTATGTCTTTTCAGGAAATTCTCCATGGGTGCCTCGGCCATGGACTCGCCGCCACGGAACACGTTGGTCTTCTCTTCCCGAGTGAGTTGTTCGACCTCTTCCTTGTGGTCGTCCACGGACTTGTCGGAAAGGTCCCCGATGAAACCGCCGATCACTTGTTCCACGAGCCCGCTGCCCGCATCGGTCCCCAGTCCGATGAGTGTCGCCGCCGTACCTGCCGCTGCGACTGGCGGCAGAAAAGCGACACCTGCGGCTATGCCCACACCGGTGCCGAACTCGATCCAGCCGGATCGTGATGCAACGGCCTTTTCGTAGTCCTCTTGCTCCTTCATCTTCGAGGCCACGACCTGATCGGCACGGGACCGGTCGAGCAAGCCCTGAACCTCCGCACCCGTGCCCACTACTGCCCGCGCGCCACCTTGGTTGATCCGGTCGTCCGGGCCCACTTGGTGCTCCAGCATGCTGGAGCTGAGGATTTGCTCGGCGGTGGAGACCGTCGCGTATGCATCCGGGTGATGACCCAGGGTGGTGAGAAATTTGCGTGTGACGATTCTCCCGTCGCCTTCTTCCGTTTCGGAGAAGTCGATGCGGCCCGCCGATTCCTTGCCCGGTGCGAAGGGGCTGTCGGGATCGCTCTTGTCCAGACCCCAGTTGATGTCACTGATATATCCGGCTGCCATGTTCCCGAGGCTGTCGGACATCGCTGCGTGCGTTTTGGGCAGGCCGTCGTCCTTGCCGTACTTCTCCATGACCTCGCGCATGACCGTGGCGTTGCCCGCGTCCCGAGTGGCGCCCTCGTGCGGGCTGTCGTACGGATAGCCGAGAGTCGCCGCCTCCAAAGCGTGCCCCAGCGAGTCCGGCATGTATTCGAGCGCCTTCTTCTGCTCTTCCTCTCCGAATATGTCGATGTCCCCGAACGTCGTCCACTTCTCGTTCCCGAAGAAGTCGAGGTAGTTTTCGAAGGGGTTGCCCTTCTCGTTCTTGCCGAGGTTGGCCGTCGCGCCCTTGTTGATGGACCCGTCCTCGTTGTACGCCGTCGGGGCATCGGCGAAGAAGTGCTTTGCCGCATCGGGGCTGTGCCCGAGTGCCTCCAGCATGGAAATGGTCGGGTCGTAGCCGGAACCGTTGACGCCGGAGGGATTGAACGGGTTCTTGTCCGAGATGTTCGCCTTCTTGCTCTGGGCGAACAGGTACGGATCCTTCTGGTGCAGTTGGGCCACATGTTCGGCGATCGGGTTGAGGAACTTCGCGTCATAGTTGCCGTACCGCATGATGCCGCCGAGCAACTGGTAGCCGAAGGGCCCCTGGAAGTCGTACTTGGCCAGCGGGATGTGCTGCGTACCCAGTTTGCGAAGTTCCGGGCCCCACTTGTCACTGAATCCCTTGTCGTGGGAGGCGGTGGCCAGGTTGAGCCCCAGGTTCTTCTGAAGCTCCTGGACGTCCTTGAGCCGCTCCTTGTCGAGGTTTCCGTACGGGTAGGTGTCCTTTGACAGTTGACCGAAGAAAGCGAGGGACTTCTCGGGTCCGAGCTTCTCGTAGAAGGTCTTCGCGAATTCCGGGGAACCGGCGTTCTCGCGAAGCAGTTCATTGAACGACTGAAGCTCGGTGTGTGTGATGTCGCGCCCCTTCTTCGCGTACGCGACAGCCCGGTCCGCCTCCTCCTGGATCAGCTTCGTGTATTTCGGCGCGTTGAAGTCCTGGCGATCGGTGACGTTGGCCTCAAGAGCGTTCTTGAAGGCGACATCCGTGTCGTTGCAGTTGTGGACGATGAGGTCGATCTTCTTCTGCCACGCCTCGATGGTGGCCTGCTCCTTGCGCAGGAGCTCGGAGTAGTCCGGATCGTGCCGTGCGGCGGGGATCTCCGAAATGGGGTCCCGGGCCCTGACCTTTCCCTTGGCGTCGACATGGACGCCGGCTGCCGGTGCCTCGTCGTCCCGGATGCGGATCAGGTCGTCCTTGGCCTTCTTGATGGACGTGTGGGCATCATCGAGAATCTGTTTGACGCCCTTGGCCTCGGCCGCGGCGTCCTCGAACTCCTTGGCCGTCTTCCTGATGAATGCCTTGGTGACCCCGGCATTGACGCCCTCCCACTCGGCCTTTTCGGCCTTCGCCTTCATGCCGTCACGGGCATCCTCGGCCAGGCGCTCAAGCTTGGTGACCATCTCGGACCAGTCCTGGGCAGCTGCTTTCAGCTTGCCCACGGGCGCGTCGACGATGTCCTCGAACTTCAGCATGTATACGTTCCCCCGACGTACTACTTCAGATAATCGTTCAGCTTGGAGACCGAAATCAGATCACCGGAGATCTGGGCGTCGTCCTTGGCGTGGGCCGCCTTGCTGTAATCGAGATGATTCGAGATCTGTGCACAGGAATGCAGAAGCGTCCTCAGCTGCGTGTTCCACCGATCGTGCACCTTCAGCAGCGCCGATCCGCTCGAAAAGTTTCCGTTGCTCAACGCGAGCGACGTCTCGAACGTCGAGGGACGGGCGTGGTCGCCGTCCTTGGAGAGCCGGGCGTGCAACTCGTACGCTTCATGCCCAACGGCACCCAAGTTGTCCTGATTTACCGCCAGATCGGCGTCACTGGCCCCACTTTGTCCGCGTTCTCCGTTGCCAACGCCGTTGAGTCTCATATTGACCTGCTGCGTCGACTCCGCCCGAAGTGCTGCCCACTCCTCGTTGAACGTCACGAGTTCTCCGCGTTCCCTTCCCCCTGGGTGTCGCCACTGTCGTGACCACGGGTTCGTCAATGACCCAAGATATCTGGGCGTTTTGACCACTGGGAGGCCGGGGATGCCGCGCTTTTGATGCATCGGTCTCGAACGTGTGAACACGATTCCGGGCACGCGCGGCTCCCGCCCCGGCTTTTCTGCCGGGCGCCGGGTCCGTGACGCGAGTTCTACGGCTCGCCCACTTACCGGGTCGTGCCGGGAACCCGGTCCGGCCCCTCGTGGGAAGTGTCCTCGTCGGTCCCGTGGGCGGTCTCCGTTCCGTCCGTCGGCAGTTCCGCGCGGACCACGAAGCCGCCGTCCGGCTTGGGCCCCGCCGCCAGCGTGCCGCCCGCCGCCGCGAGGCGTTCGGTCAGGCCGGTCAGTCCGGTGCCGCCGATACCGGGCACGGCCGGGGTGTCGGGGGCGGGGCCGGTGCCGTCGTCCGTGACCGTCAGCCGGACCCGCTCCGGGCCGCCGTCGACCACGAACGAGCAGGCGGTGGCGCGGGAATGGCGGACGACGTTGGTCACCGCCTCCCGTACCACCCAGCCCAGCAGCGCCTCCGTCTGCGGGGCGAGCGGTGGTCCGGAGCGGCGCACCGTCGGTGCGATTCGGGCGGCGGTCAGTGCCGACCGGGCCCGGTCCAGCTCGGTGGCCAGGCTTCCCTCGCGGTAGCCGGTGACGGCCTCGCGGATCTCGGTCAGCGCCTGCCGGCCGACGGACTCGATGTCGGCGACCTGGGCGAGTGCCTCGTTCATGTCGCGCGGCGCGATCCGGCGTGCGGCCTCCGACTTGACCACGATCACGGACAACGTGTGGCCCAGCAGGTCGTGCAGGTCGCGGGAGAACCGCAGCCGTTCCTTCTCCACGGCGCTGCGGGCAAGTTCCTGCCGGGTGGCCCGCAGTTCCGTCACCGTTTCCGCCAGTCTGAGGATCGCGGAGGTCACCGCACCGGAGATGAAGGTGCCGTAGCCGATGGTCCACGGATCGGAGGAGTTGTTCCCGTGCCACACGGCGATGGTGGTGGCCGCCGCGGCGAGCGAGAGCAGACCGACGGCGAGCGACCAGTGGCGCAGGATGGTGCCGCAGGCCAGCGAGAGCAGCGGGAAGAACAGCAGCCAGCTGCCGCCGTAACCGATCGCCAGCGCGAAGGTGACGGCGGCCATCGCGGCGAGCAGCGCGTACGACACCGGACTCTCGCGCTTCCGCTTGTCGAAGCCCCGGAACACGACGGAGACGTAGAGGGAGTTGAAGGCGAACAGCCCGAGACCGCCGAGCCACGGGTTGGGAGCGTCGCCCTGGAAGAGGTTGGAGAAGGAGCCCAGGCCCAGCAGCAGCCAGGGCAGCAGGGTGTACGGGCCGGGCGGGCCGGGCCGTCGGTCCCCGCGTCGCCCGCGCCGTCCCCACCGCGGACCCGGCGGCGGGCACGCGCCCCCGTCAGCACCGGGGTACGCGCCTTCATCCGCACCGGGGTACGCGCCTTCATCCGCACCGGCGCACTCGCCCCCGTCCGCACCGGGGCGAGCACCCGTGTCGGCCCCGGTGCCCGCCTCCGCGTCCGTCCGCGGGACGGCCCCGGCCCCCGCCGTTCGGTACCTGGGCATGTTCACTCCCGTCACATGGTCCTCGCGGACCGACGGTACGAGACCACCCCGTACGCGCCGAACAGCAGCAGCCACGCGCAGAGCACGGCGATCGTGCCCGCGCCGGGCGCGTGTCCCTCGGTGACCGCCCAGCCCAGGTCGGCGAACCGGTGGGCGGGGGTGAACACGCCGAAGGAACGCAGCCACCCGGGCAGCAGCTCCAGCGGGAACCACAGTCCGCCGACGATCGCGAAGCCCATCAGGCAGGCCATGTTGACCGCTCCGGTGCCCTGCGGGGTGAGCCGGTAGCCGTTGCCGAGGCCGAGCAGGGTGAACGGCAGTGCGCCGATCCACAGCAGCAGCGTCAGCGCCACCCACTGCCACACGTCCAGTCGCACCCCGTTGACCAGTCCACCCGCCAGCAACACCGTGAGGATCGTCGGCAGGACGGTCACCGAACCGCTGATTGTCCGTCCCACCACCGCGTGCGACGGGGCGAGCGGTGTGACACGCAGTTGCCGGAGCCAGCCGAGCGTCCGGTCGGACGCCACACCGGTGCCGATCGACATGGCGGAACTCAGTGCACCGTACGCGGCGATGCCGACCATCGAGGTCGTCTTCCAGCCGTCGGCACCGTCGCCCCCGCCGATGTTGGTGAAGAGCAGGTACATCATCACCGGCATCCCGGTCCCGAAGATCAGGAAGAAGCCGTCGCGCAGGGTTCTGCGCACCTCCAGTACGACATAGGCGAACATCAGACGGCCCCTTCCTCGCGAGCGGTGACGGATGCCGCGTCGGCGTGCGCCGTGAGCGCGAGGAACGCGTCCTCCAGCGTGGCCCGGGACACCTGGAGGCCGCGGATCGCGCCGAGCCGGGCCAGCTCCACGACCGTGGCGTCCGAGTCGTCCGTGTACAGCCGTGCCCGGTCCCCGGACACCTCGACGGTGACGACCCCCGGCAGCCGTTCCAATCCCTCGGCCGGCCGGCCCGCCAGGTCGAAGGCGACCAGGGAGTGCCCGGCCGAGGCCCTGATCTCGGCGCCGGTGCCGTTCGCGACGACGCGTCCCCGGTCGACGACGACGATCCGGTCGGCGTTCCCGTCCGCCTCCTCCAGGTAGTGGGTGGAGAACAGGACGGTGTTGCCGCGCCGGGCATAGGCCCGCATCGAGTCCCAGAACGTCCGGCGCGCCTCCACGTCCAGGGCGGCGGTCGGCTCGTCCAGAACGATGAGTTCCGGGCTGCCGGCCAGGGCGACGGCGAAGCGGACGCGTTGGGTCTGGCCGCCGGAGAGCTTGTCGACGCGCCGGTTCGCGAAGTCGGTGAGCCCCGCGAGCGAGAGTGCCTCGGCCACCGGCATCGGCCGCGGGTAGGTCGAGGCGACGAACGCGATCAGCTCACGGACGGTGACCCGCTGAATGGGCCGTCCGTCCTGGAGCATGGCGCCGACCAGACCGGCGCGTACCGCCTGCTCCGGTGTGCGGCCCAGCACTCGCACGCTCCCGGAGTCCGGCTCGTCCAGCCCCAGCAACAGGCCGATGGTGGTGGACTTGCCCGCGCCGTTGCGGCCGAGCAGGGCCACGGTCTCGCCGCGCCCGACGGACAGGTCGATCCCGTCCGCGGCCCGTACGGTCCGCCCGGCGCGGCCGAAGCACTTGACGACCGAGGAGAGGACCACCGCGGCCGTGTTCCCCGCGTCGCCCGCCCGCCCGGCCGTCGGCTCCGTGCCCGTTCCCGTGCCCGATCCCGTTCCTGTTGTCGACTGCCCCGCCGCCGGACGCCCCGGCGCTTTCGCCGGTGCCGTCGGCCCCGCCGTTCCGTTCCCCGTTGTCCCTGTCATGGCAACGACACTACGGAGGGCGTCGTCCGGCCCGGCAGAGGCAGGTGTACGGACATCGCGATGACAAATGTCATGGCCGACGGGACGGCCCCGGCATGAATCTGACGGATCGTCAGCGAACGTCTTCACAACGATCCGGGGCTGCGTTATACATGGGTCATCGGCTGGAACACGTTCTAGTGCTGGGGCGGACATGGCCCGTCGCGGCACGGGTGCCCCTCCCGGCGGGCTTCGCCCCGTCGCGGACGAGGCCGGTCACGGCACCGGTGTCGTGACCGGCGAACGTCGCCGGGGAGGGGTGGTGGACGGGCGTCGCGGCCGATCCCGCACGACCTCGGCGCGGTCGACGGTGCGGACGGTCGCGCCGAGGTCTCCCACCATCAAGGAGCAGCTTCCTCATGCCCATTGATGCCGAAAAGGCAGTCGCCGCCGAACCCCGCTCCACCCGGATCGCCTGGGACCACAAGGACGTCCAGCTCTATCACCTGGGCATCGGCGCGGGCACCGTCCCCGGCCGGGCCGACGCCGCCACCGACCCCGGCGAGCTGCGCTACACCCTGGAGTCCAGGCTCCAGGTGCTGCCCTCCTTCGCCACGGTCGCGGGCGCGGGCACGGGGATGGCCGGCGGGCTCGCGTCCCCCGGCGTCGACATCGACCTCGCCGCCGTCCTGCACGGCGGGCAGGGGGTCACGGTGCACCGGCCGATCCCGGTGAAGGGCGACGCCGTGCAGACCTCGAAGGTCGCGGCGGTGTACGACAAGGGCAAGGCGGCGGTTCTGGTGCTGCGCACCGAGGCCGCGGACGACGAGGGCCCGCTGTGGACCAACGACTCCCAGATCTACGTCCGCGGCGAGGGCGGCTTCGGCGGTGAGCGCGGCCCCTCCGGGCGGACCGCGTACCCGGCCGCCGCCCCGGACCATGTCGTGGAGCGCCCGATCCGCCCCGACCAGGCGTTGCTGTACCGCCTCTCCGGGGACTGGAACCCGCTCCACGCCGACCCCGAGTTCGCGGCGCGGGCCGGATTCGACCGGCCGATCCTGCACGGGCTGTGCACCTACGGGATGACGCTCAAGGCCGTCACGGACACGGTGCTCGGCGGCGAGGTGAGCCGTATCCGCTCCTACCGCACCCGGTTCGCCGGGATCGTCCTTCCCGGCGAGACCCTGCGCATCCGGATGTGGACCGGCGAGGGCCACGTCCGGGTCGAGGTGAGCGCCGTCGAGCGGGACGACGCACCGGTGCTCGGCGACACCTTCGTCGAACACTCCTGAATCCATTCCAGGTGCCGTGACCGGCACCGGCGACTCCGACCCGTTCCGGCGATTCCGTCGATTGCGAGCGATCCACCGGCCCAGCACACCGGGCCCACGACACGGTCCCACGAGGGGAGCCCGCACCATGCGCGCAGCCGTACTGCACGAAATAGGCAAGGACGAACTGGAGGTGCTCGACGACGTCGAGGCCGTGGGCTTCGGTCCGGGAAAGGTCCGGCTCCGCATCCGGGCCACCGGGCTGTGCCACTCCGACGTCTCCGCGATGAACGGGGTGCTGCCGCAGCCCGCCCCGTTCGTCCCGGGCCACGAGGGCGCGGGCGAGGTCATCGACGTCGGCGACGGCGTCACCGGGCTGAGCGCGGGCGACCGGGTGCTGGTCTGCTGGCTGCCGGCCTGCGGTGCGTGCCCGTCCTGCAAGCGCGGCCAGACCCAGCTCTGCCTCGCCGGGTTCATGAACGCGGGCACCCCCAACTTCAGGCGTGCCGGCGGGGACGTCTTCGGCTTCGCCGGTACCGGCACCTTCACCGAGGAGGTCGTCGTCGGCGCGGGCTGCGCGGTGCCGATCCCCGACGACGTCCCGTTCGAGATCGCCGCCCTGATCGGCTGCGGGGTGACCACGGGGCTGGGCGCTGCCATCAACACCGCCCGGGTGGAAGCCGGTTCGTCGGTCGCCGTGATCGGCTGCGGTGGCGTCGGCATCTCGACCGTCCAGGGCGCCCGGGTGCAGGGCGCGGCCCAGATCGTCGCCGTGGACCCGGTCGCCTCCCGGCGCGAGGCGGCGCTCCGGTTCGGCGCGACCGAGGCCGTGTCGCCCGAGGAGTTCGCCGACGCCGGACGACGGATCACCGCGGGCGAGGGCTTCGACTACGTCTTCGAGGTCGTCGGCAAGTCCGCCACGGCCCGCACGGCGTACGAGAACACCCGGCGCGGGGGCACCCTGTGCATCGTCGGCGCGGGCGCGATGGACGACAACTTCCAGGTCAACATGTTCGAGCTGTTCTTCGACGAGAAGCGCATCCTGCCCTCCATGTACGGCGGCGGCGACGTGCTCCGCTCCTACGAACGGGCCATCGCGCTCTGGCGGGCCGGCCGCATCGACCTCGAATCGATGATCACCCACCGGGTCCGGCTGGACGACATCAACGACGCACTCGACCAGATGCGCACCGGCACGTCGCTGCGCACCTGCGTCGAGATCTGATGCCCCGGCCCGCCACCCGCCGCGGACCGGACCCGTTGTCCCCGTCCGCCACCCGCCGCGGACCGGGCCCGCCGTCCTTGTCGGACACCCGCCCCGTTCCCTCCCGAGAGGCTCCGAGAATCCGATGACACCTTCCCAGTCACTTCCCCTGGACGGCCTGTGCGCGATCGTCACGGGCGCGGGCCGCGGCCTCGGACGCGTCGAGGCGCTGGAACTGGCCAGGCTCGGTGCGTCCGTGGTCGTCAACGACTACGGGCAGCCCGGCCGCGACGGCTCCGGCGAGGCGTCAATGGCGCCCGCCCAGGGGGTCGTCGACGAGATCCGTACGGCGGGCGGCCGGGCGATCGCGCACCTCGGCGACGTCTCCGACCAGGACCAGGCCCGCTCCCTGGTGGAACTCGCCGTCACCACCTACGGAAAACTCGACATCCTGGTCAACAACGCGGGCATCCTGCGTGACCGGATGATTTTCTCGATGACCGAGGACGAGTGGGACTCCGTCATCCGGGTCCACCTCAAGGGCCACTTCAACACCATGCACTTCGCCGCTGCCCACTGGCGCGCGCGTTCCAAGGAGTCCGGCGGCCCGGTTCACGGCCGGATCGTCAACAGTGCCTCCGAGGCGTTCCTGGCCGGTTCGGCGGGCCAGCCGAACTACGCGGCGGCCAAGGGCGGCATCGTCGGTCTCACCACGTCCACGGCTCTCGCCCTGGCCAAGTACGGCGTCACCGCCAACGTCATCTGCCCACGCGCCCGCACCCGGATGACCGAGGACGTCTTCGCGGGCTTCCGGAAGCCGGAGGACGGCAGGCTCGACCCGCTCGCCCCCGAGCACGTCGCGCCGCTGGTCGGCTACCTCGCCTCCCCGGCGGCCGCCGGGGTCAACGGGCAGCTGCTCGTGGTGCACGGCGGAATGGTCGCGGTCGTCGAACGCCCCAGGGTGGCCGCGAAGTTCGACTCGGCGAAGGAGACGTTCTCGTTCGACGAGCTGGACGAGGTGCTCTCCCCGTACTACGCGGACCGCCCGCCGAACGAGACCTTCGCGGCGACGGAGATACTCGGCCTGAAACGGGGCTGATTGCGACCCTCCGGCGGGCGGGCCGGCCACGACCGTGTGGTGAACGGGGCAGCCCGGTGAAACGGACCGGCCGGTGAACGTCGTGTTGCGGTTGAACGCTCGGGTCGGACCGGGCCGGCCGGGACCGCCGCCGGGATCGGACCCGGGCGGTGAACGGGTGGGCCCCGGAAGCCGATCGGCTCCCGGGGCCCACCCGTCCCTCGTTGTCGTATCCGTGCGGTCAGGCCGCCCGGCTGTCCCCCTCGGAGGGGCGGCGGTGGCGGCCGTGCGGCTGTGCTGCCGTGTCGTCCGTCGACACACCCCCTCGGTGCTTTCCGGAGCCGCCGGCTTCGGCCCGTTCCGCGTCCGCCCCCAGCGGGCGCGTGCGGGTCGTGTCGGTGCGGGCTTCAGACATGTGGGAAGTCACCCCGTCGTGATCGCTTGCGTGTGAGTGTCACCAGGGCCGATCACGCCACCGCAACAGGACACGGTCACCTCCGGCGACCGTCGGCGCGGTTGCGTGGCCCAGGGCCGAAATCTTACGACCTGGGGAGCAATAGGGAGTGGATCAGCGAGCGGCGTCATGCGGCTTCGAATCCAAGGCGGAGGAGGGAGGCGACGTGGAGCGTCGGT
>NZ_JBHJWQ010000001.1:921056-954752 GCF_042266885.1 Streptomyces sp. NPDC056061 | reverse complement strand
GAGCCCGACCCCTGCCGCGTGTGCGGCAGGGGTCGGGCTCTCCGCCGGGACGCGGGTGTCAGTCCCCGATCAGGGCGTCCACGAACGCCTCCGGCTCGAACGGCGCCAGGTCGTCCGGCCCCTCACCGAGGCCGACCAGCTTCACCGGTACGCCCAGTTCGCGCTGGACGGCGACGACGATGCCGCCCTTGGCGGTGCCGTCGAGCTTGGTGAGCACGATGCCGGTGATGTCGACGACCTCGGCGAACACCCGGGCCTGCACCAGACCGTTCTGTCCGGTCGTGGCATCGAGGACGAGCAGGATCTCGTCGAGCGGCCCGTGCTTCTCCACGACCCGCTTGACCTTGCCGAGCTCATCCATGAGACCGGTCTTGGTGTGCAGCCGCCCTGCGGTGTCGATGAGGACGACGTCGGCGCCCTCGGCGATGCCTTCCTTCACCGCGTCGAAGGCGATCGACGCCGGGTCCCCGCCCTCGGGTCCGCGTACGGTGCGGGCGCCGACACGCTCCCCCCAGGTCTGGAGCTGGTCGGCGGCGGCGGCCCGGAAGGTGTCCGCCGCGCCGAGCACGACGCTGCGGCCGTCGGCGACGAGCACCCGCGCCAGCTTGCCGGTGGTGGTGGTCTTGCCGGTCCCGTTGACGCCGACGACCATCACGACGCCGGGGGTGTCCAGACCGCTCTCGGTCTTGACGGCACGGTCGAAGTCCGTGCCGACGAGGGTGAGGAGCTCCTCGCGCAGCAGCGCGCGCAGCCCTTCGGGGGTACGGGTGCCGAGCACCCGGACGCGCTCCCGGAGCCGCTCCACCAGCTCCTGGGTGGGGGTGACGCCGACGTCGGCGGTCAGGAGGGTGTCCTCGATCTCCTCCCAGGTGTCCTCGTCGAGGTTGTCGCGGGACAGGAGCGTGAGCAGCCCCTTGCCGAGGGAGTTCTGCGAGCGGGCGAGCCGGGCGCGCAGCCGGACCAGCCGGCCGGCGGTGGGCTCGGGTACTTCGATGGCGGGGGCTGCGGGCGTCTCCGGCTCGACGGCCTCGGGGACCGCCTCGGCGGGAGCCTCGGCCGAGGGCGGGGCGACCTCCTCGATGGTGCGGCGCGGTTCCTCGCGCGGCGTCTCGGCTTCCTCGCCGACATGGGGCTCGGCGGGAGGAGTGATGGTCGGCGTGCTCGGCGGCGCCGGGGGCAGCTGCTTCTTCTTGCGGCCGCTGACCACGAGCCCGCTGATCACGCCGACCGCGACCAGGGCGATGACTACAGCAAGGATGACGATTTCCATAACCCGCCCAGTATCAGTCACGAGTGGTGAGGAGTCGCAGAAGGTGCGAATCCGTGACCGGGTGCGTGCGGGCCGTCACGGCGCTCCCGGGCCCACGCGACCGACCGCCGTCGACACCCTCCGTCCACCGATATCATCCCATTGAGCGCAAAAGGTACGATCCCGCCCGTGGAGACCCGCGGTCTGGAACCCGTCCCCGACAGCGAGCGCACCGGCCGCGTCCGGTCCCTCTTCCCCACCTGGGCCGGTGCGAACCTGACCGTGCTGTCGCTCACCATGGGCGCCGGGCTCGTCGTCTTCGGCGGGCTGAACCTCTGGCAGGTGCTCGTCGTCGCCATCACGGCCCCGGCCATCGGCTTCGGCCTGGTCGGTCTGGTCTCCATCACGGGCAGGGAGGGCGGAGCGCCCGGCATGGCGCTCTCGCGGGCCGTCTTCGGTCCGCGCGGCAATCTGCTGCCCGGTGCGCCGATCTGGATCGCCCGCTGGGGCTGGGAGACGGTGAACGCGGTCACCGGCACGTACGCCGTGCTCGCCGTGCTGAATCTCCTGTTCGGCGTGGTGAGCGGCAGTGCGCTGATCATGGCGACCCTGGTCTCCTTCGTGGGAGGCAGTTTCCTGGTGTCCGGGCTGGGGTGGCGCGCGCTGCGGGTGTGCTGCACCTGGTCCACGTACCTGTTCGGCTGCTCCAGCGTCCTCGTGCTGATTCACCTGATCGGCCGCACCCCGTGGCCCGAGGCGCTGGGCCGGCCCGCGGGGCCGACGGCGGCGATGGTGACGGGGATCGGTGTCCTGGTGGCGGGCGGGATCAGCTGGGTGCCGTCGGGCCCGGACTTCGCCCGGTACCTGCCGCGCACCGCGTCGGGCCGGGCCGTGGTGGCGGCGACCACGGCCGGTGCCGTGGTGGTGTGCCTGCCGCTGGTGCTGATGGGCGCCGTGATGGCGGTGGAGACGCCGGGGCTGGCCGCGGCCCGGGATCCGGTCGCGTTCATCGGGCCCCTGCTGCCGGCCTGGCTCGCGGTGCCGTACCTGCTGGTCTCCGTGGTCGGCATGGTGCTGATCAACGCGATGTCGCTGTACACGGGCGGGTTCACCGCGCAGACGCTCGGCCTCGCGATCCCCCGGACGTGGGCGGTCGGGGTGAACGCCGTCATCAGCCTGTTCCTGAGTTCGCTGCTGATGATGTCGGCGCAGCGCTTCATGGACTCGTTCGTCTCCTTCCTGACCCTGCTGGCGGTGACGTTCTCGGCGTGGATCGGGGTCTTCGGCGCGGACCGGCTGCGCGGGCGCGCTTACGATCCGGCAGCACTCCTGAACACCTCGCCGGACGGCGACTACTGGTACACCGGCGGCTTCTCGCTCCCGGCCGCGGCCGCGTGGACCGCGGGCCTGGTGGCGGGGCTGCTCCTGACCCGGGTCGAGTGGTTCTCCGGACCACTCGCCGACACGTGGGCGGGGCGGCACGGACTGGGCTGGGCGGTCACCGTCGCCGTCTCCGGCGCGTCGTACGCGATCCTGCCGCGGCCGGCCCCGGCGTCCGGCGGATGAAGGGGCGATACACCACTACACTCCTGACGGATCGTCAGCTAGTGTCCGGCCCACCGAGTCCGACGGACGAAGAGGACACGCGACATGGCCTTCACAGTGGTCCGGTTCAATCTCGTCGATCCCGCCGCCACCCCCGAGTCGCTCTCGGCCCGGTACCGCGCCGCGGTGGAGATGGCCGGATACGCCGACGAGCACGGCATCGACACCGTGCAGACCGAGGAGCACCACGGTGTCGAGAACTCCTGGCTGCCCTCGCCCTTCGTCTTCGCGGGATCGGTGCTCGGCGCCACCCGCCGCATCGCGGTCACCGTCTCGGCGATCATCGGCCCGCTGCACGACCCGCTGCGGCTGGCCGAGGACATCGCGGTCCTGGACCTGCTGGGCGCGGGCCGGCTGATCACGGTGGCGGGCATCGGCTACCGGCCCGAGGAATACGAGCGGGCGGGCGTGGAGTGGAGCAGCCGCGGCAGGCTCCAGGACGAACTCCTGGAAACCCTGGTACGGGCGTGGACCGGGGAGCCGTTCCCGTACCGGGGCCGTACGGTCCGGGTCACGCCGCGCCCGTACACCCGGCCGCATCCGCCGCTGCTGGTGGGCGGCAGTTCGCGGGCGGCGGCACGGCGGGCGGCCCGGTTCGGGCTGCCGTTCTTCCCGAGCGCGCACCTGCCGGAGCTGGAGGCGTACTACCACGAGCGGCGGGCGGAGTTCGGGACGGACGGCTTCTGCATGATGCCGTCGGCCGAGACTCCGCTGCTCCACGTGTCCGAGGACCCGGAGCGGACGTGGGCCGCGCACGGCGGGCACTTCCTGCACGAGGCGCGCACCTACGCCTCCTGGCAGTCCGAGGACATCCGCTCGGCGGTGCGTTCGACGGCGAGCACGGTGGCGGAGCTGCGGGACGAAGGCGTCTACCGGGTCGTCACGCCGAAGGAGTGCGCCCAGGTGGCCGCGGAGTCGGACAGCGTCGTCCTGCATCCGCTGTGCGGCGGGATGCCGATCGAGGAGGGGTGGCGCAGCCTTCGGTTGTTCTGTGCGGCAGTCGGGCGCTGATCGTGTCCGTTCGGGCGGGCCGTCCTCCCGGTGTGCGGAGCGGTTCGCGCACCGCCCGGTCCCACGGGCCCGGCGGGCCCGTGGGAGTCCGGGGCGCTCAGCCCATCTCCTCCAGCGCCTTCCCCTTGGTCTCCTTCACGAACGCGAGCACGAACGGAATCGAGAGCGTGGCGAAGCAGGCGTAGATGATGTAAGTCGCCGACAGGTTCCAGGCGGACAGGCTCGGGAAGCTCGCGGTGATCAGCCAGTTGGCGACCCACTGTGCGGAGGCGGCGACCCCCAGCGCCGCCGCACGGATCCTGTTCGGGAACATCTCGCCGAGGAAGACCCAGACGATCACACCCCAGGACAGGGCGAAGAAGAGCACGAAGCCATGGGCCGCCACGAGCGCCACGACGCCTTGGGCGTGAGGCAGTTTGCCGCCGACGAGCGGGGCGGAGAAGGCCCATGCCAGGAAGGCGAGGGCGACGGCCATGCCGGTGGACCCGGCCAGCGCGAGCGGCTTGCGCCCCACCCGGTCCACCAGCGTCATCGCGATGACGGTGCCGATGATGTTGATGATCGACGTGGTGAACGAGTAGAGGAACGAGGCGGTCGGGTCGATGCCGACGGACTGCCAGAGCGTCGCCGAGTAGTAGAACGCCACGTTGATGCCGACGAGTTGCTGGAAGACCGAGAGGCCGATGCCGACCCAGACGATCGGCAGCAAGCCGGCCCGCCCGCCGAGCAGGTCCTTGAACGTCGACTTGTGCTCCCGATGCATGGCGGCTTCGATCTCGGCCACCCGGGCATCGAGGTCGACGTTCCTCCCCTCGACCTCCGCGAGGATCCGGCGGGCCCGTTCCTTCCTCCCGACCGAGATCAGGAACCGCGGCGACTCGGGGATCGCCAACGACAGCAGCCCGTACAGGGAGGCGGGGACGACCATCACGCCGAGCATCCACTGCCACGCCTCCAGGCCGCCGATCCGGCCGCGCTGATCCCCGTTCGCGAGTTGCAGGATGCCGAAGTTGACAAGCTGCGAGATGGCGATGCCGACGACGATCGCCGCCTGCTGGAAGGAGCCGAGACGCCCCCGGTAGGCGGGTGGCGACACCTCGGCGATGTACGCCGGGCCGATCACGGACGCCATGCCGATGGCGAAGCCGCCGACGATCCGCCACATCGCCAGGTCCCACAGGGCGAACGGTAGCGCGGAGCCGACGGCACTGATGGTGAAGAGCACGGCGGCGATCTGCATGCAGCGGATGCGGCCGATGCGGTCGGCGATGCGTCCCGCCGTGGCCGCGCCGATCGCACAGCCGATCAGGGCGATGGCGATGACCTGGGCGAGAGTCGCCGGACCGATGGCGTACCGGCTGCGAATCGCTTCCACCGCACCGTTGATGACGGAGCTGTCGTAACCGAACAGGAAGCCGCCCATGGCGGCGGCGGCCGTGATGAAGACGACATGGCCGAGGCGGTCCGGTTGGGCCGCCCGGGCTCCGGACACCGGCCCCTGCTCTGTGCTGGTCACGTGAACTCCTGATGCCGGGCCGCGTCGTCAGATACGGGGGAGCGCGCTCCCCCCGCGAGGAACGCGCTCTTCCCAGTGCCGCACAACTTTGCGGCCGCCACCACTTGGCGGCCGAGCGGGAGTACGGACCGCCCTCAGCGCAGTCGCTGGCTGATGACCTTGGAGACCCCGTCGCCCTGCATCGAGACGCCGTACAGCGCGTCGGCGACCTCCATCGTCCGCTTCTGGTGCGTGATCACGATCAGCTGCGAACTCTCCTGGAGCTCCTCCATGATCCGGATCAGCCGCTGCAGGTTGGTGTCGTCGAGCGCCGCCTCGACCTCGTCCATCACGTAGAACGGGCTCGGCCGGGCCTTGAAGATCGAGACCAGCAGCGCCACCGCCGTGAGCGAGCGCTCCCCGCCGGACAGCAGCGAGAGGCGCTTGACCTTCTTGCCCGGCGGCCGGGCCTCGACGTCCACCCCGGTCGCGAGCATGTTGTCCGGATCGGTCAGGACGAGCCGCCCCTCACCGCCCGGGAAGAGGCGCGAGAAGACGCCCTCGAACTCGCGGGCCGTGTCCCGGTACGCCTCGGTGAACACCTGCTCGACGCGCTCGTCGACCTCCTTGATGACCTGGATCAGATGGGCCCGGGTCCGCTTCAGGTCCTCAAGCTGCTCGGAGAGGAACTTGTGCCGCTCCTCCAGGGCCGAGAACTCCTCCAGGGCGAGCGGATTCACCTTCCCGAGTTGCTGATACGCCCGTTCGGCCGCCTTCAGCCGCTTCTCCTGCTCGGCCCTGACGAACGGTTTCGGCTGATTGCGCGGATGCCCGGGATCGTCCGGCAGCTCCTCGCCAGCGGCGGCCGGCGACGGCGGGACGAGTTGGTCCGGGCCGTACTCGGTGACCAGACCGGCCGGCTCGACCCCCAGCTCCTCCAGCGCCTTCGCCTCCAACTGTTCGATCCGCAGGCGTTTCTCGGCGCCGAGCACCTCGCCGCGGTGGACCGAGTCGGTGAGCTTGTCGAGCTCGTCCTTGAGCACGCGGCCCCGATTGCGCTCGGCCGCCAGGTCCCGTTCCCGCTCCGCCTTCGCCGCCTCGGCGACGGCCCGCTCCCGCTCGGCCCGCTCGACGGACACCTCGACGTGCGCGAGCAGCTGACGGGCACCGGACGCGACGGCCGAGGCCACCGCGGCCTCGTGCCGCAGCCGGGCACGGCGCCGCTCGGCGCGGGCACGGGCCTCGCGCTCGGCGCGGGCCGCCCGGTCGAGGGAATCGGCACGGCCCGCGAGCCCCTTGACCCGCTCCTCGTGCGTACGCGCCTGGAGGCGGGCCTCCATCTCGGTCTGCCGGGCGTTGGCCCCATCGGCGGCGAGCCGGTCGCGGACGGAGGTGTCCGGCTCCTCCTCGACGGGCGACTCCTCGGCCACGAGCAGCCGTTCGGCGAGTTCCTCGGCCTCCTCCGTCGCCCGTTCGAGGGCCTCCTGGGCACGGGCCGCGGAAGCCGTCATCCGCTCGGCCTCGCCCGCCGCGCCGCGGGCCTGTCCGGCGAGCCGCCCGAGCTGCTGGGCCACCCCGGACCTCTCGCGCTCGGCGGCCCGGCGCAGCTCCCCCAGCTCCTCGACCCGCCCGGCACAGCTGCGCCGCCGCTCCTCGGCGCGCCGCTGGGCGTCGGCCGATTCCGCACACCGCCCGGCCAGCTCCTCCAACTGGGCAGCGGCCTCGTCGACCGATGCCTGCACCTCCAGGAGGCTCGGCGCCCCGGCGGAGCCGCCGTGGGCGAAATGGGCCGAGAGGATGTCCCCCTCCGCGGTCACTGCCGTGAGTTCCGGATGGGCTGCGACGAGGTCCTCGGCATCCTCCAACGTGCCGACCACCACCGTGTCCCGCACCAGTCGGCGCACGGCGTCCACCAGTTCGACGGGGCCGCGGACCAGATCGGCCACGAACGGGGCCCCGTCCGGAGCTCCGGCCGCACCCGCGACGGAGACCCGCCGGACGATACGGGCCGCGTCCTCCCCGACCTGTTCCCGCGCCGGTGCCTGTTCCTGCGCGGGTACCGGCGCGGCGGCCGACGCATCGGCACCACCCACAACGACAGCCCCGCCCACCTCACCGGAACTGTTGCCAACAACGGCACCACCGACCGCTCCCGCACCACCTGCTCCGGAACCGCCGTGCTGGTCGGGCACCCCGGCGCGCACCCAGCCCAGCAGCAGCGCGGCCCGTCCCGCGTCCTGCTTGCGCAAGAGCCGGATCGCCTCCGCCGCCGTGGCCGGGTCCGTCACCGCGACGGCGTCCGCCGCCGCCCCCAGGGCCGCCGCCACGGCCACTTCGTGCCCGGGATCCACGGCCAGCAGTTCCGCGGCCGGTCCGAGCAGGCCGGACAGCCGGTCCCGCGCACCGAGCAGCACGCCCGTGCCGTCCTTGCGGCGCAGGCCGAGGGCCAGCGCTTCGTGACGGGCGGCCACCGCCGCCCGCTTCCGCTCGGCCGCGGCAGCGGCGTCCCGGGCCCCGGAGAGCGCGGTCTCCGCCTCCGCGAGCTCGTGCCTGGCGGCGGCGTACCGCTCGCCCAGCTCCACGTCGTCCGCGTCCAGACCCTCGACCTCGGCCTTGAGCTGTTCGTACTCCTCCTGGGCGGCGACGGCCCGCTCCCGCGCCTCGTCGCGCGAGGCGGCCAGCCGGTCGATCTCGGCCTGTGCCGAACCGGCCCGGCCGCGGGCCGCGTTGACCTGCCCGACGAGCCGGGCCAGTCCCTCGCGACGGTCGGCGATGGCACGGGCGGCGTCCTTGAGCCTGCGTTCCTCGGCGGCCAACTCCCGTTCCAGTTCGGCACGGTGGGCGGCGGTGTCCTCCAAGGCGTGCTCGGCCGCCTCCAGCGCGGCCGCGAGTTCCGCCTCCTGCTCGCGGATACGGGCGGCCTCCCGCTCCAGGTCCTGCGGATCGCGCCCCCGCCGCTCCTCCTCGACGGGGGCGGTGGCGCTCTTCACCCGGGCGTCGGCCAGGGAGATCGTGCCCCGCACCCGTTCGGCCAGCTGCGACAGCTCGTACCAGGTCTGCTGGGCCAGCTGGAGTCGCGGGGCCAGCCGCCGCACCTCGTCCTCCAGCGCCGCCTCGCACACCAGCGCGGCCTTGAGCTCCGTCTCGGCGGCCTCCCTGCGTTCCTTGAGCGCCGCCTCGTCGGCGAGTTCGCCGCGCAGCGCGGCGCGCAGACCGACCAGGTCGTCGGCGAGCAGCCGCAGCCTGGCGTCGCGCAGATCGGCCTGGATCACCGCGGCCCGGCGCGCCACGGCCGCCTGCCTGCCCAGCGGTTTCAACTGCCGCCGCAGCTCGTCGGTAAGGTCCTGGACGCGGGCCAGATTGGCTCCCATCGCGTCCAGCTTCCGCAGCGCCTTCTCCTTGCGCTTGCGGTGCTTGAGCACGCCCGCGGCTTCCTCGATGAACGCGCGACGCCCGGACGGATCGGCGTGGAGCACGGAATCCAGCCGCCCCTGACCGACGATCACGTGCATCTCGCGACCGATTCCGGAATCCGAGAGGAGTTCCTGAATGTCCAGGAGCCGGCAGGTGTCACCATTGATCTGGTATTCGCTGCCGCCGTTACGGAACATGATCCGAGTGATCGTCACCTCTGCGTACTCGATGGGCAGGGCGCCGTCGGAATTGTCGATCGTCAACGAGACTTCCGCCCGTCCGAGCGGCGGCCGTCCGGTGGTGCCGGCGAAGATCACGTCTTCCATCTTGCCGCCGCGCAGAGATTTGGCGCCCTGCTCCCCCATGACCCAGGAAAGCGCGTCGACCACGTTGGACTTGCCCGACCCATTGGGGCCGACGACGCACGTGATACCGGGTTCGAACCGCAGGGTCGTGGCGGAGGCGAACGATTTGAAACCACGCAGGGTCAGGGCCTTGAGGTGCACGCCGCCGGACTCTACCTTTCGCTCTCGGTTTCACCGATGAGGGTGCAGGGCACACCAGACGGTAAGGGAAGGGGTGTACGTCCGGGGCGGTCCCGCGCAGGGCCGGCAGCCGAGTGACCTCGGCGCCTCCGGGAAAAGAAATAAGGGACGCCGGAGCGCCCCTTGTGAATCTTGCTGCGATGTTGCGTGTGCGATCTCGTTGGTACAGCGGCACACGGCAGATCAAGGACATGTCACCTGGGTGACAGATCAAGAACTGTGATCTTCAAGTGATCCGGCGACGATCCGGGTGATGATCTCGAAACGGCTGACGCGAGCAGCCCGACCGGCCCGAGGGCCGTCCGGTCAGGTGAGCGCCGGCTCCGCCCGAGGTACGTCGATGTCCATGCTGTCGAGCAGCGACTCTTGGTGCTGGGCGGCGGCGTTGAGCGCGTCGTTCTCGTGCTGAATCCGTACGAGTTCGGATTCGAGGTCCTGCACGCGCTGCTGGAGCCGTCGCATCTCGGCGAGGAGTCGCGGGTCGGAACCGCCGACGTAACCGAGAAGCGCCTTTGCCATGATGGATGGTCCTCCACACTGAGTGACCGACCGATGCGGTGTGGGTCGTGAGGGAATCGCACCCGCGGCGCTCGACATCGCTCTTCATTCACTGCTGTTCTGCTGCCGAACAGCTCTGCCGAACAGCTCGGGTGCGCGGGGATTTCAGCGTCTCACCAAAAAGTTTGACGGTCAACACGATCACGCCCTGTAGAGCCGGGCGGCCCGGGGGCGCGCGGCTCGACGAGCGAGCGGCGCGACTCTCCTGCGGGCCCTCGGGGGCGTGGAGATCATCCTTACCGCCGCAGCCTGGCATGCCAACCGAATCTTGGCAACCACCCGGACATTCCGCAGGTCATTTCATGTGTATGCGATCGAGTGCGGCCTTCCGTCACCACCCGCCACCCATCGAACACTGATCGAACAAATTCCCCGGAAAGATCGTGAACCGGGCCGGATCAGCGAATCGCGAAGCCGTCGTATCCACCCCGTGGCGTGTCCCATATCTCAGTGACTCCGTCCACGCGCCCGGGTGTGTCGGCAGAGCGCAGCCACTCCAGCAGCCGGTGGCAATTCTCACGTCGCCCCTCGGCCACCACCTGCACCCTGCCGTCGTCGAGGTTCAGGGCGAACCCGGTGAGGCCCCCGATCTCCAGGGCGTTCTCCCTGGTGAACCAGCGGAATCCGACTCGTTGCACCCGGCCGCGCACCCATGCGGTGAGCCGTACGTCTTCGTCCATGCCCGAACGCTAACCGGCCGATCCCCTGCGGAGCACCTCCGGCCGGAGGGCCATGGCGTACAGTCCGGTCGCACATGATCTCACTCCAACGGGTGAAGTGTGTTGACGCCGGGGCCGGCGTCCGGACCATCAGAAGGGCTCAGCCGCATGGGACGCCATAGTCGCTCCGCCGTGATACCCCCCGTTCCGGGCCGGGCCGCGGAGGACACGGACCGGCACCGGCGGGCCCGCCACGGGAAACGGTCCGGTGCGCCCGTTCGCACCGGGTTGATCGGTGCCTCCGCCGCCCTCGCCGTCGGCGCCGTGGCGGTCGCCTCCGGGCTGGTGCCCGGCGGGGACACCTACTCGATCGGCGGCGGCTCCCCCGCCGACCGGGTGCGCACCGGGGCCGGCCCCGATCTGCCGGACGGGGACGAGCCCACCGCCTCCCCCACCGGCCGCTCCACCACGGCCGCCGACCGTGGCACCGGACGCACCGACGGACCGACGAAGGCGGGAACTCCCTCCGGATCCCCCTCGTCCGCCGCCCCCTCCCGGGCGTCCGCGCCGGCCGGACGACGCGCCGAGTCGTCCCGCTCCTCGGCCTCGGCCGCCTCCTCGGCCGACGGGAAGAGCAGCGATCCGACCGCCTCCGGGAAGTCGGCGGCCGGATCGCACACCTCCGGATCCTCCGCACCCGCCGCCCGCAGGTCCATGGCCTCTCCGGCCGTGACGTCGGCCCGGGAGGCCGTGCTCGCCCTGGTCAACCGGGAACGGGCGAAGGCCGGCTGCAGCCCCGTGCGGGCCGACTCCCCGCTGGCCTCGCTCGCCCAGGACTTCAGCGCGGACATGGCGGCCCGCGGCTTCTTCGACCACACCGACCCCGACGGACGCACCCCCTGGGACCGCGCCTCGAAGGCCGGAGTGCGGGGGCTCGGCGGCGAGAACATCGCCCGCGGCCAGGCCGACGCCGCGGCGGTGATGGACGCCTGGATGCACAGCGACGGCCACCGGGCGAACATCCTCAACTGCGACTTCAGGACACTCGGCGTGGGCGTGCACTTCGGCCCGGGCGGCCCCTGGTGGACCCAGGACTTCGGCCACTGAGACTCCTGCGGGGCGAAGGGCACGGGCTGAGCCGGAGGCGGTACGCGGCCGGAACCGTCCCTTCATGGTGCGGCGTCGCGGTGCGTGCTCCACGCCGTAGGCTGACCGCCATGGACGAGGAGACCGGGGCGGACGCGCTCGCCTTCGACGTGTTCTCCCGGCGGTGCCCCTCCCGCGGCACCCTGGAGCACGTCACCGGGCGCTGGGGCAGTCTGACGCTGGGCGCGCTGTACGAGGGCGGCTTCCGCTTCAACGAGCTGCGCCGCCGGGTGGACGGGGTGAGCGAGAAGATGCTCTCGCAGACCCTGCACGCGCTGGAACGGGACGGCCTGGTCCACCGCGAGGCCCGGCCGGCCCATCCGCTCCGCGTGGACTACGAGCTGACTGATCTGGGCCGCCAGGTCGCCGAGCGGCTGCTCGCCCTGATCGAACTCGTGGAGGACCGGATGCCCGAGGTGCTCCGGGCCCGGACCCACTACGACACCGCCCGCCCGGGCCGGGAAGCCGGGGCCGGACCGGTGCCGGAAGACGTCCGGGAAGATCTTCGGGAAGGCGTTCAGGAAACCGTGCGCGGCGGTCGCTGACAGCGCGGGCAGTAGTAGCTGGAGCGGTTCATCCACGCCCGGCGCCGCATCGGCGAGCCGCAGCGGCGGCAGGGCTCGCCCTCCCTGCCGTACGCGTCCAGCGAGCGGTCGAAGTATCCCGACTCGCCGTTCACGTTGACGTAGAGACTGTCGAAGCTGGTGCCGCCCTGGCCGAGCGCCTCGGTCATCACGTCGCGGACGTGGCCGAGCAGTTCGGCGGACTTCGGGCGGGTCAGGGCCGCGGTCGGGCGGTCGTAGTGCAGCCGGGCGCGCCAGAGCGCCTCGTCCGCGTAGATGTTGCCGACCCCGCTGATCAGCGACTGGTCGAGCAGGGCCCGTTTGATCGTCGTACGGCGCAGCCGCAGCGTGGCGTGGAACGCCGCGTCGTCGAAGGCCGGGTCCAGGGGATCGCGGGCGATGTGCGCGATGGTGTCGGGCAGTCCCTCGGGGGTGTTCCCGTGGATCGAGAGACCGCCGAAGGTGCGCTGGTCGACGAAGCGCAGCTCGGTGCCGAGCGCGTCGTCGAAGCGGATCCTGATGCGCAGGTGCTTCTCGTCGGGCGCGTCCTGCGGCTGAACGAGGAGCTGGCCGCTCATGCCGAGATGTCCCAGCAACGAGCTGGACTCGTCGTTCAGTGGCACCCAGAGGTACTTGCCCCGGCGCTTGGCCGTTCCGAGGCCGGCCCCGCCGAGCCGGGCCGCGAAGTCCACTCCGCCCGCGAGATGACGGCGGACCGCGCGCGGGTGCAGCACCTCGACGTCCCTCACCGTGCGGCCGGAGACCCAGCGCTCCAGTCCCCGTCGTACGACTTCGACCTCGGGCAGCTCGGGCACGGCGTCGCTCCTGGGGGCTGAACGGAAGAGGACAGGGAAAGGGGGACAGGGAAAGGGGACCGTCCGGCCGGTGAACCGGCGGCAGGAAAAAAGAATATCCGGGCAGCGAAAACCCCCCGGTGCGCGGGGCACCAGGGGGGTTCTCGGGTCAGGCCGGAGCGACGTCCGCGGACGACGGGGCGGCAGGGGTGTCGGCGGCCCCTCCGTCGGCGGCGGCCTTCGCCGACGCCTCCCGCGCTTCCGCGGCGGCGCTGATCTCGCGCCAGGCGGACTCCGCCGCCTGCTGCTCCGCTTCCTTCTTGCTACGGCCGGTGCCGGTGCCGTACGAGACACCACCGACGCGAGCGGCAGCAGTAAAGGTCTTCTCGTGGTCCGGGCCGGTCTCCGTGACGAGGTACTCGGGAACGCCGAGGCCCTCGCTCGCGGTGAGCTCCTGGAGGCTGGTCTTCCAGTCCAGGCCGGCACCGAGGTTGGAGGACCTGTCGATCAGCGGGTCGAAGAGCCGGTGAACCAGCTCCGAGGCCGCGTCGAGGCCCTGGTCGAGATAGACCGCGCCGATCACCGCTTCGAGCGTGTCGGCGAGGATGGATGCCTTGTCCCTGCCACCCGTGCCCTCTTCACCGCGGCCGAGCCGGATGAACGAGCCGAGTTCGAGGCCGCGGCCCACTTCCGCAAGCGCCCGCGAGTTGACCACCGCGGCCCGCAACTTGGCCAGCTGGCCTTCGGGCAGGTCGGGGTGGGTGCGGTAAAGCGTGTCCGTGACCACCAGGCCGAGCACCGAATCCCCGAGGAATTCGAGCCGCTCGTTGGTGGGCAGACCGCCGTTCTCGTACGCGTACGAACGATGGGTCAGCGCACGCACCAGAAGGGCGGACTCAAGGTGATACCCGAGCCGCCCTTCCAGAAGCGTGTGGGACGAGGCTGTGTTGACGTTGTCTGCCTGCTTCTTGCCGTTGGACAACTCAGACATCGAGCCTCTCACCAGCCGCTCAGACCTCGAGGACCTGGCGCTTGTTGTACGTGCCGCAGCTGGGGCACGCGATGTGCTGCAGCTTCGGCTCCTGGCAACGCTCGCACGAAACCAGGGTGGGGACCGCAGCCTTCCACTGCGACCGGCGGTGGCGCGTGTTGCTGCGCGACATCTTCCGCTTCGGAACAGCCACGGCTACTTCTCCTGCTTCTCGTCGACGCCCGCATCGGCGCCGCCCATGTTGTCCTTCTCGCCGTCCTGAATGGTGTCGGCGAGTCCTTGCAATGCCGCCCAACGCATGTCGACGGCATCGTGGTGATGACCGGGGTTCTCGTCCAGCCTGATTCCGCATTCGGAACACAGACCGGCGCATGACTCCCGGCACACCGGCTGCATCGGCAGTGCGAGCACCACCGCGTCACGCAGCACGGGTTCGAGGTCGAACAAGCCGTCCTCGACGAAGAGCCTGTCCTCGTCGTCCTCGGCGTCGTCGCCCGGTTCCGGCTTGATCGCACGGCCCCGGTCGTCGGCGTCAGGGTACGAGAACATCTCCTGGAAGTCCGCCACGACCTCTTGGCGCAGCGGCTCCAGACACCTTACGCACTCCCCCTCGGCCGACGCACGGGCGGTGCCTGTGACAAGCACCCCTTCCATGACCGATTCGAGGCGGAGCTCCAGCTCCACGGGCGCGCCTTCCGGCACACCGATGACTTCGTCGATGCCGAGAGCCGGTGAACCGGGTGCTTCCACCGTGCGGGTCAGCCGCTGGAGCGCACCGGGACGCCGGCCCAGCTCGTGCGTGTCGAACACGAGGGGGTTTCGGTGGTCGAGGTGGCCGTTCAGGGCTTTTCCTGCTTTCGAGATCATGAGCATCACGCGCCGTGGGGAGGGCCGACCGGAATCGGATACGAAACGGGCAGCCGGGATCGCGGACATACGCGCGACCGATGAGCCAGGATACTGGACGCGCCGCCCAGGTCCCAATCCGGCCGATCCCGTCCGCGGCCCGGCCGGTCCCCGGTCCCCGCTCCTGCGGGGTCGGTGCCGGTCCCGTCCGCGTTCCGCGCGGCTCGGACGGGGCCCGCCGCGCCTGTCAGCGTTCCTGTTCGTACCGGCGCAGCTGGTCCAGGTCGATCATGCTGGTGTCGAACAGGCTGGTCTCGTCGAGGGCGCTCTCGCCGTGCGAGGGAACCTGCGGCTGGAACGCCTGCGGGCTCTGCGCGGGCTGCTGCTGCCAGCCGTCGTAGCCCTGGCCCGGCAGCTGCGCCCCGCCCTGGCCGTAGTCCTGCTGCTGGTAGGCGGCGTACGGATCGGGCTGCTGCTGGTAGGCGGCGTACGGGTCGGGCTGCTGCTGCGGCTGCTCCGGGTACCCGTACGTCTCCGCGTAGGCGGGCTGGGCCTGGGCGGGGAAGTGCGGCTGGGCCTGCTGGTGGTCCTGCTGCGGCGGCGACTGCGGCTGTTGCGGGGTGGCGAGCTCGGCCAGACCGGCCCAGTGGTCCTCGTCGCTGATGCGCACCGGGTTGCCCGCCGCGTCCTGGGCGGCCACGTGCGCGCCGAGGTCGTCGGTGGGGATCCGGCCGTGCAGCTTCTGCCGCCCGCGGCCGACCGCCTCCAGGGTCTTGGCCAGTACGGCTTCGAAGGCTCCCAGCTTGGTGTCCACGTACTCGTCCGCCCGGCGCCGGAGGGTGTCCGGGTCGGTGCTGCGCTCGGGGGCCTCGGCGAAGTCCGGGTCCTGGTGCCCCTGCTCGTCGAAGGGACCCCCGCGGCCGAGGAGCTTCTCGCGGCCCCGGTCGACGGAGCCGATGGTCTTGGTGAGGACGACCTCGAAGTTGGCGAGTTTGCTGTCGACGTACTCGTCGGCCTCGGCGCGGACCTCCTGGGCCTCCTGGCGGGCCTCGCCAAGGATGCGGTCGGCCTCTGCCTGGGACTGCCGGGCGACCTCGGTCCCGGAGATCAGCGAGGTGCGCTCGGCGTGTGCGGCCTCGATGATCCGCTCGGCCTCCTGACGGGCCTGCTCGGCCAGCTGCTCCTGGCCGCCGATGAGCTGCTGGGCGTGGGCGAGCGAGTCGGGCAGGGCCTCGCGCACCTCTTCGAGCATCGCGAGCAGTTCGGCGCGGTTGACCACGCACGAAGCCGACATGGGCATGGACCGGGCGCTGCCGACCATCTCGACGATCTCGTCGAGCTTCTTCTGCACGTCCACCGTGTGCTCGCCACTCTCTACAGCCGATTGGAGACGGACGGGACGACTGTACGGCCAGTCGGCTCCCGCCCGACACCTGGTGACGTCCTGTCAGCCGGTCACCGGGCCCGGAGGCGTTCGGCGAGGGCTTCCTGCACCACCGGGGGAAGCAGGTGGGAGACGTCGCCGCCCCAGGCGGCGACCTCCTTGACCAGGGAGGACGACAGGAAGCTGTAGGTCGGATTGGTCGGCACGAAGAGCGTCTCGACACCGGACAGACCGTTGTTCATCTGGGCCATCTGGAGCTCGTAGTCGAAGTCGCTGACGGCGCGCAGACCCTTCACGATCGCCGGGATGTCGCGCTGCTTGCAGAAGTCGACGAGGAGGCCGTGGAACGACTCGACCTGGACGTTGCCGAACTCGGCGGTGACCTGGCGGATCAGGTCGATGCGCTCGTCGACCGTGAACAGGCCCTTCTTGGACTGGTTGATCATCACGGCGACGTGTACGACGTCGTACAGCTTCGAGGCACGGCCAATGATGTCGAGATGTCCGTTGGTGATGGGGTCGAAGGACCCCGGACAGACGGCGCGGCGCAACGTGATTCCCTCGCTCTCCGGTGCGGTCATCGTGCGTCTTCGCACGTAGAGGCGGCGCGACCGTACCAAAGCGTGCCTTCGCCGTAGCGACGGGACCGCAGTGGCTCGAATCCCTCGGGCCAACCGAATTCTCCGCCTCGGGTGCTGCGTTCCACGGTGACGAGTGCGTCCGTCGTGAGCCACCCCTGAGCACGGAGTGTGATCAGTATCTCGCCAAGATCGCCGTCGGTCACGGCGTACGGCGGGTCCAGGAACACCACGTCGTACGGCTGCGCGGGGGGCGGTCCCGAGACGATCTGCTCGGCCCTGCCGGTGCGCACCTCGGCGCCGGGCAGGCCGAGGGTGCGGACGTTGTCCCGCACGACGCGGGCGGCCGCGGGGTCGGTCTCGACGAGCAGGGCGTGGGCCGCCCCGCGGGAGAGCGCCTCCAGGCCGACGGCGCCGGAGCCCGCGTACAGATCCGCGACCCGGGTGCCGTCGAGGCTGCCCAGGAGGGACTCCCAGGTGGAGAAGAGGCCCTCGCGCGCACGGTCGGAGGTGGGACGGGTACCGGTGCCGGGCGGGACGGCCAGGCGGCGTCCGCCGGCCGAGCCGGCGATCACGCGGGTCATGGGTGTCTCTTCCTCGGTTCGTGGGTGGTCCGCAGGGTGCCGCGGTGCCGTGCCGTCCACGATATGGGGTCGCGCCGGAACGGGCCCGCGCACCCGTCGCGGCGGCCCGGCCGTCGCCCGCCGCTCACCCCTTGTCGAGGTACTGCTCGCGCTCCTTGTCCAGCAGGGCGTCCAGGGCGGTCCGCAGCTCGGGCAGCTTCTCCAGGTCGGGATCGGCGGCGACGATCGCCGCGGCCTCCTCACGGGCGGCGGCGATGACCTCCTCGTCGTCGATGACGGTGAGCATCCGCAACGAGGAGCGCACCCCCGACTGGGCCTGGCCGAGGACATCGCCCTCGCGCCGCTGTTCGAGGTCGATCCGGGACAGCTCGAAGCCGTCGAGGGTGGACGCGACGGCGGAGAGCCGGGCGCGGGCGGGACTCGCCTCGTGGGCCTCACTGACCAGCAGGCACAGGCCGGGCGCGGAGCCCCGGCCGACCCGGCCGCGCAGCTGGTGCAGCTGGGAGACCCCGAACCGGTCGGCGTCCATGATCACCATGGCGGTCGCGTTGGGGACGTTGACCCCGACCTCGATGACGGTGGTGGCGACGAGGACGTCGGCCTGACCGGCGGCGAAGCGACGCATCACGTCGTCCTTGTCGTCCGGATTCATCCTGCCGTGCAGCACCTCGACGCGCAGTCCGGCCAGCGGCCCCCCGGCGAGCTGTGCGGCGATGTCCAGGACGGCGAGCGGCGGGCGCTTCTCGCCGTCCTCCTCGGCCGCCGCCTTCCCGGCCTTCCCGCTGGCCGCCTTCCCGGCCGCCTTCCCGCCCGTCGGCTCGTCGTCGGCGTCGTCGCCGATGCGCGGGCAGACCACGTACGCCTGGTGCCCGTTCTCAACTTCCTCGCGGACGCGTTCCCAGGCACGGCTGAGGAAGTGCGGCTTGTCCTTGGCCGGTACGACGTGGCTGGCGATCGGCGAGCGGCCCGCCGGCAGCTGGTCGAGCACGGACGTCTCCAGGTCTCCGAAGACGGTCATGGCGACCGTCCGGGGAATGGGGGTGGCGGTCATGACCAGCAGGTGCGGCGGCTGCTTGCCCTTGGAGCGCAGGGCGTCGCGCTGCTCCACCCCGAAGCGGTGCTGCTCGTCGACGACGACCAGGCCCAGGTCGTGGAACTTCACCTTGTCCTCGATCAGGGCATGGGTGCCGATCACGATCCCGGCCTCGCCGGTGACGAGGTCGAGCAGGGCCTGCCGACGGGCGGCGGCGCCCATGGAACCGGTGAGCAGCACCACCTTCGTGCCCTGCCCGGAACCCCCCGGCATTCCCGGCTGTCGCCCGTCGCCACCCTCCTGGGGAGGCGCTTCGCGCCACAGTCCCCAATTCTCGGCCAGCTCACCCATCATCTCGGTGATGGACCGGTGGTGCTGCTGGGCCAGCACCTCGGTGGGGGCGAGCATGGCGGCCTGCCCGCCCGCGTCGACGACGCCGAGCATCGCCCGCAGCGCGACCATGGTCTTGCCCGAACCGACCTCCCCCTGGAGCAGCCGGTGCATCGGGTGCTCGGTCGCCAGGTCGTCGAAGATCTCCGCGGAGACCTTGCGCTGCCCCTCGGTGAGGGTGAACGGCAGCTTCGCGTCGAAGGCGTCGAGCAGTCCGCCGGGCCGGGGTCTGCGGGCGGCGGCCGGGAGCTGGGTGTCCGCGTACCTGCGGCGGGCCAGCGCGACCTGGAGGACGAATGCCTCGTCCCACTTCAGCCGGTCCCTGGCCAGGGCGATGTCCGCCTTGGTCTGCGGGCGGTGGACCTTCAGCAGCGCCTCCGGGAGCGAGGCGAACCCGCGCCCCTCCCGCAGGGCGGGCGGCAGCGGGTCGACGGCCTCCACGGCGCTGGGCAGCACGGTGTCGACGGCCTTCGCGATCCGCCAGGAGTCCAGTTGCTTGCAGGCCGGGTAGATCGGCAGCAGCCGCCCGGCGAACGCGTCCACCGCCTCCGCGGCCTCGTCGGTGTCCTGGACGTCCAGGAGTTGGTACGTGGGGTGGGCGAGCTGCATCTTCCGGTTGAAGACGGAGACCTTGCCCGCGAACATGGCCCGTCTGCCGGGCAGCAGCTCCTTGTGCGGTTTGTAGACGCCGTGGCCGAAGAAGACCAGCTGTAGACGGCCGTGCCCGTCGGTGAGGGTCACTTCGAGCCGCTTGCCGCGGCCGTTGTTGAACATCATCACGCGGGCGTCGGCGACCTGGGCGACCACCGTCACGTGCTCGTCCAGCGGGAGGTCGGTCAGCGCCGTGAGCCGGCCGCGCTCCTCGTACCGCCGCGGGTAGTGGTGCAGCAGATCACCGACCGTGTGCAGGTCGAGGTGGTCGGCCATCACCTTCGCGGTGGCTCCGCCGAGCAGCTTCCTGAGGGGTTCATCGAACGCAGACACGCGATCCATTGCACACCACACCACTGACAGATGTCGGGACGCCTCCGGACGATGTCGGGTCCGCCGCCCCGGCGACGTGCGGGGAAGCGCCGTCCGCGCGCCGCCCTACTCCACCCCGATCAGCAGCGGCGCACGCTGGCGCCCGCCGCGGTACACCACCGTGTCCACGGCCAGATATCCCTCGCGCACGTGCTCCTCCAGCGCGTCGGCCAGGCTGTCCGGAACGTTCTCGCCGAGGACCAGGGTGACGAGTTCGCCGCCCGCCGCCAGCATCCGGTCGAGCACGTCGCGCGCCGTTCCCGGCACGTCCCGGCCGATGACCGCGACGTCGCCGTCGATCAGCCCCAGCACGTCGCCGGCCTGGCAGATGCCCGCCATGGTCCACGACTGCCGCTCGGCGACGGCGAGTTCGGCGTAGCGGGTGGCGCCGGCCGCGGCGGTCATCGCCACCACGTCCTCGTCGAAGCTGCGGCCCGGCTCGTGGACGGCGAGGGCCGCCACGCCCTGCACGGCGGCCCGGGTCGGGACCAGAGCGACCCGGACCCCCTCGGCGCGGGCCTGTTCGGCGGCGGCCGCGGCGGTGTGCCGCAACTCGGCGTCGTTGGGCAGGAGCACGACCTCGCGGGCATGTGCCCGGCGGATCGCGTCGACGATCTCGCCGCTGGCGGGCGGCTCCCCGGGGCGGGCCAGGACCGTCGTCGCCCCGGCCTCCTCGCACAGGCCGCGCAGCCCGTCGCCGGGCACCACCACGACGACCGCGCGCTGCACGGGTTCGGTGTGGGGCGGCACCCGGTCGGCGCCGAAGTGGGTGATCCGGATGCGGTACGGCCGTCCCGCCTCGACTCCGGCCTCCACCGCGGCGCCCGCGTCGTCGACGTGGACGTGGACGTTCCACAGCCCGTCGCCACCCACCACGACCAGCGAGTCGCCGAGCCGGTCGAGCCGGGCACGCAGCCGGTCCACGGCGTCGTCGTCGGCCTCCAGCAGGTAGATGACCTCGAAGGCCGGTCCGCCCGCCGCGCATTCCTCCGACGCCGGGGGGACCGCCGCGGGGGCGGGCCTGCCGGTCGGGTGCGCGGGTGCGGGCGCCTGCCCGGAGAGCGCCTCGACGAGCGCCCCGAGCACGGTCACCAGCCCCTGTCCCCCGGCGTCCACGACGCCCGCCCGGCCGAGCACCGCGAGCTGTCCCGGCGTCGCCTCCAGGGCCGTCAGCGCCCCCCGGTACGCCGCCTGCGCGACCGTCGCGGCGGAGGCGTCGTCCGCCGTGTGCGCGGCGGCCTCGGCGGCTGCGGCGGCCACCGTGAGCACGGTGCCCTCGACGGGATGGGCGACGGCCCGGCGGGCGGCGGCGGCAGCCGCGGCCAGGGCCCGGCGCAGGTGGTCCGCGCCGTGCCCGTCGGCCAGCACCCCGGCCATGCCGCGCAGCAACTGGGCCAGGATCGTGCCGGAGTTGCCCCGGGCACCGATGAGCGCCCCGTGCGCCATGGCGCGTACCGCGTCGGCGGCGGCGGGCACGGTCGTTCCGGTCTCGTGGGCGGCGAAGACCGCTTCGACGGCCTGGGTCGCGGATTCCACGGTCAGGTAGAGGTTCGTTCCGGTGTCCCCGTCGGCGACGGGATACACGTTGATCGCGTCGATCGCCGCGCGCTCCCGGCCCAGCGCGTCCAGGGCCAGCGAGCACCAGGTGCGCACCGCGACGCCGTCCATGTCGTCGGCGGGCTGCGGCACCTGTAGGTCCTCCTCGGGGATCGGCCGGTCGTGACCGGCTGCACCGCAGAGTAGTCCCCGTGGGCCGGTTCCCGCGGGGACAGGGGCGGGACGGGGGCGGCCGAAGCCGTGGTAGTTTCGTTCAGCCGACGCAGCCGTTGTATGCTGCTTCGGTTGCCCGATGCGAATCGGGCCATCTCTCCGGTACCGCCACTTCAGTCAAATGATTCCGGCGCGCCGGAATTCACTGTAAGTGCATCTGAAGTCTTTGGAGTGACCCGTGGCTGCCAACTGCGACGTCTGCGGCAAGGGGCCGGGCTTCGGCAACAACATTTCGCACTCGCACCGCCGTACGTCCCGTCGCTGGAACCCCAACATCCAGCGCGTGCGTGCCGTGGTCGGTCGGACGCCGAAGCGGCTCAACGTCTGCACCTCGTGCATCAAGGCCGGCAAGGTCGCGCGCTGACGTTCCCGTCGTAGCGCAGCCTTCCGGTTGCCCGAAAAGCCGGTCCACCTCGGTGGGCCGGCTTTTTGCTGTGCTCCTGCCGTACGGATGCCGTACGGACGGCGCGCGCCGTCCGCACCGGAGGGCATCCACCGGTACGCACCGCTCTTCGCGGGCGGGGCCGTCAGCCGCGCGACCGCCAGCCGTGGTCGACCGGTCCGATTCCCGCGCCCAGCGGGAAGCCCGCCGCGATCGCGCCGGTGACGTACGCCTTGGCCTCCCGTACCGCCGTGGGCACGTCCTGCCCCAGGGCGAGCCCGCAGGCGATGGCCGAGGCGAGGGTGCAGCCGGTGCCGTGGGTGTGCCGGTTGTCGTGCCGCGGTGCGCGCAGCCAGTGCACCTCGTCACCGTCCGTGAGCAGGTCGACGGGTTCGCCGGGCAGGTGCCCGCCCTTGACGACGACCCAGCGCGGCCCGAGGCCAAGCAGTGCGGCGGCGGCCCGCCGCATTCCGGGCTCGTCCGTGATCGTCTCCCCGGTGAGCTGCGCCACCTCGTCCAGGTTCGGGGTGGCGACGGTGGCGACGGGCAGCAGTCGTGTGCGTACCGAGTCGAGCGCTTCGGCGGCCAGCAGCGGATCGCCGTGCTTGGAGACCCCGACCGGGTCCACGACGACCGGGGCGTCCGTACCGGCGAGGAGTTCGGCGACGGTGTCCACGAGGACGGCCGACGACAGCATGCCGGTCTTCACCGCCTGCACGCCGATGTCGTCGGCCACCGCCCGGTACTGGGCGCGCACGGCCTCGGCCGGCAGGTCCCAGGCGCCCCGCACTCCCAGCGAGTTCTGGGCGGTGACGGCGGTCAGCACGCTCATCCCGTGCACGCCGAACGCCAGCATCGTCTTCAGGTCGGCCTGGATGCCCGCGCCGCCGCCGGAATCGGATCCGGCGACGGTGAGCACACGGGCGGGTGCGGCAGCGGGTATCGGCATGCCCCGAATCTACTGGGTGGCTGCCGCGTCCCCGAGCGCGGGCGGTCAGCGCGCCCCGCTACTGGGTGTCCTCTATGCCGCCGAAATGGTCCCAGCCGCTCGTGCTGGTCCAGGGCGCCCCGTCGACCGTGACCTGGGGCAGCGCGGAGGGGTTGAGAACCTCGCCGATCACCTTCCAGCGGGCGGGCAGCTTCACGTCGGGCGGGAAGGTGGCGACGATCGCGTGGTCCTCTCCCCCGGTCAGCACCCACTGGAGCGGGTCCACGCCGACGGCCTGGCCGATGTCGCACATCTGCGAGGGGATGTCGATGAGCCCCGAACGCAGGTCGATCCGGACGTTGCTGGCCTCGGCGATGTGCCCGAGGTCGGCCACCAGTCCGTCGCTCACGTCGGTCATCGCGGTGGCACCGAGCCCGGCGGCGGCAGGGCCCGCGTGGTACGGCGGCTCGGGACGCCGATGGGCCTCGACGAAGGCGCGCGGCGAGCGGAAGCCGCGGGAGAGCACGGCGTAGCCGGCGGCGGACCAGCCGAGCCAGCCGGTCACGGCGACGACGTCGCCGGGCTGGGCCCCGGACCGGGTGACCGGTTCGTGGTTGCGCAGATCGCCGAGTGCGGTGATCGAGACGGTGATCGTCTCGCCGCGCACCACGTCCCCGCCGACCACGGCCGCACCGGCGACCTGGCATTCGTCGCGCAGTCCGTCCATCAACTCCCCGGCCCAGGTGACCGGGAGCTCGGCAGGGACCACCAGGCCGAGCAGCAGCGCGGTGGGCACGGCGCCCATGGCGGCGATGTCGGCGAGGTTCTGGGCGGCGGCCTTGCGGCCGACGTCGTACGCGGTCGACCAGTCGCGGCGGAAGTGCCGCCCCTCCAGCAGGATGTCCGTGCTGGCCACGACCCTGCGGTCGGGAGCGGAGACGACCGCGGCGTCGTCGCCGGGGCCGAGCCGTACCGCCGGAGTGGTGGTGAGCCGGGACGTCAACTCCCTGATGAGCCCGAACTCCCCCAACTCGCCCACGGTTCCCTTCACCGAGTCCCACCTCTCATCTGTCGCGCCGGACACTCGTCCGGGCCGCCTCTACGGCGCGGGGTCCGGTTCGTGGACCGGCCGCCGCCGCAGGGTGCAGTCTGCACCGGTACTCCCCGGTGCGCCCCCGTCGCCCCTGCGCACCACCGCGTGTGCGGTCGCGGGCCGTCACTGCTGTCGGTACTGTCAAGAGATACGTCAACTTGCCTCGTGCACACGCCACGCCGTGGGCGGCAACAGGCCCTCGGGTCTCCCCGCGGCCCGCGGCGACGCGATACCGTGGCGTCCCTTTCCCCCCACACGATCCTCGTGGCCGCCCTGGAGGTTCCGTGGTACAGGCGTACATCCTCATTCAGACCGAGGTGGGCAAGGCGTCGACCGTCGCCGCGACCATCTCCAGTATTCCGGGAGTGGTGCAGGCGGAGGACGTCACCGGCCCCTACGACGTGATCGTGCGCGCCCAGGCCGACACCGTCGACGAACTCGGCCGCATGGTGGTCGCCAAGGTCCAGCAGGTGGAAGGCATCACCAGAACCCTGACCTGCCCGGTCGTCCATCTGTAGTCCCCGTCTACCCTGGGCCGGTGACATCATCGCGCCGCCGGTTCGGCCATCCCATGTTTCTCGGTCCGTCCGTCGCCACGCTCCTGCTGGCCGCGGCGGGCTGTTCCGCGACGGACGCGGCGCCGTCGGTCACGGTTCCCACGCCGTCCGCGCAGGCCGCGACGTACTGCCGCGCACTGCACAAGGAGTTGCCTGGGACCGTTGCCGGACTCGACCGCGGCGACACCGCGCCGGAGTCCGAACTGACCGCCGCCTGGGGGGACGGGGAGATCGTACTGCGCTGCGGGGTGCCCCGGCCCGTGAAGATGGACGACCCCAATTCCAAGGCCCTGGACGCGGACGGTGTGGAGTGGATGCTGGAGCAGTCGGACGACGGCGCCCCGCGCTTCACGACGACCTTCCGCAAGGCGTACGTCGAGGTGAGTTTCTCCCCGGCCTACGCGCACGACGCGAGCCCGTTGGCCGCGTTCGCCCGGGCCGTCGGCAGGACGGTGCCGCCCAGTCTGTGAGGACGTGCGGCAGGGCGTGCGATCTCCCCTGTGGGAGCACACGCCCTGCATCGCGCGCAACGGCCGCGGAGCCGGTCGGCCCGGCCCGCGGCCGGAGGTCCCGACCGGCTCTCAGCGAAGGCCGGTCGACCGGTTCAACGCGGCCTGGATCAGCCGGTCCACCAGCTCCGGGTAGCTCACGCCGCTCTCCTGCCACATCCGCGGGTACATGGAGATCGGGGTGAAGCCCGGCAGGGTGTTGATCTCGTTGATCACGAACCCGCCGTCCTCGGTGAGGAAGAAGTCGGCGCGCACCAGGCCCTCGCAGGAGACGGCTTCGAACGCCTCGATCGCGAGGCGCTGGACCTCGGCCGTCTGCTCCTCGGTGAGCGGGGCGGGCACGATCCCGGACGCCGAGTCGATGTACTTGGCCTCGAAGTCGTAGAAGTCGTGCGAGGTCACCGGGGGGATCTCGGCGGGCACGCTGGCCCGCGGCCCGTCCTCGAACTCCAGCACTCCGCACTCGATCTCGCGGCCCCGCAGCAGCGACTCGACGAGGAACTTCGGGTCGTGGCGGCGGGCCTCCTCGATCGCCTCGTCGAGGCCGGACAGACCGTCGACCTTGGTGATGCCGAAGGACGAGCCGGCCCGGGCGGGCTTCACGAAGAGCGGCCAGCCGTGGTCCCCGGCGAAGTCCACGATGCGCTTGCGGACGGCGGAGGCGTCCGCCTCCCACTCGCGGGGACGCACCACGAGATACGGGCCGACCGGCAGTCCGAAGGAGGTGAAGACCCGCTTCATGTACTCCTTGTCCTGGCCGACCGCCGAGGCGAGCACCCCGGCGCCGACGTACGGCACCCCGGAGAGCTCCAGCAGCCCCTGGAGGGTGCCGTCCTCGCCGTACGGGCCGTGCAGCACGGGGAAGACGACGTCGACCTCGCCGAGCGCCTTGGGCACCGAGCCGGGCTCGCTGTAGGTGACTTCGCGGCTGCCGGGGTCGACGGAGAGCACCACGCCGCCCTCGGCGGACTCGGCGAGCTCGTCGACGTCCGGCATCCCGCGGTCCGTGATGGCCATGCGTTCGGGTTCGTCGGCGGTGAGCGCCCAGCGGCCGTCCGTCGTGATGCCGATCGGCAGGACGTCGTACGTGCTGCGGTCGATGGCGTTCAGGACGGCGCCCGCGGTGACGACCGAGATGCCGTGTTCGGAGCTGCGGCCGCCGAAGACGACGGCCACACGCGGCTTGCGGAGCTGCCGCTCCGGGCTCTGGGGGAGGTTCTCGCTGCTCATATCGCGTCGAGCGTACCTGCTGGTATCCGGTGCGTCAGTGCGGCCGGGGCCGCCGGGGGCGGTGTCCGCGCAGGTTCACCGCCCTGCCCGCCCCGGCCCCGCCGTCAGCGCCGTTCGGGCTTCGTGCTGCGCGACATCAGCTCCGCCAGCGCGACCATCGGCGGCTTGCCGCCGTGGACGATCCCGACGACCGTCTCGGTGATCGGCATGTCGACGCCGTGCCGACGTGCCAGATCCAGCACCGATTCGCAGGACTTGACGCCCTCCGCGGTCTGCTTGGTGACCGCGATCGTCTCCTGGAGGGTCATGCCCCGGCCGAGGTTGGCGCCGAAGGTGTGGTTGCGCGAGAGCGGCGAGGAGCAGGTCGCCACCAGGTCGCCGAGTCCGGCGAGGCCGGAGAAGGTCAGCGGGTCGGCGCCCATGGCGAGGCCGAGCCGGGTGGTCTCGGCGAGGCCCCGGGTGATCAGCGATCCCTTGGCGTTGTCGCCGAGGCCCATGCCGTCCGCGATGCCGACGGCGAGGCCGATGACGTTCTTGACCGCGCCGCCGAGTTCGCAGCCGACCACGTCGGTGACGGTGTAGGGGCGGAAGTACGAGGTGTGGCACGCGGCCTGGAGGCGCCGGGCCACGGACTCGTCGCTGCTGGCGACGACGGCGGCGGCGGGCCGGCGTTCGGCGATCTCCTTGGCGAGGTTGGGGCCGGTGATGACGGCGACGCGGTCCGCGGAAACCCGGGTGACGTCCTGGACGACCTCGCTCATCAGCTTCGCGGTGCCGAGTTCGACACCCTTCATCATCGAGACGAGCACGGTCTCGGGACCCAGGTGCGGGGTCCAGTCGGCGAGGTTGGCGCGCAGGGTCTGCGAGGGCACCACGAGCACGGCGAAGTCGGCGCCGTCCAGCGCCTCGGCGGCGTCGGTGGTGGCCCGGAGCGACGCGGGGAGCTCGATCCCGGGGAGGTAGTCCGGGTTGGTCCGGGTCGTGTTGATGGCCTCGGCGACCTCGGCACGGCGGCCCCAGAGGGTGACCTCGCAGCCGGCGTCGGCGAGCACCATGCCGAAGGCCGTACCCCATGAGCCGGTTCCGAAGACGGCCGCCTTTGCGGGGTGCGTCACTTGGGTCCCTTTCCTTCGGCCTTGCGGCGCTGCTCCGCGCGCGCCCTGCGGTGATCGTACGGCTCGGCGGGGGCCTTCTCGCCCCGTACGATCTCCAGCTGCTCGGTGATCGCGGCCATGATGGCCTCGGTCGCCTCGCGCAGGACCTCCGGCGTCGGCTGCTCGTCGTGGAACCGGGAGAGGTCGACGGGCGGCCCGGCCTGGACCCGGAGGGTCTTGCGGGGGAAGAGCCGGAGCTTCTTTGTTCTGGCGTACGGCGGCATCGCCAGGTTGGCGCCCCACTGGGCGACCGGGATCACCGGAACCTTCGTGAGCAGCGCGACCCGTGCCGCGCCCGTCTTGCCGGCCATCGGCCACATGTCGGGGTCCCGGGTGAGGGTGCCCTCGGGGTAGAAGGCGACGCACTCGCCGCGCTCGATGGCGTCGACGGCGGCCCGGAAGGCGTCCAGCGCGTTGGTCGTCTCGCGGTACACCGGGATCTGGCCGGTGCCGCGCAGCATCATTCCGACGAACGGCGCCTTGAACAGGCCCGCCTTGGCGAGGAGCCGCGGCACGCGACCGGTGTTGTACTGGAAATGGGCGTAGGAGAGCGGGTCCAGATACGAGTTGTGGTTGACCGCAGTGATGAATCCGCCGTCGGCCGGAATATGCTCCATTCCCCGCCAGTCACGCTTGAACAGAACCACCAGCGGCGGTTTTGCGATGACCGCCGCCAGGCGGTACCAGAAGCCGATTCTGCGGCGGGACACTCGGACACCTTCCTCTAAGGACCTGAACTCTGCCTGGCTACCGACGGTCAAGTCTCGCCCCAGGCCCCTGCTCTGTCGAGAACACCGTACGCCCCGCTTTCCGGACCGACCCCCCGGGTTCTCGCGCCGACGGGCGAGAATGGGCGGCGACGTCCAGCGAGGGGGAGATCGCCACGAACACCGACCCGACCGGTCCCTGGACCCTGGTCGTCCCGTTGAAGCCCTTGGTGCGGGCCAAGAGCAGGCTGGCGCCGACAACGGGCGACGCCCTGCGGCCCCGGCTGGCCCTCGCGTTCGCCGAGGACACCGTGGCCGCCGCCCTGGTGTGCCCGGCGGTACGGGATGTGGTGGTCGTCACGGACGACCCGCGGGCCGGTGCAGCGCTCGCCGCCCTCGGCGCGCGGATCGTTCCCGACGAACCGGACCGGGGGCTCAACGCGGCCCTGGCGCACGGCGCGCGGACGGTGCGGGCCCGGCGTCCCGGGGCCGCGCTCGCCGCGCTCAACGCGGATCTCCCGGCACTGCGTCCCGCGGAATTGGCCCGGACGCTCGAATTCTCGGCCACTTTCCCTCGCACATTCGTCACCGATGCCACCGGAATAGGAACAACATTTCTGTCGGCCGCCCCCGAGGTCGAATTGCGTCCGCTATTCGGCGGCCGTTCCCGGACTCGGCATCTCGACTCCGGCGCGGTGGAAATCACGCTGCCCGGCATCGACTCGGTCCGGCAGGACGTGGACACCGGCGAGGACCTCCGGGCGGCTCTCGCTCTCGGCGTGGGCCCGCACACGGCGCGACGGTGGTCGGCCGGCGCCGCCCGGGCGGACCGATAGGCTGCCGTCCATGCAGGCGACCGCGTACACGTACGACCCCGAGACCCGCACCGGCAGCGTGCTGCTCGACGACGGCACCCCGGTGGAGTTCGATGCCCGGGCCTTCGAGGCGGGCGGCCTGCGACTGCTGCGTCCGGGGCAGCGGGTGCGGATCGAGGGCAGCGGCGAGGGCGCGGGGCTCCGGATCACCCTGGTGACGCTCCAGACCTTCTGAACGGCACGGCGCGTCTCCCGAGCGGCACAACACGCCTTCCGGGCGGCACCGCGCACCGCCCCTGCCCGGACAGCCCGCGGGCCGGGCTCCCCGAGGGGAGCCCGGCCCGGCGCGTGTGAGCGGCCCTGTACTGCCCGGCCTCACTTCTTCCGTGCGGTGGTCTTCTTCGCCGTGGTCTTGCGCGCCGTGGTCTTCTTGGCGGGCGCCTTCTTCGCCACGGCCTTCTTGGCCGGCGCGGTCTTCTTGGCGGCCGTCGCCTTCTTCGCCGCGGCCGCGGTCTTCTTCGTCGCCGTCGTCTTCTTCGCCGCCGCCGTGGTCTTCTTCGCGGCGGTCGTCTTCTTGGCGGTCGTCTTCTTCGCCACGGCCTTCTTCGCGGCGGCCTTCTTGGCGGCGGCCTTGGCCGTCGTGCGGGTGGAAGCACCGCCGGACAGGCTGCCCTTGGGCGCCTTCTTCACGGCCACGTCATGCTTGGGGAGCTTCTTCGAGCCGCTCACCAGGTCCTTGAACCCCTGTCCCGCGCGGAAGCGCGGCACGGAGGTCTTCTTGACCCGCACGCGCTCACCCGTCTGCGGGTTGCGGGCGTACCGGGCCGGGCGGTCGACCTTCTCGAACGAGCCGAAACCGGTGACCGAGACACGGTCCCCGGCGACGACCGCACGGACGATCGCGTCGAGCACCGCGTCGACGGCGTCCGCGGCCTGCTGACGGCCGCCGAGCTTGTCGGCAATCGCTTCTACGAGCTGCGCCTTGTTCACGTCTTCCCCTTCGGAGACATTGCCAGAACGAAAGTGTTCAAGCGTTTTCGCACGTTAGGCAGATATATACCGCAAATCAAACACGAAACGGGCTAATCACCCTAGTGCCGCAACGAAGTCGACCGCTGCGCAGTTCCGCAGCGTCACTCACCTTCGGGGAATCGGCCCTCATCGAGGTCCTTCATCAACCGGTCCAGACGCCTTGCCGCATCCGGGAGATCGTGCTTAGCCGCGGCCGTGATGACCAACAGCTTCCGGGACAGCGCCATCCGTACGCCCTCCGGGACTTGCAGTGCGCGCACTCTTGTGTGCGCTTCCTTCAAACGGTCGGCGACTTGGCCGTAAAGCGTGAGTTGGCTGTCGCGTTCCATGCACCGATTGTGCCATCTGGGGCGAGTTGTCGCCCGACGGGGTCTCAACAAGCGACTGCGCCCCCTACCAGAAGGCAGGGGGCGCAGTCCTGGAAACGCGCTGCTCAGGCGTTAATTGTACGGGGCTTGAAGGTCGGCCTTGCCACCTCGTATGCCGCGATGTCCGCTTCGTTCTGAAGGGTGAGGCTGATGTCGTCCAGGCCGTTCAGCAGGCGCCAGCGGGCGTTCTCGTCGAGATCAAAATCGGCCGTGATGCCCTCGGCACGGACCTGCCGGGCCTCCAGGTCGACGGTGATCTCGGCCGTCGGGTCGGCCTCGGTGAGTTCCCAGAGCGCGTCGACGGTGCCCTGGTCGAGCACGACGGTCAACAGCCCGTTCTTCAGCGAGTTGCCGCGGAAGATGTCGGCGAACCGGGAGGAGACGACGGCCTTGAAGCCGTAGTTCTGCAGCGCCCAGACGGCGTGCTCGCGGGACGACCCGGTGCCGAAGTCGGGACCGGCCACCAGCACCGTCGCACCGCTGCGCTCGGGACGGTTGAGAACGAAGTCCTCGTCCTTGCGCCAGGCTTCGAAGAGTCCGTCCTCGAAGCCGTCGCGAGTGACCTTCTTCAGCCAGTGGGCGGGGATGATCTGGTCGGTGTCGACGTTGCTGCGGCGCAGCGGGACGGCCCGGCCGGTGTGTGTGGTGAAGGCTTCCATGGTTCCTAGACTCCAGCGGGCGTACGGACGTCGGCGTCGGACAGGTCGGCGGGCGAGGCCAGGTGACCCAGCACGGCGGTGGCGGCGGCGACCTGCGGGGAGACCAGGTGGGTACGGCCACCCTTGCCCTGCCGGCCCTCGAAGTTGCGGTTCGAGGTGGAGGCGGAACGCTCGCCGGGGGCCAGCTGGTCGGGGTTCATGCCGAGGCACATCGAGCAGCCGGCGTGCCGCCACTCGGCTCCGGCGGCGGTGAAGACCTTGTCCAGGCCCTCCTCGACGGCCTGGAGAGCGACCCGGACGGAACCCGGGACGACCAGCATCCGTACCCCGTCGGCGACTTTGCGACCGCCCAGGACCTCGGCCGCGTTGCGCAGGTCCTCGATGCGCCCATTGGTGCAGGAACCTACGAACACGGTGTCCACGTTGATGTCGCGCAGCGGCTGCCCGGCGGTCAACCCCATGTATTCCAGGGCCTTTTCGGCGGCGCTGCGCTCCGAGGCGTCCTCGTACGAAGCCGGGTCGGGGACGTTGGCCGACAGCGGCGCGCCCTGGCCGGGGTTGGTGCCCCAGGTGACGAACGGGGCCAGCTCCGCGGCGTCGATGACAACCTCGGCGTCGAAGACCGCGTCGTCGTCGGTGCGCAGCGTCTTCCAGTACGCGACGGCGGCGTCCCAGTCCTCGCCCTGCGGGGCGTGGTCGCGGCCCTTCAGATAGGCGAAGGTCGTCTCGTCCGGGGCGATCATGCCGGCCCGGGCGCCCGCCTCGATCGACATGTTGCAGATGGTCATCCGGGCCTCCATCGAGAGCTTCTCGATGGCCGGGCCGCGGTATTCGAGGACGTACCCCTGACCGCCGCCGGTGCCGATCCGGGCGATGATCGCGAGGATCAGGTCCTTGGCGGTGACGCCGTCGGGCAGTTCGCCGTCGACGGTGATGGCCATGGTCTTCGGGCGGACCATGGGCAGCGTCTGGGTGGCCAGGACGTGCTCGACCTGGCTGGTGCCGATACCGAACGCCAACGCGCCGAAGGCGCCGTGCGTGGAGGTGTGGGAGTCGCCGCAGACGACCGTGGTGCCGGGCTGGGTCAGGCCCAGCTGCGGGCCGACCACGTGCACGACGCCCTGCTCGACGTCGCCCAGCGGGTGCAGCCGCACCCCGAACTCGGCGCAGTTCTTGCGCAGGGTCTCCAGCTGCGCGCGGGAGACCGGGTCGGCGATCGGCTTGTCGATGTCGAGGGTCGGGGTGTTGTGGTCCTCGGTGGCGATGGTGAGGTCGAGGCGCCGGACCCGGCGACCCGCCTGCCGGAGGCCGTCGAAGGCCTGGGGGCTGGTCACCTCGTGCAGCAGGTGCAGATCGATGAAGAGGAGGTCGGGCTCACCTTCGGCGCGCCGGACGACATGGTCGTCCCAGACCTTCTCCGCGAGTGTCCTACCCATCGCTTTCCCTCCGACCGGCGTCTTCGCCGGCCCAACTAGAGATTGGTGCGCCGCCGTCCGGACCCCCGAGCGGGGCGGTGGCTGCGGGCCGTTGTGCGGCCGCTCGTACAGGTTCGCAACTTCCGCCGAGAATTGAACTTGCGTTTCACAGAGTGAGACGGGAGTATCGTCGTATGGACAACTCTAGCGGCGTCGGCGTTCTCGACAAGGCGGCTCTGGTATTGAGCGCCCTGGAGTCCGGTCCGGCCACCCTCGCCGGGCTGGTCGCGGCGACCGGGCTCGCACGACCCACGGCCCATCGACTGGCCGTGGCACTGGAACACCACCGGATGGTGGCGAGGGACATGCAGGGCCGTTTCATTCTCGGCCCCCGGCTCGCGGAGCTGGCGGCCGCGGCGGGCGAGGACCGTCTGCTGGCGACGGCGGGGCCGGTGCTCACGCACCTGCGCGACATCACGGGCGAGAGCGCGCAGCTCTACCGGCGCCAGGGCGACATGCGGATCTGCGTGGCGGCGGCGGAGCGACTGTCCGGCCTCCGGGACACCGTGCCGGTCGGCTCCACGCTCACCATGAAGGCAGGCTCGTCGGCCCAGATCCTGATGGCCTGGGAGGAGCCGGAGCGCCTGCACCGGGGCCTCCAGGGCGCCCGCTTCACGGCGACGGCGCTCTCGGGCGTCCGGCGCAGGGGCTGGGCCCAGTCGATCGGCGAGCGCGAGCCCGGCGTGGCCTCGGTCTCCGCGCCGGTGCGAGGCCCCTCGAACCGGGTGGTCGCCGCCGTCTCGGTCTCCGGACCCATCGAGCGGCTGACCCGCCACCCCGGCCGGATGCACGCCCAGGCCGTCATCGATTCGGCGGCCCGGCTCAGCGAGGCCCTGCGCCGCAACGGCTGACCCCGCCCCTCTCCCCCAGCCGCCCCAGCGTCGTGGCGGCCCCCCTTCGAATCCCGGGTCGGGAGCCACCCCGGTCCCGCCCCAAGTCCCGCTGCGGAACCCGGACATGACGGGGAGACATACCGCAGGGACAACAAGCGCCTCCGCATCGCGACACACGTGCACGACCAAGCAGAAGGGCCCCTCACCTGAGTGAAGGGCCCTTTTCTGTCCTGCTGTTGTACCCCCGACCGGATTCGAACCGGCGCTACTGCCGTGAGAGGGCAGCGTGCTAGGCCGCTACACAACGGGGGCTTGT